>CAZKHT010000024.1:0-18248 GCA_964552595.1 uncultured Burkholderiales bacterium
CGGCAGACGCAAAATTTTCAACAACATCGTAAGCGGCAGCGCGAAGGCATGCCCGCCGAGAAAAAACTTTAAATACCGATGTTGATCTTCGGCCTCGTCCTCCCCGAATTCGGTACTACGCAAACTAGAATTTGCCAAGCTGGCCATGCGATTCCCCCCGGACGAAGATTTAAGCGTGTTGCATGGAGTCGGCTAAGGCGGCAATTTCCTCTACCGCCGCCGCGAGTTCCTCGGCGCCGCGAGACTGCTGAGTGGCGGCGGTGAGGGCCTGCGCGACCGAACGGTCGGCTTGGGTGGCGACCGTCGCGATTTGTTCCGCGCCGCGCTTAATTTCGCCCAGCATCATCACCATGCCGGTCGTACCACCGCTGATTTCTTGTAGACGGCTATTCACTTTTTGCATTTCCAAATCGACTTGATCAATGTTGCTCAAGATGCGTTGGGCTTTCTCACTTTCCGCCGTCGTCGCGACTGCGGTTTCTTCTATGCCGCGACGCACCGCCGTGGCCTGCATATGCACTTGCTCGATCAAATCTTTGATTCTTTCCGCATGCTCCGCGCTTTCCCGCGAAAGATTGCGGATATCGTTGGAGACCACGATAAAGCCTTTGCCGTGCTCACCCGAACGCGCGCCTTCTATCGCACCGCTCACGGCCAGCATATTGGTCTGTATCGAAATCTGAGTAATCACATTGACGATTTTATTGATACGCAGGCTGAGTTTTTCCAGGCCGCGCGCTTGCATCGCACTGTCTTTAATCACCGCGACACCGCTCAAAATGCCGCGCACCAGCGCGCCCACGCCTTCTCGATGATTTTTCAAAATACCGGCCATAGCCAGGCTGTTTTGCTGCGCCGCCTGCGCCATTTGCTGGCTGGTCTGGGCCGCTTGTTCTATCTGCCCGGCAGCCACCGCTGCGTCTTCCGCGGCCGCGCTCTGCTGTTGCGCGCCTTTGCTGATTTGGCTGAGCGCAATCTTGATCTGTAGGGCGGCGCGGTTGATTTCCTCTATCGCGGCCGACATTTCTTCGGCCAAAGCCGCAGCCTCTTCTACTTGCACCGCCGATCTGGACTGGGTGAGCTCTTCGGCAAGCTGCATTAAAGAGCGCGAAGATTGGCTGCCCTCACCCAAAGCGGTGGTCTGCTCCGCCAACATGCGCGAAGACTCTTCGCAGGCTGCGGCTTGTTCTTCCGCTGCGGCGGCGATGGCCTCCGCCCCTCTTTGTAATTCGCCTGCGGCATTGGCCGCTTCTTGCGAGCTTAAGGAAATCCTCTCGCCATCGGCGGCAATGCTTTGCATGCTGCTGCGCACTTCTTCCAGTTGCGCGCTTAGGCTTTCCGCGTTCACCACTTCGGCTTGCGCAAGTTCGGCGGCATGTGCGATACCGCCGGCGATGTTTTTCACCTCCGCTTGTATTTCTTGAATGACGGCATGGATGTCGTTTGCGCTCTTCTCCGCGCTCTCGGCCAAGCTGCGAATTTCTTCCGCGACCACAGCGAAGCCTTTGCCGTGGCGCCCGGCGCGGGCGGCTTCGATCGCCGCATTCAAGGAAAGCAGATTGGTTTGATCGGCGATACGCGCCACTAAGCTTGCGACCTCGCTGATATCTTCGACTTGTTTTTCCAGTTCGCGTACTTCGCTCACCGCGCGGATTTGCCGCTCGGCCGACAAGGCGACATTGCTTACCGCCTCGGCGATGATCGCGCTGGCACCATAGACCAAGGCCTGCAAACTTTGTATGGTTTGCTGCGAGGTCTCGGCATTGATTTTTGCCTGGCGCAAATTGCGCGTCATCTCGCTGACTGCGCTGAGGGATTCCTGGGCCGCGCCCGAGGCTTGCTCCGCACCCGTGGTAATTTGCAACATGGATTGCTGTAATTCTTCGGCGGCAGCCGAGGTTTGCGCCAAGCCCGAGGCAAGCTCGGCTGCGGCCGCGGCCATGCGCTCGCTGATGCGCAATTGGAAGGCCGGGGTATTGGATTTGCCGTTAAGCTTCGATCCGCGCGCGGTTTTGGGCTTAGCCGTGGGCGGCTTGGCCTTGACCAGCGGCCGCGCTTGCGCCTTGGCGTGGCGCGCAGGCACCGCGCCCGCGCCGTTTCCCTGACGTTGTTTTCCTAGCTGTGATTTTTTTATGAGAGCCATATTCTCCCCTTCTTAATGTGATACCTAGCCTAATGCGATACGTAGCCGCCTGGGGCTTGTCTCCCTCCGGTCGGAGTGACTAGGTTGAACGCACTGTCCTCGAAGCGCGGACCGGCCAAACCGTTCTTCAGGTGGATCGCAAAATCCTCACCCGACATCGGCTGGCTGAAATAAAAGCCTTGGATTTGATCGCATTGCTGATCCCGCAGGAAACGCAGTTGTTCAATATTTTCCACACCCTCGGCGACCACGGATAATTTGGGATGCTTGGCAATGGCAATATTCGCTCCGGTGATGGGGGCGTCGTTCACATCCGTGGTGACATCGTGCACAAAGGAGCGATCAATTTTCAATCGGTCTATAGGGAAGCGCTTCAAATAACTCAAGCTGGAATAGCCGGTCCCAAAATCGTCGACTGACAACAGCACGCCAAGTTCTTTGAGTTCATCCAGCATGCGTATGGTGGATTCGGCGTTACTCATAATCACGCTCTCGGTGATTTCCAAATCCAAAAAGCGCGCTTCCAAACCGGTGCGATCCAGGCATTCCGAGACCCGCGAGACAAAGCTTTTCTCGCGCAACTGCACCGCCGATAAATTCACCGCGATGGGAATAGGCGGCAAACCCATTTCCTGCCACGCGCGATTTTGTTCACAAGCGGTGGCCAACACCCACTCGCCTATGGGCACGATGAGGCCGCTTTCCTCTGCGATGGCGATGAAACGCGATGGACAAATTAAACCGATCTCGGGATGATGCCAGCGGATCTGGGCTTCGGCGCCCACGATTTGCCCGGTGTTTAAATCGATTTGCGATTGATAGTGGAGTTCGAACTCGTTGCGTAACAAGGCTAAGCGCAAACCGGTCTCCACGGTAAGCTTGTCCATAGCCACCGCGTTCAATTCCTCGGAGAAAAACTCATAGCCGTTGCGCCCGGTTTCCTTGACGCGATACATCGCCCGGTCGGCATTTTTCACCAGCGTCACAATGTCTTCGCCATCCTTGGGAAATAAGCTGATGCCCATGCTGGGGGTCACGTGTATGTCTTGCCCATTCAACAAATAAGGCCGGGCCACGGCGAGCATGATTTTTTCCGCCACGGCAACCACGGCGTCGGTATTCCCTACATCGCTCAAGGCCACCACGAATTCATCGCCGCCCACTCGGGAGATGATGTCCACTTCCCGGGCGTTTTCATTCAAGCGTTGCGCCACTTGCTTGAGTAACATATCGCCCGCGGTATGGCCCATGGAATCATTAATCACCTTGAATCGATCCAGGTCTAAAAACAGCAGCGCGATTTGGCTATTGTGGCGGCGCGCTTGAGCCAGCAAATAATCCAAGCGCTCAAATAACATAAAACGATTGGGTAACTCGGTCAGCGTGTCGTAGTGCGCAAGAAAGTGGATGCGTTCTTCGCTGGCTTTACGCTCGGTGATGTCACGCGCGACTCCGGCTAAGCCTATCAATTCCGCCTGATCATTGTAAATCGGTACCTTAATGGTTTCCATCCAGGTCAAACGGCCATGCGCGTCGGTGATGGATTCATCGTAGCGGCGGGTGACCCCGCTTTCCAAAACCTCGGCGTCGCTGTCTTGGCTATTGGACAAGGACGGCACTTGAATCTCGGCATCGGTTTTACCGGCAACCGCGTCTATGGCCACGCCGAACACTCGGGCGAAGCGTTCATTCACGGCAATGTAGCGACCTTGAGTATCTTTCAGCCAGGCGATATCGGGAATACTGTGCAAGAGCGCTTGCTGGCGTTGCTGCAAATCGCTTAAATCTTGCGCTTGTTTGCGTATCCGCTCTTCACGCAAGCGTATATGCGTGACATCGCTGACTTGAATCACACAGGCGCGCGGATAATCCGGCAGAGTCACCGCTAAAATCTGGATTGCTTGATCTATGCGCTTGCGCTCGCTGATTTGGTCGCGAAAACCGATGGGGTCGCGATACAAAGGCAGGGGCGATTTATGCAGGGAATAAGAGAGCAAGGCCGGATAGCCTTTATGCAGCGCATCGTTGATCGCGTCGTACAGCCGGGTGTTTTCGATTTCCGGGAAAATTTCCAGCAGGGATTTTCCTAAGGCTTTATCCGGCTTGATTTGCGCGGCGCGGGCTATCCATTCATTCCAGCAAATCACTTTCTGCTCGCGATCCAGCACGATCACGCCCACCGGCAACATTTCCAGCACGCTCACCGCGAGTTGGCTATCTAAGGAATTGAAAAGTAATGGGAACACGCTCCATGCTGCACCGAGGATAAAAAGTGTTCCACTTTCCGCATGAAAGACGGCATGGAGGCGACTTCTTTCAAGATCGCCACGTGGCCATGAATTTGCCGCCGTTCTAAGACGAAGTCTATATAGATCAGCATCACGGTCTCGTCATGCGAACGGCGCTCAAGCTCCAGCACGCCCCAGCAACTGCCGACTTTGGCAGTGGGTAAAGAAATCACGAATTCACCGCCTAAGATATTGGTCAGCGTGCCGATACAGGCATTCAAAATGATGTTGCCGATTTCGCTTAAGGCTTCTTGCTCCATGTCGCTCAAATTGTCCAGGGTGGTATCGCCCACCATCAGGCGCACGATTTCCAAACTATTCACTTCCGGGAAAATTAATATCGCGTCGGCGTTGAATTCGCCTTCGACCCGTTGGCTGACGCTGCATACGCGTTCGCCCGCCGATTCGATGAGGATTTGCGCCGCCGCCTGACGGGTGGCGAAAGCCACCGTCGGCACCGCCAGCCCGATGTCGTCGCTGGCCATGCGGCTTAATGAATTGGCGGCGCGGCCCATGCCTATATTAAAAATCTCAGCCAGGGCGTCTTGCTGCAATTCCGTTAGTTCTATCATGCCTCACATCGCATCGAAAATTCTCTGCATGCCGCCTTCGGTAATGGGTTTTTCCACCACCGCTAGGAACAGTATGCCTAGACCCTGCAATTTTTTGCGCACGCTTTGCTGAATATTGGCGGTAATCACCGCCATGCGCGCGCTCGGACAAAGCTCGTGCAAGCGACTGGCTGCTTCAAAGCTGTTCATGCCAGGCATATTGACGTCTAAGGTAATCAATTCGGGAGTTTCCTGAGCGACGATTTTAATTGCCTCATCGCCGTTGGGAGCTTCATGTACCACGCACTCAGGATATTTCTTGGCGATAAAGCCTCGTATCATCATTCTGGATAAAGAACTATCATCTACTATCAAAACCGTTTTTAACCCTTGCATGTCTGTCGTATCACTTTCCATTTCCAATGGCAGAGGCCAAGGCGGAATGCTTGAGCGATGCCCGAGTATCCCTCTGAGGGCCAAATGAAGTTAGTTGAATTAACCTTCCCCATTTGCTCGGTCAGCGCCCTTCCGCTCGGCCGCCTGCAAGTTTTACAAATCCGTGTAAGTGTTTCTACCTTAGAATCCGAAAGGCCGACTGTGCGCTAGCTCGCATTGTGCCAATAAACACCATATAAGCTCTGCATTTTTAACATTAGGAAAGATGGCATCAGGCTTGCTACTCGGCTCTTGTAGGGTTGTTGTTGGCCCATTCTTAAAACATCACGGAGCATGATTATGAGCACAGTGATAGCTGGTAGATTCGATACCATAGAGCAAGCCGAGGCCGCAATGCAAGCCTTGCAGAGTCAAAATCTCTCTGAAGACTTAATGACCACGTTTTATGTGGGCCCTCCGGGGCAGCATGATCGCCATCCCATGGGCGGCGACGAGGACGCGGACGCCAAGGCGGAAGGTGCGCATGGCGGCAGCGCCGCCGGCGCGGCAGTCGGTGCAGGAGTGGGCTTAGCAGCCCTCGCTGCGGGTCCCTTGGGGGTGGCTGCGGCGGCGGGGGTGGGGGCATATACAGGGGCTTTGGTCGGAGCCTTAGGGAGCATGAAAAAAGATGGCGAAGGTGATGACTACGCGCGCCAGTCCGGCATCATGCTGGCCGTCAATGTCGATGCGTTGGACAACGACGCGCCCATTATTCGCATCTTGGAACAGCAAGGCGCGCAGGACATCGAGAAGACGGAAGCGGAATGGGCGGATGGCGAATGGATAGATTTCGATCCGGTGGCGCGGCCGCATTTGATACACCCGGAAGCCCGCCGTTAAATTCCCCAACTCCATCCCGGATTAATCCGGGGATAAATCCCAGCGGGCCGACGCCGCCGTATGCATCAGTCAAGTGCTGAGTTCGAAATTGTCTGGCCGGCGACCGCGAGGTCGCTGTCTTTATCCTTGGATTCCACCGCTCCGCTGAGTTTCTGATAGGCGCCTAGACCCACCATGACCGCGACGGCGCTTAAGAGCAATACCGCGGGATAAATCAGATTGCGGATATTTTCACTGCCGGCGCGGGAGATATACACCACTGCTTCCAAGGAAACGGCGATGCAAATAATGACCATGAATTTGGTCAAGGTTCGCCTTGCCTCCATCGCCGAGCGCAGCTCCCGGTCGCGCAAGACTTCTTCTTCCATGAGGTATTTACTGACGTCTAAAACCGCGAGCGAGATGACGATCAGCCCTATGGAGTTGAGCAGCTCGGCCACCACGTCGCCGCCCTCGATCACCGCCTTGATCGCATGCCACACGCCATAGCCGATTAAGGTCAAGGCAATGATGGTCAGCACCACCGTCACAATGACATAGACTAAAGACGCCACCCAGGACAGGGCGCGCATAGACAGGCGCGAGGACGCCGCCACTTTAAGTTTGGGATTGTTGACGTTGATATTCGCGTCGCTTCATTTGCAGATAATCGTTTTTGTCCACTTCGTGCAACTGGCGCGGGTAGCGCTCCGTGCCCTCGTACCAATTCTCTAGCCGCTTATCCAAGCGCGTGCCATTGAGATAAGCATCTATCGCGAGGTAATAACGCATGGTATTGCGCTCGACCACGCCGCGCACGCCGCGTATATATTCCGGCTCACCGCCTTCGCCATTGCCGACCACGGTAAAGCCCACCTTACCCGAACCCGCCGTGGCGAGATAGGCTTGCAAGGCGATACGCCCGGACAAGCCATAACCATAGGCGTAAGTCAGATGCAGAAAGCTGCGGCCTTGGGGTAAGCTCACGGTCTCTAAAACGATGAGGTAGTCGCTGGTACCCATGGGACCTTTGCCGGCGGTGAGCTGAACTTGTAAATAATCCGGCGTGGCGGCGATGACTTTATAATTAAATTCCAAACGATAGGCTTGATCCAAGGGCTGATCATATTTTTTGCCTATGTTCATTTTTAGCACCGTGCCGTTAGGGCCATCTTCGGCGCGGCAATATTTGGTGTTGATATGCAAAATCAAAATATCGCACCATTGTTGCGGCCCATTTAAAGCGGCGTTCATTTCGCTGAAGGGATGATCCATGACCGCATAAATGTTGCCGCGGGTATTGCTTTTGGTTTCGCTGGAGTCCAAATAAATCGGCCGCTGAAATTGATTACGCGCCAACTGATCGCGCAAGGAGGCGTATTTGGCGCGCAAGGCTGCGGCACTCCCCTCCGCCACGGCGGCGAAGGAAGGCAAACTCAAAGTGAGGGAGAGCGCGAGTAAAGCGTAGCGCAGCGCACCTCGCGCATACGATCTGGCCTTGGGGTAATGAGGGTCCATGATATTCCTTTCAACTGCGTGCGGCATGTCCGCCGGCGATAACAACACCGTAAACGCATTAGGCAGGAATTTCTGTTCGATGGACCACATACCTCAGGATGGGGCGGGGCTATACCACCACGAAAGAATTGCGTAATTCCGCCCGCAAGGGACCATGCCGCGACAAATAATGCTGCATGGCATCCACAATATGCGTCGTGGTTTCGCGCCGGTCACGGCCAAATTTTTCGGGCACGCCTTGCACCGTCACAAATGCCGCTTCGTATTCGCTGCTGGGAATAAGCGCTTCGCCGCCGATAAAGATTTCTTGTATGCGTTGACCGTGGGGGTTTTCCATTTTGAAATAAACTTGTAAGCCCATTGCGCGCTTCACATAGCCGCCCATTTGCGCGTAAGGGTCGGCGGCAAAGGTGCGCTCTAAACTCATTTCCAGCATTTCGCGGATTTCCTCTCCGCTCAGCGTGACCGTGGAAATCGGTGGGTCCATGGGAATGATGTTGTATAAATCGTTTAAGGTTATAGGTCCCACGGGTACCGGCGCGCCATAACGCCACCCATTGGAAAACGCCAGTGCCGCGCCCGTGGCATCGAGCAAGGTTTGCAATAAAAAATTGTCCATGGTGGATTCTAATGTGGTGCCGCGATTGAGCGCGGTTAAGGTCTCGCCGACGATGGTGGTGTGATGATCGCGGTGCGGCGCCAATGCAGACTCGACCAAGGCCTTGATCTCGGCATCGGGTTCCAGTGCCGCTTCCACTTCCAAGAGCTTGTGGTTGTAGCCTACGACTTTTCCATTTTCAATACGCAAGTCCAGGCGCCCGAGGAAGGAACCATGGCAGCCGGATTGAATAATCAAGGTTTCCCTGCTTTTCACCGGCGCGTACAAACGATTATGCGTATGACCACTCAGGCACACATCGATGCCGGCGACTTCGCTTAATAATTTCATGTCTTGCGGAAAACCCAGATGGGAAATCAGAACTACACAATCGACGCGCTCTTCATCGCGTAACTTATGCACTGCCTCGGCCAACTCGGTTTTGCCCAAGGTGAAATAAATGCCTTCGCTGAATTTGGGCGGCATGGTTTTGTCGACAATATTGGAGGCGATACCTATCAGCCCTATGCGCAAACCCGCTAGTTCTTTCACGATATATGGCGAAAAAACCGGCGCCTGCGTGGTTTGATCAAATACATTCACCGCCAGCATGGGGTAGTTCAGCGCGGCGCAGAGCTTACGAAATTGTTGCGGACCATAGGCAAATTCCCAATGCGCGGTCATCGCGTCTATACCCAGGGCGTTCAAGATCGGTAGCAAAGCTTCGCCTTTGCTGGCGATGGCGGGACGCGTACCGTGAAAAGTATCACCGCAATCACAAAACAGCACGCGGCCGGGCGCCTCGGCGCGAATTTGTTTTACCAGCGTCGCAATCCGCGCATAACCGCCGGCGCGCCGGTACACCGCGTGATGGCCATGCCAAAACATTTCCTGATGCAAATCGAAATAAGCATGGCTGTCGTTCATTTGAATTAAGGTAATTTCTTGTATGCTCATGAGGTCTCGCTTAGCTGGCACTACGGAATAAATACAGCAATAAAAATGCGCCCAAGGTGAATACGCACAAGGCCAATAAGGCATCCAACACCAGGGACGGGCGATAACGATCCAGCTCTATGTCACGCTGTACTTTTTTATAACGAATAAATGCCAGCACCCCCATGGCGATGCCCACGCCCACGGGGATCATGCCGAAAAGTTCGGAGTGGCCGTAGAGCGGATGCTGATCTGTCCAGCCCGGCACACCGGCTTTGTGCAAGACGGCGGACAATTGCTTCATGAAGAGTGCAAATTTTTCGATTACGAAACCAAAAGCCATGATGGCGACGCTGGTGCGTATCCACGCCAGGAAGGTGCGCTCATTCGCCATGTGGACGCGGCGATTTTGAATTTTTTCTGGAACCTTGCTTTCCATTGGAAGAGTCAGCGCATGAATAGACGGTGTGTAATATTCTCCGCGCACGCACAAGCCGCGCTGTACGCTGGCACACATTGCCGGGAAAGAGAGGCGCCCATGCCGCTATGTGCCCGCTAGGCTGAAAAGCATTTTCTCTGCTTTAATGGGGTGAAGTTAGGCGTGTGGAGATTGCATATTTATCCACGCCAATAAAAATCCACCTTCATTGCACTTCAATTTGACTGGAGATAAACCATGATTGCCAAAAACACCGTTTGCCTTTGGTATGACCACGACGCCTTAGACGCGGCAAAGTTCTACGCGCAAACCTTTCCGAATAGCACCGTAGGAAGAATCGTCCATGCGCCCGGCGACTATCCCTCGGGCAAGGAAGGGACGGTGTTAACGGTAGAGTTCACCGTGATGGGCATTCCTTGTTTGGGTTTGAACGGCGGCCCGGTGTTTGAACACAATGAGGCTTTTTCCTTCCAGGTCGCCACCGACGACCAAGCGGAAACCGACCGCCTGTGGAATGCAATCGTGGGTAATGGCGGTGAAGAAAGCGCCTGCGGCTGGTGCAAAGACAAGTGGGGATTATCCTGGCAGATCACCCCGCGCGCCCTCACGGAAGCCATCGCCGACCCGGATCGCGCCGCAGCCAAACGCGCTTTTGAGGCCATGATGCCGATGAAGAAAATCGATATCGCGACGATAGAAGCGGCTAGGCGGGGGGCGTAACGTCCGTCTCGAGTTCGGTGCGCAATCGACGAGCTTTCCAGGCGGTTCACCTACTCGCAGCAAAGTGCGCGTACAAGGAAAATAACATGATAAATTTTGCGCTAGGATTTGAGCGGTGCTTAGACGTATTCTTAACGCCGTTTAATTTACGTTAGGCCATTTAGCCCGATGCCATCACGTATGCAAACAGCCTTAGTCTCTGTGGTAGGTGTCGTTAGTCTCGCCGCCGCATTTTCTATGGCCCGGGGATTCTGGGGCATTTTTGTTAGCTATTATTTTTGGCCTGACGCTCGCGGTGTCTCGGGCCTTATTGCACACAGTGCCATTGCGGCACCCGTAGGCGCGGTGCCATTTGGTTTTCTATTTGGGCTATCAGTTCAAAACTGTACGCTGAAACATGCGGCTTACTTCTCGGCTGCTTCGGCTGTACTGCTGCTCGCTTTTGTGGCTTGGGCCGGGTTTCTCTCCGGCCCCACATGGTGGGTGACGCCACTAGACGCAGTCTTGTTCGTGTGCCTGTTCGCGCTATCGGCCGCAGTAGCCAGCCGTTTCATGCCATTGCGTCGCCGGCGTACTCGCGTCGTCGCGGCCCTTGCGTTTTTTGCGCTTGCCGCATTATTCTTCTTTGGTCCTTCGCTATATGTGCCTTACATGTATGCACCAAAGGTTTAACACTTGCGTGCTCCGGCCGCGGGTAGCTATCACGTTTATACATCAGGGGAACGCAAATGCGAGACCATAACAATCAAGCGAAGTTGTTAGCGCTGGCATTATTTGAAATTCGCGTTCTCTTGTCAGGCTACCTTGGCAGTGAAAGTGATGGCGAGCCGGTCGTTCGCCAGGCAGCTCATCTCGCATACGCGCTTCATAACCAAGCAGTGGCGGTGATTGAAGGTAAAAGCTTTGATGTTACAGAAGCAATTGCTGCGTTGTATTTTGCCGATCGTGTGCTTAATGCTGGCTTTGCAGAAAAATTCTCACAGGTTCTTAGTAATGATGCATAACAAGCTCAAGTTCGCTCCCGGCGGTCACCGCGTCTCGCTGTCACTTGGCCGCCTAACATTGAGTCCTAGAAAACCCGGTCGCCCTTAGAACCCTGGACCTTGCTGCCTATGAATCATCCAACACCCTTCACCGGTAATGAGAGGAAACGGACGCAAGACACAAGCACAATAGTTACGGCCAAACCTGAAACTTCTGCTCGCTATCTCGACACGGCCCATCGCTCAACCCAACAATCCCCACAACATTTTTATCGCAGTCAAAAATATCGCGGCGGCGAGGATGCGGCGCAGCACCTGCCGTGGTAAACGCTGAGAAAGTTCGGAGCCAATTTGCGCGCCGATTAGGCCACCGCTGACTGCGACTGCGGCGTACAACCAGGGGATTTGCGCGGCACCGACACGGCCTAGGACGACCGCTGCCGAGGAAAGAACACCGACTGCCAGCGCGGTGCCTATCGCCAGCCGCACGGGTGCATGCAACACCGTCATTAAGACTGGCACGAATAAGAATCCGCCGCCCTGCCCTATTACACCGGCCGCGATGCCTATGGTGGCGCCCAAAATCCAGGCTTTGCGGCGGGAGTAATGAAAAGGCGTTTCAAGTTTTGGTTCTGCTTGTTCTGGCCTGGGAATGAGCATGAGGGCCGCTGCGATGAGGGCCAGCAAGGCGAATAAAACCAGGATGAAATGTTCGGGTAAATCACGCGAGAGTATAGAGCCCAAAAACGAGCTGGCGGCCATGGTACCGCCAAAGTCTTTGCTTAAATCCCAGTCGACCTGCTTATGCCTATGATGGGCGTGGGCACCGGACAAGGCTCCGAAAAAACTCTGCACCGCGGTGATGGCGGCGGCGGCTTTGACCGACAAGCTGGCGAGCCCTATAGCCGGCGGCAAATACAATAACAGCGGAAATAAAATAATGCCGCCGCCTATGCCGACTAAACCGGATAAGACGCCGCTAGAAAAACCTAAGAGAAATAAAGTCCCAAAGAAAGAATAGTCCACACGCGGATTATGCCGCTTGCACGGTCACCGTGCTCGCGCTGCCGCGCTCGGTGACATAGCCGACTTTCTCCGCGACCAAGGCATTCTGGCGTTTGAGTTCGGCGATGATGCTGTCCGCTGCCTCCGGCGCTACTGCCATCAGCAAGCCGCCAGACGTTTGCGGATCGGTGAAGATTAATTGATGCTCGCGGCTGAGATTGCCTTGGAATTGCAAAGCGGAGCCGAAGGCCGCGAGGTTGCGATAGGCGCCGCCGGGGACGATGCCTTCGGTCGCGAGATCCCAGGCCTCTTCCATCACCGGCACCCGCTGGGCTTCTATCACCATGGACACACCAGCGCCGCGCGCCATTTCCAAGGCATGGCCCGCCAGGCCGAAGCCGGTGATGTCAGTCAAGGCATGGACTGCGCTCTGCCCGCCCAGCCAAGCACCCACTTTGTTTAAGGTGGACATGGCGCGCACGACTTTATCGTAACCGGCCGTGCTCAAGGATTTTACTTTCAGCGCGGTGCTGAGTATGCCTATGCCTAAAGGCTTGGTCGTAATTAAAATATCGCCTACTTGGGCGCCGGAATTTTTTTTGATATTGCGCGGGTCGATTAAACCGATCACACACAAACCGAACATCGGCTCTTCGTTGTCGATGGAATGACCGCCGGCGATAGGGATGCCGGCGTCTTGGCAAGTTTCCACGCCGCCGCGCATGATTTCTTGCATGACATTCAGCGGTAATTTGTTGACGGGAAAGCCGACGATAGACACGGCCATCAGCGGCGTGCCGCCCATGGCGTAGACATCGCTAATGGAATTGGAGGCGGCGATGCGGCCAAAGGCATAGGCATCATCGACGATGGGCATGAAAAAATCGTTGGTCACGATAATGGCTTGATGGTCGTTGATGCGATATACCGCGGCGTCGTCGTCCGACTCTATGCCCACCAGCAAATCAGAAAAGCCGGAAAAACGTGGCACATTGGCTAAAATTTCATGCAGGGCGGCGGGGTCAATTTTGCAGCCGCAGCCACCCCCATGAGAGTATTGGGTGAGGCAAACCTCAGGCGGTGTTTGTCTGTCCATACGATGTAAACTCTTTATTTTTAGCGAGAAAGGCAAGGCTCTGAATCTTAACGGCGAAATCAAGTGAAACTTAAATGGCGAGGCTAAAGAAGCAGGGAAATTGAGTCGATGTTTCACGGAACCCTAAAGAAAAACCGATAGAGGAAGCACATGGAAGCAATCATCACGCATAAGCAAGAAAGAGAATTGGACGCGCGCGTGGCGGAAAAAGTAATGCAAGAAAAAATAGTCTGGGAGGACAACAAACCTTTTATCGCCCATGATCGTCAGGGCGGGCCTCAGTCGGAGAATGCCGTGCCGCCCTATAGCACCAGCGTTGGCGCGGCGATGACGGTGGCCATGCAATTGCGCCGCTTAGGCTTCATCATTCATATCGTGATGGATGGCAGCGGCACCCACTTGAAGATTTCCAATACCGATGGCGGCGAAGTGGCGCGTTTCGACAATATCATTAGCCATTTCGCGCAAGTGCTGTGTCACGCGGCTTTGATCGCGGTCGGAGAAGAAAGACGCAAGGGCGAAGATAGACGCCGCGCGTAAAACGAGATGGCGCGATTTATTTACGGCGTGGATTTATTTACGGCGTGAACGGGGCTCGTAAGCGCGTATGTGCTGAATGATTTCTTGAAATGGCAAGGCCGTCACAGTGCCGTAACGGCTTAAGGCGGTGCGCAAAGCCCCAAAAATATTCGGCACGGTTTCTTCCAAGGTTTCTCCCGCGCTCTGCGCCACGCCGCGCAGGCCGCCGCATTGCAACTTGAGTTGCTTGTTATGCGGCAGAGGATCATCCGGGTGAGTCAGCTTGAGGGTGAAAGCGGCGGCATGCCGCATCTCGGTTTTCAGCGCGCTGCACAGAGCGTGCGCGGCCGTATCCTTGCAACCCGCCGCTTCGCGTTCGGCGATATAGCGGCGCAGGGAATGTTCACAGCCGCAGCAGCGCCGCAAGATCGCGCGCTCGAATACGCACTGCAGCGGATTCAGCGTTTCATAACTATCGCGATAAGCGTTTTCATCTAGCATTCAGGGCTGCTTAGTAATCGTCGCCTATGGTGGGCGGCTTCTCCCGCACTTGGGACAAAATATCCTCCGCCTCCAGCTCGGAGCCGGCAAACATCACTTTAATGATTTCGCCGTCCTTTAATTGCATGTCGTTACGCCGCTGTTTGGCATCGGCACTGGCAAGCTTGAAAGAATCGAATTCCGCCAAGCGGGTCAGCTGGCGTACCGGAAAAGTTTCGATTTTATAAACGTAGTAAGGCATGGGCTTTCCTAATTTACTGCTTGAAAATTACAGGGTTTGCGTAAGATGCGCGACATAGCGGGCGCAACCTTGTTCGACGGTCAGCATGGGCGCGGTATAGCCTGCGGCACGCAGCGCGGAAATATCCGCTTGGGTGAAGTTTTGATATTTACCGCGCAAGGCGTCGGGAAACGGAATGTATTCCAAAATCCCTTGTTCGCGCATTTCGCTTAAATCCAAAATTTGTTCGCCTCGCGCAATTCGGCAAGCATTCACCGTGGACAAAGCGACATCGTTAAATGTTTGCGAACGGCCGGTGCCGACATTGAAAATACCGGATTGATCGGGGTTGTCCAAAAAATGCATATTCACTTTGACCACGTCCTCGACCGAAATAAAATCGCGCCGCTGCTCGCCGTGATCATAGCCGCCGCTGCCTTCGAACAAACGTACCTTGCCTTCGGCCATATATTGATTGAATAAATGGAAGGAGACCGAGGCCATGCGGCCTTTATGCTGTTCACGCGGTCCATAGACATTGAAATAGCGAAAGCCGGCGACTTGCGCACTGAGGTCATCCCAGTGACGACGCACGTATTGATCGAATAGAAACTTGGAATAGCCATATACATTCAGCGGGCCTTCATGCGTACGGTTCTCCTTAAAGATACTGCCGGCTCCGTAGACGCTGGCGGACGACGCATACAGAAAAGGAATTTCCTCGGCCTGGCAAAAATCGAATAAGGCGACCGTATAGCGGTAATTGTTGTCCATCATGTAGCGGCCATCGGTTTCCATGGTGTCGGAACAGGCCCCCTCATGAAAAATCGCGCCGACCTCGTCTTCCCACGCGCCGTCCATTAACAAATCCAGAAAATCTTCCTTATCTAAATAGTCGGCGATTTCGCAATCGACCAAATTTTTAAATTTATCGGCGTGGCTTAAATTATCGACACAGATGATGTCGGTTTCGCCGCGCGCGTTCAGCGCTTTGACGATGTTTGCGCCGATAAAGCCGGCGGCGCCGGTCACGATGTAAAACATAAAAATCCTTTTCGAAACTAATTAATGCTCAAATAATTCTTCACGATTCACGACCGCCGTGCCCAGTTTGCCGACCACGATGCCGGCGGCACGATTGGCCACGCGCACCGCTTGTACCATATCGGCACCGCAGGCCAGCATCACGGCCAAGGTGGCAATCACCGTATCACCGGCGCCGGAGACATCGAAGACTTCGCGCGCGCGCGTCGGCTCATGCATATGGCCGGCGTCGGAAAACAGCGACATGCCTTCTTCGCTACGCGTAATAAGCAGGCCCGCGAGACCCAGCTCTTTGCGCAAAGCCTCGGCCTTATGCGCCAATTCGGCTTCGCTTTGCCAACGCCCGGCGACTTCGCGAAACTCCGCGCGATTTGGCGTAAGCAAAGTCGCATTGCGATACCGCGCATAGTCTTCGCCCTTGGGGTCGACCAGCACCGGCTTACCGGCGGCGCGGGCCATTTCTATCATACGCGTGATATGCGCCAAGCCACCCTTGCCGTAGTCCGACAAAATCACCACTTGCGCTTGCGGCAACAGGCGCTCGTAATCGCTGAGCGCCGCCGCCAGGATTTCATGGCTGGGCGTAGTCTCGAAATCGATACGCAACAACTGCTGCTGACGTCCGACCACGCGTAATTTAATCGTAGTCGAGATCGATGCATCGCGATGTAAAACCGTGGCGACTTTGTCTTCGCCCATCAGCTCGGCGATGCGCTGGCCGGGTTCGTCGTCGCCGGTTACCGAGAGCAAGGACGCTTGAGCGCTTAGAGCGGCAATGTTGCGCGCCACGTTCGCGGCGCCGCCGGGACGCTCTTCGCTGCGCGTCACATGCACCACCGGCACCGGCGCTTCCGGAGAAATCCGGCTGACGTCGCCAAACCAATAGCGGTCCAGCATGACGTCGCCCACCACGAGGATGCGTGCGCTGGACAGGTTTGCCGGCGCTTGATTGTATGCCTCGTCCACGTCCGCCCCGCTATTGACGGCCTATGGGATAGTAATCCAGACCTTGCGCGCGAACGACGTTAGGCTCATACAAATTGCGCCCGTCGAAAATCACCGGGTTCTTGAGTTTGGCTTTGAGCGCAGCGAAATCGGGACTGCGGAAAACCTTCCATTCGGTGACGATGATTAAGGCATCGCTCCCGGCTAAACAATCCATGGGGGAATCGGCATAGCTAATGCGTTTTTCATCGGCGTAAATGCGTTGGGTTTCATGCACGGCCACCGGATCATAAGCGCGTATGGTGGCGCCTTTGGCCCACAAGCCTTCGATGATGACGCGGCTGGGCGCTTCCCGCATATCGTCGGTGTTGGGTTTAAACGCCAAGCCCCACAGCGCGAATTGCTTGCCGGCCAAGTTGTCGCCGAAACGCTGGGTGATTTTTTCTATCAACACCGCTTTCTGACGCTCATTGGCCTCTTCCACGGCATTCAATACTTTTAGCGTGACGCCATTTTCTTGCGCGGTACGCTGCAAGGCCTGCACATCCTTGGGGAAACAGGAGCCACCGTAACCGACGCCCGGATACAAAAAGTGATAGCCGATGCGCGGGTCCGAGCCTATGCCATGGCGCACATGTTCGATATCGGCGCCCAGTTTTTCGGCGAGCAAGGCCAATTCGTTCATAAAGGAAATGCGGGTGGCCAGCATGGCGTTGGCGGCGTATTTGGTGAGTTCCGCCGAGCGTATGTCCATGGCGATAATGCGCTCATGATTGCGCTGAAACGGAGCATAAATGGCACGCATGATATCCAGCGCGCGGGCATCATCGGTGCCGATGACGATGCGATCAGGCCGCATGAAATCTTCCACCGCCGCGCCTTCTTTTAAAAATTCAGGATTCGAGGCCACGGCGAAGCCGCATTTCACACCGCGCTTGCCGACTTCTTCTTCTACCGCTGCCCGCACTTTATCGGCGGTGCCTACGGGTACAGTGGATTTATCCACGATCACCCGGAACTCGGTCATGTGCTTGCCGATATTGCGCGCCGCCGCGACCACGTATTGCAAATCAGCCGAGCCATCCTCGTCCGGGGGCGTGCCCACCGCGATGAATTGCACTTGGCCGAAGGCCACGCGCTCGGCGACAACGGTGGTGAAATGCAAAAGTCCCGGCGCTACGTTGCGCTTCACTCCGGATGGGTCGCGGTACCGTATCGAAAATCTTCCTTTTGAGTGGGACCCGGAGTTCGGAGGCGAAATGGCAGCGAGCCAAGCGACTTTGACGAACTTTGCGTTTCCGTTTTCCGGGAAGAATTGGAACTCGTTCTCGGTGGGCATGACGGGGTCGGTGACGTTCGGCGAAGCGGCAGGGGGCGGCCGCGCCGGCAGGGGTCGTGCAGGTGCTGGCGGTGGAGGACGGGGCGGGCTCGCGGTCGACCGGTTCGCCGAGCTGCAACAAGCTGCGCCCGAGTTGATCAATACCGTAC
>CAZKHT010000025.1:0-17638 GCA_964552595.1 uncultured Burkholderiales bacterium
AGCAGGATTTGCAGAAACGTTTGTTGCGGCGCTAGACCGCGCGTGGAGATGTAGTTCAAGGGATGTACAGAGTCGTGTTTTTGAGTTGAAGGCCCTAAGTGTAAAGCAAGCGGCCCTTTGGTTCAGGAATGGGCCGGCCCAGCTCTCGAGCAGTCGCTATCCATTCTGCGATCACTTGTTCCACGTGCTTCAAAGCCCCCGCGTACGTTTCGCCGTCGGCCGCACACCCGGGGAGTTCAGGGACTTCCGCAATGTAGGCCTGGTCCGACTCACTCCAATAAATAATGATTTCGTAATGCACGGGATCACTCATGCTTTTTCTCTCCTGCTAAGCCGTGGCGGGTAATGACTTCACGCACTTGCTTCACTTGATAAGGCTTGGCTTGATCTTGCTTCGCTTGAAGATTCAATATTTCTGGTACGCCCGAGCGGGTAAAAATATGGTGGCTGCCCTTTACCCGCAAATCAAATTCTAACACTTTGAGCAAAGCACAAAGATCATCAAAACGAATATTATGGTCACCGCTACCCGATAAAACCTGAAATAAAATTTTATCGGTACGGCTCATGACTTAGATTAGCCCAAAGTCTCCAAGCGCAGCTTGGTCACCGCACCGGGTATGGTGGATAAAGCTTGTATTTGCTTTATCGCGCTATCGATATGTTTTTCCACCGTCTCGTGCGTCAGCATGATGATGTCCACCAAGGTCTCATTCGCACTCGGTTCTTTTTGCAGCATGGCGTCTATGGAAATGCCCAGGTCCGCCAAAATACGCGTGATGTCGGCCAAGACCCCCGGCTGATCCAAGGCGCGCATGCGTAAATAATAAGCCGTGCGCACCTCACTCATGGGCAAGACGGGTTCGGCCGACAAGGCATCGGGCTGGAAGGCCAAATGCGGCACCCGGTGTTCCGGATCAGCGGTATGCATGCGGGTCACATCGACCAAGTCCGCGACTACTGCCGAGGCCGTTGGCTCGGAACCTGCGCCACGGCCGTAATACAGCGTCGCACCTACCGCATCACCTTTCACG
The DNA here is from genome assembly GCA_964552595.1 of uncultured Burkholderiales bacterium. Taxonomy (GTDB): domain Bacteria; phylum Pseudomonadota; class Gammaproteobacteria; order Burkholderiales; family Thiobacteraceae; genus RBG-16-58-11. The sequence goes on from CAZKHT010000025.1 coordinate 1,035, forward strand.
AGTACGGCGTTCATTACTCCTTCTACGTTCGCAATCAAACGCCGGTATGGAATCAAAGTAGGATGCACGCGCAACTCTATACCTTGCGCGACGCGCTTGGTAATGCCCAGCAATTTGATGCGATAGCCCAACTCTTCCGCGTACTGAATGTCTTCGCGCGTGAGCTTGGAGATACCTTCTATATAAGCTTTATCGAATTGCATGGGGATGCCAAACGCGATGGCGGCGAGTATGGTCAGCTTATGCGCGGCGTCCACGCCTTCCACGTCGAAGGTCGGATCGGCTTCGGCGTAGCCCACGCGCTGCGCTTCCGCTAACACGGTATCGAAGGCCAAGCCTTTGTCCCGCATTTCACTGAGTATGAAATTCGTCGTGCCGTTAATAATACCGGCCACCCACTCGATACGATTGGCGCTTAAGCCTTCGCGCACGGCTTTGATGATCGGGATGCCACCCGCCACCGCCGCTTCGAAAGCGACCATCACGCCTTTTGCTTGCGCCGCCGCAAAAATTTCATTGCCATGTAAAGCCAGCAGCGCCTTATTGGCGGTGACTACATGCTTGCCATTGGCAATTGCGCGCAGCACCCAATCTTTGGCCTGGGTGGTGCCGCCTATGAGTTCCACCACGATATCGATATCGGGGTTGTCTACCACGTCCGTGACATTAGTCGAAATTTTAATGTCCGCACCGGCGTGGGCCTGCGCTTTGGCTAAATCTCTGACGACCGCAGCCTTGACTAAAATCGCGCGCCCGGCACGACGCGTGATTTCGGTTTCATTCCGGCGTAACACCGTCAGCGTGCCACCGCCCACCGTCCCCAGACCTAATAGGCCGACATGAATTGGTTTCATTATTTTTCCAGTCGAAAAAAACAAGATGCTAAGCAGCGATGACGCTTTAGCTCAGCCTGGCGCTTATAGCACGCCATCTTTTTTAAACATTTCGCGCAAGCCGCGTATGGCTTGACGCGTACGTGATTCATTCTCTATCAGAGAAAAACGTACATGGTCATCGCCGAAATCGCCGAAGCCCACCCCGGGCGAGACCGCGACCTTGGCTTCGATTAAAACTTTTTTCGAGAACTCTAAAGAGCCCATGGCTTTATACGCTTCGGGAATAGGCGCCCAAACAAACATCGTCGCCTTAGGCACTTCCACCTCCCAGCCTAAGGAGTCCAAGCCTTTGCACAGCGCATCGCGGCGGCTTTGATACATGGAGCGTATGTCTTCCACGCAATCTTGTGGGCCTTCCAGGGCGAGTATGGAGGCGACTTGTATTGGTGTGAAAGTGCCATAGTCGTGATAACTTTTGATGCGCGCCAGCGCGGCGACCAAATCTTTATTGCCCACCATGAAGCCGACGCGCCAGCCGGGCATGTTATAGCTCTTGGACAAAGTAAAAAACTCCACGGCAATTTCCTTGGCGCGCGGCACTTGCAAAATCGATGGCGCCTTATAACCATCAAACACGATATCGGCGTACGCGATGTCGTGGACGATTAAAATCTCATGCTCCAGACAAATATTCACCACCCGTTCGAAGAAAGGCAGATCGACGCACTGGGTGGTGGGATTGCTGGGGAAATTCAGAATCAGCATTTTCGGTTTTGGAAAAGAGGTCTTAATCGCCTTCTCCAATTCCTCGAAAAAATCCACGCCGGTTTTCATCGGAATATGGTGAATATCCGCCCCGGCGATCACCGGTCCATAGATGTGGATGGGATAGCTAGGATTGGGCACTAAGACGATGTCGCCTCTATCCAGGGTCGCCAAAGCCAAGTGGGCAATGCCCTCCTTGGAGCCTATGGTGACAATGGCTTCGGTATCCGGATTCACCTCGACCTCATAGCGGGTGCGATACCAAGTGGCAATCGCCCGGCGCAAGCGAGGAATCCCCTTGGAGACCGAATAGCGGTGGGTGTCGCCGCGCTGCGCGGACTCGATTAATTTGTCGACGATGTGCTGGGGTGTCGGCTGGTCGGGATTGCCCATGCCGAAGTCGATGATGTCCTCACCGCGTCTGCGCGCTGCGGCTTTCAACTCGCCAGTAATGTTGAACACATAAGGCGGAAGCCGTTTGATTCGGGAGAAAGCTTCCATAGATGCGAGTTAGCTAAAAATCCAAAAAAGCTATAATCTTACAGGACCCCCCACGGCCTCGCAATTAAACCCATGAAACTTCATTTGACCCAGCAAGCCGGGCAAAATTTATTCACCGCGTATGGCGACGGTTACGTCAGCGTGAACCAAGTACGCTATGAAAAAAGCTTAATTGTTTTGCCGGAAACCCTGATCGCAGACTGGGCACCGCGCAGCGTGGCCGAACTGGAGGCTGGGCACTTCGAACAAATTCTGAGTTTGCATCCCGAATTGGTTTTACTCGGAACAGGAACGCGTTTTCATTTCCCCAATCCGCGTCTCAGCCAGCCGCTAGTGCAGGCCGGCATAGGATTTGAAGTCATGGACAGCCACGCCGCCGCGCGCACTTATAATATTTTGATGGGAGAAGGCCGGCAGGTGGCAGCGGCTTTACTGCTCTGAATCGCCGCGCTCAGAGCCCCGCCAGAAGTTGATCAAACTGATCTATCGCTCGAAACTCACCCACGTCTTTGCGTGCTTGCCGGGTATCCGGCTGATAAACCGCGAGCAGATGCGCAATACCATAGGCTTGCGCCGAGCGCAGTACCGGCAAGCTATCGTCTATGAGCAAGGTCGATTTCGGATCAAATTTTTCCAAGCTTTGCAGTTTCCCCCAAAACTCGGCATGCTCCTTGGGCATGCCCAAGCTATGCGCGCTGATCAGCTGATCGAAGTAGCGTTGTAAGCCCGTACGCTGCATTTTCAAAGCCAAACTTTTGTGATGCGCATTGGTGACCAAAACCACGCGCTTGCCGCTTGCCCGAGCGCGTTGTAGAAATGTTTCCACATGCGGGTGGACGGCGATGAGATGTGCCACTTCTTGTTTAAGCCTGGCGATATCCAAGGCCAGTTCGCGGCTCCAATAATCGACGCAATACCATTGCATGGAGCCGGCGACGCGCGCGTAGCGTTCGCCCAGCTCGCGCTGCGAAGTTTCCAAGGAAAGCGCGTGTTTCTCGGCGAAGCGGGCCGGAACATGATGCTGCCAAAAATGATTATCGTAATGCAGATCAAGCAGGGTGCCGTCCATATCCAACAGAACGGTCTCGATAAGCTGCCAGTCTATCACTGCGAAATTGTTAAAACAGAACGTCTTTGGATACGCCGTGACGGCGCAAAATTTTACGTAGGCTTTGCAAGGCTTCCATTTGAATTTGCCGCACCCGTTCCCGGGTAATGCCATGGGCCTCGGCCACCCCTTCTAGAGTGCTGATATCGTGTCCATTCAAGCCAAAGCGTCGCTCGATCACACTGCGCTGTTTATCGCTGAGCTGGCTCAGCCATTCCTGCACATATTTCTCGACTTCATTGCGCTGCAGCATCATTTCCGGCAAAACGCTTTGCTCGTCTGGAATCGCTTCACCTATGGATAAATTTGGATCGATATCCAAAGGCGCATCGAGAGAGGCGGTGCGTTCGTTCAAGCTCATGACGTAACGCACTTCTTCGACTTCCCTGTCCACCAGATGGGCGATGTCTTCTATGGTGGGGTCCGGCGTGCCATGCGATTCGAGGTGGCGCTGCGCACGCAAATAAATATTCAATTCCTTGATGATGTGTACCGGCAAACGTATGGTGCGCGATTGGTTCATGATGGCGCGCTCAATGTTTTGGCGTATCCACCAGGTGGCATAGGTGGAAAAGCGAAACCCGCGTTCCGGTTCGAATTTTTCCAAAGCGTGGATAAGACCGAGATTGCCTTCCTCGATTAAATCCAATAAAGCCATGCCGCGATTCACGTAGTGCTTGGCAATATTCACCACCAGGCGCAAATTGCATTCGATCATGCGCTGCCGCGCATCGAAGTCGCCTTGTTTTGCCAGGCGAGATAGCCGTTGTTCTTCGGCAGGCGTCAATAAGGCGTTTTGACCGATTTCGTTTAAATAAATTTGTGTGACATCGGCCTGCACATCGACCAAAAAAGCTTCGTTTTCTGGATCGGCCTGCGCCTCGGCTTCATCATGCGGATCGGCTTCGTCGCGCGGTTCTAAGGGCTCTATTTCGTTGGGGTCGCTGGATTCCGAGTTCATGGGCTTCTATCGTTAGGCAAATATTTAAGGGGATCCACGGGCTTACCCAAGTGGCGAATTTCAAAATGCAGTTTAACCCGATCGGCGTCGCTATTCCCCATTTCTGCTATTTTTTGACCTTTAACCACGACCTGACCTTCTCTCACCAGCACTTGGCTATTATGCGCGTAAACACTGAAATAACTCTTGTTGTGTTTGATGATAATGAGTTTGCCATAACCTCGCAAAGTATTCCCCGTATGCACGACTTTACCCCCTGCCGCCGCGAGCACCGCATGCCCCATAGGCCCACCGATGTCCAGCCCTTTGGAACTTCCGCCATCGTTAAAATTGGCTAGGATTTTCCCGTCCGCGGGCCATCCCCAATCCACCTTATCTTCTTCAGCGGCCCCATCGGATTTGGCGCTCTCTGGCGCAGTTTTCGGTTCTTCTGCCTTGGGCGCCTCGGGCGCAATCTCCTTGGTCTCGGCTTTAGGCTCCGGCTTAGCGCCAGGCGTGGGCTTTAGCGGCGTGCGCTCCAATTTAGCCAGGGCTTGGTCCGAATAGGGTTGTTTCAGTGCCTTAGGCTCGGTCTTTAAAACCGCGAGCGGAGGCGCGGGCAAAGGCCTGCTTTCACTCGCCACGCCGGGTTTATACGGCACGGCGCGCTCGCTATCCGGGCTTGCCATGCGTAATACCTGACCTATACGAATGACATAGGGCGGTGGGATATTGTTCCATTCCGCCAGTTCTTTGTAATCTTGGCCGTGTTCTAAGGCAATGCTGTATAAGGTGTCGCCTTTTTGCACTGTGTAGGTTGCGGGACGCCAATCGACTTGGGGCGCGGGGGCATGCCGCTTGCCGATGGCACCGGCGCCTCTATCCGCGACCGGTGCGCGAGCCGGGCCGCCGGCGCAGGCGCTGAGCAAGAGCAGTACCATGCCCGCGCCCAATAGATGCAGAAAAACTTCGCGCCTCCCGACCCAACCACGCCCATTACACGATGCCGCCTAAAAGCGGAACGAATTTCACGTCGCCCATTTCGATTTGTTGAAACCCTTGCGCATTGCGTTCCACCACCGTCAGGGTTTGCGTGTCCGGCCCCACAGGCAAGACCAGTCGCCCCCCTATGGCCAATTGCTCCAATAATTCCGGGGCAATATGCGTCGCCGCCGCGGCGACTAAGATCGCGTCATAGGGCGCGAATTCGGCATGACCTAAACTGCCATCCGCATATTTGACTTTAACGTTATTAATTCGAATCTCGCGCAAATTCTTCCGAGCTTTGGCTACTAAGGGCGCAATACGTTCCACGGAAACCACTTCTTTGGTAACACGCGCTAAGACGGCAGCCTGATAACCACAACCGGTTCCAATTTCCAAAGCCCGCCCTAAGCTGCGACCCGCGCGCGCGAGTTCTATCATGCGGGCGACGATATATGGCTGGGAAATGGTTTGGCCGAAACCTATGGGCAAGGCAATGTCCTCATAGGCGCGGCTGGCTAAAGCTTCGTCGACAAATATATGACGCGGGATATCGTTAATTGCCGTGAGTACTACTTCGTCGGTAATGCCTTTAGCGCGCAAACGCTCTAGCATGCGCGCCCGGGTGCGCTGCGAGGTCATGCCTATGCCGGAAAATCGCTGATTCATGCGGCCGCCCAGCGCTGGACTTCGGCAAGCTTATCAAAATGCGTGAGATCTACCTGCAAGGGCGTGATTGAAACCCGCCCCTGCGCCACCGCATGGAAATCCGTGCCCTCGCCCGCGTCTTGCGCGGCACCCGCAGCGCCCACCCAAAACAAAGTATCGCCGCGCGGGCTTAAGGTTTTCAATACCGGTTCCGCTTTGTGGCGTTTGCCCAAGCGGGTGACAACCATGCCTTGCAGTTCAGACAGCGGCACATCGGGCACGTTGACGTTCAGCAACATGGCTTGCGAAAACGCGTTGGCGCGATAGCGCTCGACCAATTGCAAGGCGACTTCGGCAGCGGTCGCATAATGCCCCATGCGATGCCCGGCCAAGGATACCGCGAGCGCAGGAATGCCTAGCAAGAAGGCTTCCGTGGCGGCGGCCACAGTGCCGGAGTAAATCGTATCGTCGCCCATATTCGCGCCATGATTAATGCCCGACACCACCATATCCGGTAGCTCGGACAACATGCCCGTCACGGCTAAATGCACGCAATCCGTGGGTGTGCCATTCACATAATAAAAGCCGCTGGCGGCTTTCTTTAAAGACAGGGGTCTATCGAGAGTCAAAGAATTGCTGGCCCCGCTACGGTCGCGTTCCGGGGCGACGACGGTGACTTCCGCAATTTGACTTAAAGTTTGAGCCAGCAGGTTAAGACCGGGCGCGAAATAACCATCATCATTGGAAAGTAAAATGCGCATGACTTCGAATTTCGCGTGTTATCTGGGAGCAAGCTAAAGGCGTATTTCTGGTCGCGCTAGCGTCTGGATTTCGATTAGGGGATAAGCTTGCGCGGGCCGCTTTTTTTGTATTCGTTCCGCGTTTCATCTTATCGCATTAGGCGCGCCAAAATCTCGTTTAATCAAGTGATTACTATATCACCGTCGGACCTGCTAATCAAAATTGTATGAGCACTTCGCAACGCTAGCCAGCGATGGGCCGACCTAAGATTTGCACTTCGCTTGCGCGCAGGGAAACAGGCAAGATCGCGACCGGGCCCAAGCTCAGCCCGCCATCTACTTCACGAATCTCAGCGCTGTCGCGAACCGCTACCGGCGCCGGCGCGATCGCTGTAGGCTGATTGCTATACAGCACCTGCCAACTCAATCCTGGAGCATTTAAATTGCGATCCACGATCACCTCCCCGGTAAACTTCGCGGCGCCCGAAATATTCGCAACTAATAACACTTCTTGATCATTCAAAATACGAGAAAACGCGACGACCCCGGGCGCGGTATTCGAAACGCCAAAATGAAATCCATCGCCGGACAGGGGACGAAAATAAAATCTGCCGTAGCGCAAGGCGGGTTGCGCCCAGCGTACTGCGCTCAGCGCCGACAATGTTTGATAGAACGGATGTTGGGTATCGAACGCCTGAGGTTTCCCCCATAGCGCCTCGCGCACTGCCTGATCGCTATCGCCGTTTCCATGTAAACCTTGCTCGGTGCCATAGTACACGCAGGGTATGCCGGGCAAAGCGAATAAACAGGCCAAGGCTAGCGTGACTTGCCCGTCAAAGGCATGCGCGTTGCCCGATGGCTGAAAATAAAAACGCTGGCGCTGGTCGTGGTTATCAAGAAAAGTCACAAAAAATCGGGTGGCCTCGCCGTGGGAGCTGATCACGTGTTGCTCTACCCGTTTACGCGTCTGATACATGCTCACGATTTCGCTAGGGGGAAGGAAACCTTTCAAGGCCCCGGGCAAGCGAAAAAATAAAGGGAAATCCAAGGCCGCATCAACGCCGACTAAGTCGCCGGCGATAGTGGTGTTACGGCCTATGAATTCGGAAATTTTTTGTTCGTCATCGTAGACTTCGCCGAAAGTAAAAAAATTCTTCTTACCCACGCTTAAGGCGAATTCGCGTATCGCATTGCCAAAGCGCAAGGCGAATTCGGGATGAATATATTTCAGCGTATCAATGCGAAAGCCATCCAAATCGTATTTGGCGATAAGGTATTGAAAGCCGCGTATTAGAATATTTCCCAGCGCGTAATTTTCCGTGAGCATTTGCTTTAAAGAAGCGAAATCCCCCACGGTTTCCGGACCACCAGCGGCCGCGCGGCCCTGCCGGCGAAAGAAAATATTGCGCCGCAACTCGTCCGGAAAAACCGTCGCATCCGCCGGCGGGCCAACGATGTCACCGCCTTCTGTCCAATCCACGCGCGGCCGCCCGCGCGCATCGCGCCAATTTATTGTTTGCGGCGCATCGCTGCGCTCCGCCTCGGAACCGCTGGCATACGCAAAGACATCACCGGCATGGTTTAGAACCATATCAAAAATGATATAGATGCCGCGTGCATGCGCCGCATCAACGAACGCCCGTAGTTCCGCATCGACATCGCCGGAGCTGGCGAAGCGCGGGTCCAACTCCAAGAAATTTTGTATGCCATAGCCGTGATAACTACCCTCATTGGCTTGATCATTTAGAAATTGCAGATTTTTAAGTACCGGCGTCATCCAAATCGCACCTACGCCCATGGCTTTCAAATAATCTAACTTCTCGGTCACGCCTTGCAGCGTACCACCCTGAAATCCGCCAAATTGCGCGTCGAAAGTCGTTTGGGGCGGCGCAGTAGGATTGTTGAACCTATCCACCATTAAAAAATAAATCCAATGGTCGCGCCAATCGCTAGGCGACGGCGTCAGCGGTAACGTTTCTAAACGGCTCTGGTTAAGTATGGTCTGAACTTCGGTATCGAAAATGGAATTCGGCATAAGAGCACCCTAGTAAGAAAATAAGGGGAGCGCAGCTATAAAGCGACGCCGCAAAAAAATAAGAGACGCGTGGTCGCGTTTATAGATTTGTATTGAGGCAAGCAGAAGACTAGCGGTAGGGAGTAAGACCAACGCCCTATGCGCTATGAACAAAGATCTTACTCCGGGAAATACGGAATCGCTATATGATGTCTAGAAGGAGATCACGATAAAATATTTCGAGCAAACTCTCGGCGCTAACATAACCTTTCGTACGGGTCCGGGCCGGGCGTGCGGTGCAATGTAACGATATCGTCGTACCTGCCCCTAGTTCCTGTAGCCTATCTATAGACAACAGCACCAAATCCAGTGCTGTCATCAATCACAAAGAGGTCATTTACCTCTGTCCGCCCAGCAGTGTCCGCATCCCAATTAAGCGGCATCGCGGGAAGGGTTGTTCGCGGGCTGAGCGGGCTATCCTAAAGGTTGCACGTGATGCGTTTTACGTCTTTCCCCTACCGGTACTTCACAAGTCTTGCTGCACATCTGGTTTACGATGCATCTCATCCACGAAGACATCGGTGCCAAGATAGATTTGATTGCGTAGGCTCAGCCAACGCGGGGGTGTTTTTCCCGGCCGCAATAAAAGCACTAGAAGCCTGAAGGTATATGGCTAAGCAAATCAAAAATATTGAGATGGCAAAAGGCAAGACTTGACCCTGTGCTCGGCGCCGTGTGCTCCCTGTGCTCCCTGTGCTCCAGACTTGACCCTCTGCTCCCTGTTGAGTGGGCTATCCTGCAAGGGTTGGAGTGCCATGCCGTCGATCGGTGCGCCGTTATAGGACTGGTCGCAGGCAATTAAAAAGGCGTGTAACAATTGGTCCGTAAGCTCCATTTATCTTTCTCCCTAATTCTTGTTCATTGGTTTGCACAGATTAATTGCCTGCAGGTACTCGGTCGTTTTTGGATTGAAATCATTGCTGGCATAAACAATGGTGCAGCCATCGGGCGAGACTCCCGCGCCGTCCACCAGCTGATCAAACAGCTTGGTGACTTTGCCGTCTTTTAATAGCCAACCACCAGCGTCGCGGGAATTCCGCCGCGTGTTATTTGACACCCAGAACAACCCCTCTCGTGTGGGAAATACGGCCTGGGGGCGCCACAGACCGGAGGGAACTTCTACGTTCTCTACCTTCCCTTCAGGGGAAATAAGGTAAATCGGAGTAGGTTCATCCGTTTTCCAATGTGATCCGGAATGACTGTCCTGACTGCGGGACATTGAAGGCAGAAGTACGTATTTATTTAGATAAGGCGAGAAACTTAGCACCGCGCCCGAATACATTTCCTTCACCAATATCGGTAGAGTGATGGGTTGCCTCTGATCAGCCCGAAAAAGTTGAATTTGATCCTCTGGATTGCCAGGCCTTAGGACATCGCCCCTACCAACGAAAATGTGGCCGTGCTCAGACAATAACGCGTAGATCACGGAAGTCTCACCGCCTTCATGGCGAAACCGCATTCCCGGACCCATGCTCGGTTCTAGTTCGGTTCGAATACCACTTCCCCCTTTGAGCGTTGCGCGCTTTTCCTCACCCATCTTGCCGATCATCATGGTCAAGTTCCCATGCGGATCAGATTCAAGCGTGTAGGCAATATTCCCGTGGTCGTACCGGAACCGACGTGGAGCATCCAGCAAATTTGCGTAGCGCGTATAGGTATTGTCCTTGACGTTCCAAATATAGATACCAAAGGGGCTAGTAGACGGCTTGTTATCGCTAGTTTCCCTGGAGGGCAAATGCGCATATGCCCCGAACATGGCTCTATCATTATCCAGCCAATAAATCGGTTCGAGATTTCCGACGCCACGCCCGAAGAGCAAGCCAGAACTCGTCACCGGATACGGCGGCTTCGTCTCTCCGCCATCAAACAGCCCTGCTTTCGAATCACTCACGGCTAACGCTCCCGCCGTTGCAAGCGCCGCACGCACGAAGGCACGGCGGTTAGGTTGAATAGCATTGGACATGATTGTCTCCTTGATTGGATTAAATTCTTCGTAGCGGCCTTTGCTTTACGAAGCGTGTTTTTGAGGTAATTTCGTTGCGCATCTCAGCACCCGCCGGTGGTGTCTGACTCGTCACCCTGCTTTCCCCGCTTGCTGCACGTTGCCCGTACGCTTATCCCGCTGTGCCATCACTTGCGTAATCAATTGACCGTATCTTTGCAAGGACTGTTGAACGTTATAGTGATCGACTATGGTTTGCCGCGCGGCCTCCCGCAAAGCGACCATGCGCTCGGGATGATCAAGCGCAGCATCGATGGTATCGAGCAGCTCAGTCTGCGAGAAAAAATCCACTAACAATCCATTTTGCCATGCGTAATTACTTCGCGCACCGGTGCGGTATTGGAAGGAATCAGTAGTCCACCAGCCGCCATTGCTTCGAGCATGGACCAAGACAGCACAAAGGGATAGGTAAGGTAGATATGTGCAGAGGAGACTTGCATTAGTGATACATAGTCGAGGTAGGGAATTTTTCCGAGGAAGTGCACCTGCTGAGGGTTGATTTCAATATCGCGTAGGAGGTGCTCACGCCAGCTTCGTCCTTCGGGCGCGGGGCTGCCGTAGCTCACTTCGTCGCCGCCAACGATAATAATTTTGGCGTTGGGGCGTCGGGTACATATCTGGGGGAGAGCGCGCATAAAGTGATGGAAACCACGATAGGGCTCTAAGTTGCGCGCGACATAGGTGATCACTTCGTCTTGACGGCTGAGCGTGCTGCCGTCCGGCAGGGCGAAGCTAGCGTCTGCCTTGGGCGCGACGAGCTGGGAGTTCACCCCCTCGTGGATCACGGCGATCTTAGAATGATAGGCAGGTGGGTGTACGCTTTTTTGCCATTGAGTGGGGCTGACTCCGACATCGCAGTTCTGTAGATTTAAGAGGTGCAAGGCATTACGGGTGCGCAGCCGCAAGCGGCCATCAATATCGAGTGGAAACTCGGGATCGAAGTCGCAATCCGCGCCTTCTGCGTGGTAGTAGAATTCGAAGTAATTTAAGAGCGCCGCTTGCGGGAACACATCTTTTACGTAGAGCGCTTCCCCCCAGCCAGGGTGGGCCATGACGAGGTCGGGCTCAAAGCCCTCTTCTTTCATTCTTAGTAAGATGCGTGCCACCGCTTGCCCATTGCGCACGCCGTCTTCAAGCATACTGAGGTAATGGTGGCTTTGTGTCTTTGCGTCAGGTTTGTAGACATATGTCTTAATAGCGCGCAGCCGCGGCGCTTGCGGTTGACAAATCGCGACTAACTCATGCACAGGGTTAGTCGCTAGTGCGCTTGCGAGATGCAGGAACTGCCCCGGGAAATTTTGGTGAAGAAAGAGAATTTTCATTAACGCTCCCTGCCCGCCTCATGAAACGCCTTTTGTACTGGCGAGAGCAGATATTCCAGAATTGTTCTGGTCCCTAATTTAACTTCTGCCGCTACCTGCATCCCAGGGGAAAGTTCAAAGCGCTCCCCTTCCGCACTTAGGCTTTGCGTTTTCAATGTAACCAAGGCGCGGTACTTCGCGGGAGGGCTGTTGTCTTTATTTGTTGTATCTTGGGTATTCGTGGTCTGTTTCGCATCGCTGGCGTCGGCCCCTATATAGCTCAGCACACCATCGACCATGCCGTACTTTTGAAACTGATAAGACAACACTTTGACTTTCACTGGCTGATTGGGCCGTATAAATCCCGCGTCTTCGTTCTCTACCCATACTTCGGCTTGAAGTTGTTCATTTTTGGGTACTAGCGTCAGCAACACTGTACCTGGGGAAACCACTGTACCTTCCGTGTGCGTGCCTAAGTCTTTCACGGTACCGGCTTGCGGGGCTTTAAGTTCGAGAAGTGTGTTTTTATGTGCCTGCTTGGCCCAATCTTGTTCTAGCTTTTCATATTGGGCGATTGCTTCGACGCGTTCTTCTTGGAGTTTTTGCCGGGCAGTCGAGGTGATTTGTGCTAGTCGTTTCTGCGATTGGGCAATGCTCGCTTGTAGACTACCGATGTTATAGCTCTGGGTGCGCAGGTCTTGATGTTTTTCGATGCGCTTACCTCTGGAAGGTCAGTTAACATCAATACAATAGGCTTGTTTTCGGGAGCAGGTTCCCTTAGGCGGGGCACGCTCTCTGCCTAGATTTAGCGCTACAGGATCACATAACCCACAGCGCGAAATTATTTGGTCGGGGCGAGAGGATTTGAACCTCCGACCACCTGCACCCCATGCAGGTACGCTACCAGGCTGCGCTACGCCCCGAAAGACCGCGATTATAACGAATCAGAGGCGTGCGCGGAACGTAAAGCTAGGCTTTTATTTCGAGCGGACGAGCTAGGCTTGCAGGAAACGCAGCAGGCTTTGCAATTCGTTGCGGATGAAGGTGAAATCCACCGGGCCCGAAGGCATAGCGCTTTGTCCGCTTTTATTATTGACAACGTCGTTCGCATGCAAATTGTCGTCGAGGCGATTGCGCGCACCGCTGATGGTGAAGCCCTGCTCATAGAGCAATTCGCGTATGCGGCGTATCAATAGCACTTCGTGGTGTTGATAGTAGCGGCGATTGCCTCTGCGTTTCACCGGTTTCAGCTGGGTAAATTCTTGTTCCCAATAGCGCAGAACATGGGGTTTCACCCCGCATAAATCGCTGACTTCACCAATGGTGAAATAACGCTTCGCGGGGATGGGAGGTAAATCAGTTTTCGGTAGGCTGTTTTCCGGCATATGAAGTGTCAACCATGGCCTTTAGTTTTTGACTCGCATGAAAAGTCACGACGCGACGCGCCGAAATCGGAATCTCAGCACCGGTTTTCGGATTGCGTCCAGGGCGTTGCGGTTTGTCGCGCAACTGAAAATTGCCAAAACCGGACAATTTAACACTCTCCCCTTGCTCTAAAGCTTGCCGCACTTCTTCGAAAAAAGACTCCACCATGTCTTTTGCTTCGCGCTTGTTTAGCCCAACTTTTTCAAAAATCATGTCTGCTAGTTCGGCCTTTGTTAAGGTCATTATCGCTCCTCACGATCCCAGACGATTATCTCAATTTTGCCCCGAAGCGATCCGAGAGGACCTGGGTCAGGCGGGTGACGACCGTATCGACTTCCAGATCGGTCATTGTCTTTTGAGTATCCTGCAATAATATTTTAAATGCAATACTTTTCTTACCAGAATCAATACCTTTGCCCACATAGACATCAAAAATCGCGGTTTCCACTACTTGTTCGGGAGCGGCTTCGCGCAGGGCTAAAAGCAAATCGTCTGCTTTTAATTTTTCGTCGACGATGACTGCAAGATCACGACGTATTGGCTGAAATTTGGCTAATTCCTGGAATTTCGGTAGCGCTAAATTCAGCAAAGGCTGGGTTGCTAGTTCAAACAGAACCGGGGCTTGGGCTAAGCCGTATTTTTGTACCCATTTGGGATGCAAACTGCCTAACCAACCGACTGCCCGGCCATCCACTTCCACCCGCGCGGACTGCCCCGGATGCAGGGCAGGATGCGGGCTGGCGTTAAATCGGGCAGTTAAAGGCCCTAAGAGGGCTTGTAAATCGCTTTTGAGATCGAAAAAATCCAGACTGCGCTCGGGTATTCCCCATTGTTCCGGAGCCGCGCTGCCATAGGCGATGGCGGCAAGCCGCGTTGGCTGCTGTTCAGCGGTATTTCCTAAAAACACGCGACCCATTTCGAATAGGCGAACTCGCGGCTGTTTGCGATTTAAATTGAAACGTAGCGCTTCCATCAAGCCGCCCCAGAGCGTGGAGCGCATGACGCTTAATTGCGCGGCAATGGGATTTTGTAATTGCAGCGGCGCCGAATTGGCGACGAGGTCTAGTTCCCACTCCGGCTCAACAAAGCTATAAGTAATGACCTCTTGATAGTCGCGCGCTTGCAGCCTTTCCCGTAGTTGCGCAAAGCTGCGCTGCCTATCCGATTGCGGCAGGATCGCCAGTTGAGCCCTTGGCGGTAGAGCGGGAATTTGATCGTAGCCATAGAGGCGCGCGATTTCTTCTATTAAATCTTCCTCTATGGCCAAGTCGAAGCGATAGCTGGGCGGCGTCACTAAGAAAGCCTCGCCCCGCACTGTTACTTCTAAATGCAAACGATCCAGCAAAGACTGAATCTCGCCTGGGTTCAACTCCAAACCCAGCACCTTACGCACGCGCGCCGCACGCAATGAAATGGGGGCGCGCATGGGCAAAGACTGCGCGACCTCGGTAATCGGTCCTGCGGTACCACCGCAGATTTCGATAAGTAATTGCGTCGCACGCTCTAAACAATCACGCGTCGCAGCGAAATCCACGCCGCGTTCGAAACGATGCGAGGCGTCGGTGCTTAAACCCAAACGTCGGGCGCGCCCGGCAATGGCATCGGGCGTGAAAAACGCGGATTCTAAAAACACCCCGCGAGTCGTGGTGTCCACCGCAGTGGCTGCCCCACCCATGATGCCGGCCAGGGCCACCGCTTGATGCGCATCGGCGATGACCAGCATATCGGGCTCTAGGGTCACGGTTTGATCGTTGAGTAAGATCAGCTCTTCACCCGGCTTTGCCATGCGCACGGTGATATCGGCGCTGAGCTTCGCCAGATCGAAAGCATGCAGAGGTTGACCTAATTCGAGTAAAACATAATTGGTAATGTCCACGACCGCGCTGATCGGACGCACACCGCTGCGGACTAAGCGCCGCTGCATCCAATCCGGCGTAGTCGCAGCGGCATTGACGCCTTGCACAATACGTCCGCAGTATCGCGGACAGGCAAGTGGCGCTTGCAGGTCCACTGCCAGACTTGCCGCATGATTGAATGGGACAGCACGGATAAGCGGCGGCGTTAGCGCACTAGAAGTGATGGCCGCGACCTCACGAGCAATGCCATTCAGGCTCAAACAATCGCTGCGGTTCGGCGTCAGCTTGAGCGTGAATAATTTATCGTCTAAGTCCAAATACTCGCGTATAGGGTTACCCACCTCGGCATCGTCCGGCAATATCAGCAAGCCCGTTGCAGCCTCGGCCAAACCCAGTTCTTGTTCAGAGCACAGCATGCCGAAGGAGTCCACGCCGCGTACCTTGGCCTGCTTAATGGTCATTGTCGGTAAGACCGAACCCACTAGCGCGCAAGGCACTTTGATGCCGACGCGCACATTGGCCGCACCACAGACGATTTGCAGCGGCGCGGCCTGACCGACTTCCACGTTGCAGACATTTAAACGATCCGCATCGGGATGTTTGTCCACGCTGAGCACTAGCCCTATCACCACGCCGCTGAATGGCGGCGCCACCGCTTCTAGCGCTTCCACTTCTAAACCGGCCATGGTCAAGGTGTGGGCAAGCGCCGCGCTGTCCAGCGGCGGATTGACGTAACTACGCAACCAAGTTTCAGAAAATTTCATGACTAATTGAATTGGCGCAGGAAGCGCATATCGTTTTCGAAAAACAAGCGCAGATCATTCACGCCATAGCGCAACATCGCCAGGCGTTCTACCCCCATGCCGAAGGCGAAGCCCAGGAATTTCTCGCTGTCGATATGCACGTGCTGGAACACATTGGGATGCACCATGCCGCAACCCAAGACTTCTAACCAACCGGTATGCGAGCAGACGCGGCAACCGCTGCCGCCCCCGCCGGGGCGTCCCGGGTCTATTCAGGGGTCGTTTCCCCCGCCGTTCTCCCCCGTGTTGTTTTGGATGGGGACCGGCCCCCGGGTCCGGCCGTACTCGTCGATCACGATCGCGAGGTGGATCTGGCGCGCCTGCATCTCCCGCAGCAGCACGTAGGCCGGCTTGCTCTCCGGGACGAAGGTGGCCGGGCGCATGACCGACTCGACCTTCTCGACCGTCTCGGCCTCCGGGTGCTCGCGGCTGCGGGCCACCAGGTCCTTGAGGTAGGCGATGCCGATGACGTCGTCCTTGTTCTCGCCTACCACTGGTATCCGGGAAAAGCCGCTCCGCAGCGCCAGGGACAGCACCTGGCGGACGTTCTTGTCGCGCTCGGCGAACACGATGTCGGTCCGCGGCACCATGACCTCGCGGACGATCGTGTCGCCGAACTCG
>CAZKHT010000026.1:0-8453 GCA_964552595.1 uncultured Burkholderiales bacterium
CGACCTTGACCAGCGCGAAGTAGCGCTCGCCGTCCTTCGGCGTGCGGATCTCGCCTTCGATCGTATCGCCGGTGTGCAGGTTGAACCGGCGGATCTGCGACGGCGAAATGTAGATGTCGTCCGTGCCTGCGAGGTAGCTCGTATCGGGCGAGCGCAGGAAGCCGAAGCCGTCGGGAAGCACTTCGAGGACCCCCTCGCCGAAGATGCTTTCGCCTTTCTTCGCCTGGTTTTTGAGCAGCGCAAAAATCAAATCGTGTTTTCTAAGACGACTCGCCCCTTCAATCTCATGGGTGACAGCCATATCCACGAGTTCTTGCACGTGATGATGTTTAAGATCGGATAAATGCATAGACCAGGTGTGTTGATGGAGAAAAATAAAGAAATTGGGATGTTGGCGCGGGTCCGGGTCTGAAGCGCCCGGAACTTGAATGCACGCCCGTTTTTAATCTTGCTACTGGTAATCTTATCGTGCGGGGATTCAGGAAACTTTAGAAGCTAGCGTAGCGAGTTCAAACGTTGCTGTCAATAAATGCTGTCAATTGCGATTTAGACAAAGCGCCGACCTTAGTGGCCTCGACGTTTCCGTTCTTAAATATCATCAAAGTGGGGATGCCGCGTATGCCGTATTTCGGCGGCGTTTGCTGATTCTCATCGATATTGAGTTTCGCTACTTTTATGCGCCCTGCGTATTCCTGCGCCACCTCGTCCAGGATCGGCGCGATCATCTTGCACGGGCCGCACCAGTCTGCCCAGTAATCGACCAAGACGGGCATTGCTGATTGCAGGACTTCTTCGTCAAACGAGGCGTCGCTGACGTAATGTATATGTTCGCTCATGGCTTCCTCATAACCCAGACCACCAGGATAGGCGGCAGAAGATTGAAACAACAGGGATTTTTGTGCTGCATTCAGAATTGAGCTTGTATCCTAACCAAAAAATTAAAACTTGGGAAGCTTTACGCGTAAAAAACGGAAGCGCTTTTGTTCATGCCCGCGCAAGGCTAAAATTGCGGCAGTTTAACCCCGCCTGCCTCCCGAGCATAAGGCCATAATCAAAGAAGGAAGCAGTATGACTTACGTAGTCACCGAACCTTGCATTAAGTGTAAATACACGGATTGCGTAGATGTCTGTCCCGTAGATTGTTTTCGCGAAGGCCCCAACTTTTTAGTCATAGACCCCGATGAATGCATAGATTGCACCCTATGCGTCGCCGAATGTCCGGTCGAAGCGATTTTTGCGGAAGACGACGTGCCGGAGAATCAGCGCCAGTTCACCGCTCTTAACGCCGAACTGTCGCAAAAATGGAAACCCATCATAGAGCGCAAGCCCGCGCCCCCGGATGCCGACGAATGGGCCAAAAAGTCGGATAAGTTTTCCTACTTGGAGCGCTAAGGCTATCGTCGATCTGAGCGCGGCGGTCGCCACCCACTCCTCGTCTGAAACCGATTTACTGCGGACGGCCGCCGCCGCGATCATCCGAGCGCATGCCGACTCGTTGCCCGATCTCAGTGCTTGTCAGGTGCTGCTGCCCAATTTGCATGCCGCCGCCGGCATGGCGCGCGCCTTGGCCGACGCCGCGCACCGGCCGACGCTTTTGCTTCCCCAGATCAGTACGCTGCCGCAGTTGGCGGCGAATCTGCCGCTGCCCCATATCCCGGTCTCTACGCGCTCGCGCCAAAGCTTGCTTTATGCCGCCTTGCGCAGCCGCAATTGGGTGGATCCCGTAACGCTGTGGGGATTGACCGCGGATTTGCTGCGCTTGTTCGATGAGTTGAATGCAGAGCATGTACGCTTGCCCGAGAACTACGCGGATTTTCTTGCGCAGTTGGCCGCAGCATATAAGGCGGCGGCCGGCGCGTCTTTGCAGTTCGAAGCACGCTTGGTCTATGAACTCTGGCATGCCTTGCAACAGGATTTGCATGGCAGGCTAGATGCGAGTGGCGCCTATCTCCTGCGTTTGTCGGCATGGGCCGAGCAAGCGGATCGACCTTTGTATGTGGTGGGGGTGGATACTTTAAGCACGGCCGAGAAAAACTTTTTACTTGCCTATGCGCGACGCCAGCCTGTCCAAATTTTCCAGAGCAATGTTTTAAGCGAGGCCGATCTTAGCCCGCGTGGCCGTCTGCTCAATGCAGCGTGGACGGCGCCTGATTCCGATACGCCAACGGCACCGACCTTGCTGGAACGGGCAAGCGCGTTGCGTGCGAGTTTGCCTAGCAGTCCATATAGCGGCGCCCTGCGCTATTTCGGCGCACATTCCTTGGAGCAAGAAGCCCAGGCCGCCGCCCAGCAAATTCAAACTTGGCTTAACCGCGGTTTACAAAACATCGCCATCGTCGCTCAAGATAGGCGCAGCGCTCGGCGCTTGAGGGCTTTATTGGAACGCCAGGCCATATTGGTGGAGGATGAAACCGGCTGGACTTTTTCCACCACGGCGGCGAGCGCATTGCTCATGCGTTGGCTGGATTTGCTAGGCGAGGATTTTTATTACCAGCATGTGCTGGATTTTTTGAAGTCGCCCTGGGTTTTCAGCGGCAGCGACAGAGAACAACGCCGCCTGGCCGTGGCCGAACTGGAATTGCTGATACGCGAACACAATGTCGTCTCCGGCTTGTCGCATTATCTGGCGCTGGCACAGGCCAAAAATAAATCCGAGTGCAGCGAGACACTGAGGCGGCTGCAGCACAGCGCGCAAGCCTGGGCGTTACGCCGCGCCTTGCCTCTGGCCGATTGGATAGCGTTATTGCTCACCACTTTGGACGACTTGGAAATAAGCCAGGCTTTTGCGAAAGATCTGGCGGGCGCGCAATTACTCGATAACTTACAACTCGCCGCCATGGAATTAGAAGGCGCGTTCGAGCGCTATCATTTTTCGGAATTCCGGCAATGGTTGAATCAGCAATTCGAAACCGCGACGTTTTTAGACAGTGGCATTAGCAGCAGCATCGTGTTCACGCATTTAGCGGCCACCCGTTTACGCGTTTTCGATGCGGCTTTGATTTTAGGATGCGATGCCGCCCACCTTCCCTCTCCCACGGCTCACAGCGGATTTTTTAATCAAGCGGTGCGTGCCGACCTGCAACTGCCCACGGCGCAGGATACCTTGCGCCAGGAGCAGCGTGATCTCGCGGGTTTATTGTTGCGCTCGGAGGAAATCCTAATCACTTGGCAAGCCTATCAACAAGGCGAAGCCAATGCTTTGAGCCCATGGTTGGACTTGCTCGACGCTTGCCATCAGTTGGCCTATGGCGAGCATTTAGTCGCTGCCGACGTCGGCACTGCTTTAGCCGTGACGATTCCGCCAGTCAGCAGCACGCCGCGCGGCCGGCCCGCGCCGCTGTTGCAAGTCCCGCCTGCTTCTATCTCCGCCAGCGGCTACGCCAGCTTAATGGCCTGCCCTTACCAATATTTCGCGCGTCATGCCTTGGCCTTGAATGCGCTGGATGAGGTGCAACTGGAAATGGAAAAACGCGACTTCGGCACTTTGGTGCATAAAATTTTGCAGCGCTTTCATGCGCGCTATCCGCGTTTACCGCAAGACCCGCAAGGGCTCGCGCAGGCTGCGCAAAGCTTGGAGGAAATCAGCGCCGCCGCCTTCGCGCCTTTGCTGCGCTTAAATTATTTGAGCCACGCCTGGCGCTGGCAGTGGCAGGCTTTACAAGGCGCTTACTTGAAATGGCAAGCCGCTCATGAAGCGCAAGGATGGCGATTTCAAGCTGGAGAACAAGCCGCGGATGTGATGTTTGAACTGGGCGAGGGCCTGCAATTGCGTTTGCATGGGCGCATAGATCGCATCGATCAAACGCCTGACGCCTTAGCGGTCATAGACTATAAATTGCGCGACAAAAACGCGCTCGCGGAGCAATTGGCCACGCCCGGAGAAGATGTGCAATTACCGGTGTATGCCTTGCTAGCGGGCAATTCGGTAAGTAAGGCGGCTTATCTGAGTTTTCATAAAGGCCAGGTGCAACTCGTGCCCACTGAAGATGTACAAACATTGGCTGAGCAAGTCGGTCAACGTTTGCAATCGATTTTTCAATCCCTGCATGCCGGCGCCGGCTTACCGGCGCAAGGCACGCCCAGCGTTTGTACTTATTGTGAAATGGAAGGCTTGTGCCGACGCAGTTATTGGACCAAGCGCAGCGTGAACGGATAACGGAAGGGCTCGCCGGAGCTGGCCTTGACCGCCGCGACGATGCATAAAATGAGATTGATAACGCCTAATGCCCAAAATAAGAAAAACCCTATGAGCACTATCATCAAGAAGAAGGCCAGCACAAATCCGAAGATCAAAGTGATTTGGAAGTTCAGTGCTTCCTTCGCATGCTCCGCAACAAAAGGACTGTCTTTCTTCAGCAGCCAAACAATCAGGGACGGAATGACACTGAAAAAAATACCGCCTAAATGCGTCAATATCGCCAGGGTCTTGTCTTCTTGGCTGACGCCGGTCGTGAGTAAAGGAGTGCTCATGGGACAACCTTTCGCCGTGGAAGAAACGAGGTTCACGCTAACACGAATCAAATTTCTCTGTCTATGAGGGCAGGCGCACCCATATTCAAGCAGGCATGCCGGATTCAAGCAGGCATGGCGGGGCCCATATGGATGACCGTCAGATGAGCGCCCTCGCGCTCGACCCTCAGCATAGCGTAGTGGTCTCCGCCTGCGCCGGTAGCGGCAAAACTTGGTTGCTGGTGTCTCGAATTATTCGTGCCTTGCTGGCCGGCGCCGCGCCCTCGGAAATACTCGCCATCACTTTCCCACGCAAAGGGGCGCAAGAACTGCAAGCCCGCTTGAATACCTGGCTGGAAATATTGGCCTCGGCCGACGATGAGACGGTAAGGACATTTCTACTGGAGCGCGGCGTCGCGGCGGCAGACCTCGGCGTGGCGCTCAGCAAAACTAGGCGTTTATTCGAAACCACTCTGAATAGCCGCCCGCCTATCACCATAGAAACTTTTCATACCTGGTTTTTACAACTCTTGCAGCGCGCGCCGCTGAAGTCGGGATTGGCCGGCAAGCTCACGCTGCTGACTGAAACCTCCAGCCTGATGGACGAAGCTTGGCAGCGCTTCGCCCAAGAATTAAACGATGCGCCCGACGCGGCGGCGGCCCAGAGTTTGAATGCCTTATTGCGCGACTATGGTTTACATAACACGCGGCTATTGCTCCAGCATTTTTTGAGCAAACGGGGCGAATGGTGGGCGTATACCCGGGGCGAAGCCGATCCCATCGCAGCCGCGCTCGGCCGCTTGCAAACTGAACTTCAGATCCAGCCCGAGCGCGGCATATTGGAGGAGATGTTCGCGCAACAAGATTTAATCGCCGATCTGGAACGCTTTGCCGAGCTATTGGAAAAAAACCAAACCAGTACCGATTTAAGCCACGCCGCGTTGTTGCGTATGTGCTTTGCCGAGGCCGATCCCAGCCTGCGTTTCAAGCAGATATGCGGCGCATTTTTCACCCAAGCGGGCAGCCGCTTTGTGCGTGCCAGCACGGGCGCCAGGCTAAAACGCCTGGGCGAATTCGATGCGGAATATACCCGTCTGCACGAAGCCATTTGCGCTCGCCTGGAAATCGCGCGCGATACGCTCATAGAGCAGCAAGCCTGGATGTTCAATCGACATGCCTTAGTGTGCGGTGTTGCCTTGCTCAATCATTTTCAAACATTGAAAACCAACCGTGGCGTGGTGGATTTTATTGACATCGAATATGGTGCCGAGCGCTTGGTCGGTGACAGCGAGCACGCGTCCTATATGCAATACAAACTCGATGCGCGCTATCGGCATATTCTGCTCGATGAATTTCAAGATACCAATCCCGTGCAATGGCAAATGCTGCAGCATTGGTTCGACGCGGCAATCGCGGCGGGACGCGCGCCTAAGGTATTCGTAGTGGGTGATCCCAAGCAATCCATTTATCGGTTTCGCGGCGCCGACGCGCGGATTTTCGATTTGGCGCAGGCGTATTTGCAGGACACCTTAGGCGCGCGCAGCTTGACCCTGGACAGCTCGCGCCGCAGCGCGCAAGGCGTATTGGATGCAGTCAATCAAGTTTTTGGCGCCATCGATTACCCGCATTTCCTAACCCACCACGCGGTGCATCAACACTTAAACGGCGGAGTGTGGTGCCGGCCCTTGCCGGCGCCTATCGCTCAGCCTGAGGGCAGTAGCGTCTTGCGCGACCCCTTGACCACCCCCTTGCTGGAACCCGTGGAAGCGGCGCAGCGCGCGGAGGCGGAGCAAATCGCGGCGCAGTTGCAAGCCATCGTCGGACAGTGGCGCATAAGCGATCAAGGTCGAGAGCGTCGCGCAGACTATGGCGACATCCTGCTCCTGACCCGGTCACGCACGCATTTGCGCGTGTACGAAGAAGCGCTAAGCGATGCGGGTATTCCTTTCATGACCGCACGCCAAGGTGGTTTGCTGGAAAGTTTGGAAGCGCGCGATCTCATCGCCTTATTGGAATTTTTAATTTTGCCTGCGGCCAACTTAGAGCTTGCGCATGTTTTACGCACGCCGATTTTTGATTTGGACGATGCCACGCTACTCAAGCTGGCACGCGCCGGACTGGCGAATTGGTGGCTAGCCTTGAGCACGCTGGCGCAACAAGATCCTGACCCGACCTTGCAACGCGCGCATCGTTTGCTGAGCAGTTGGCGCGCGCAAATGGATTATTTGCCGGTGCATGATTTGCTCGATCGGATTTTTCATGAGGGCGAGGTCCTCCCACGCTATGCCGCCCTCACGCCGCCCGCGCTGAGTGCCTCGGTGCAAGCAAATCTGTTGAGCTTTTTAGAAATGGCACTGAGCTTGGACAGTGGGCGTTATCCCAGCTTGCCTAAATTCGTCGACGAAATGCGGCGTTTACGCCAGGCGCGCGATGAAGAGGCGCCCGACCTCGCGGCCACTGCCGAAGCGGCTAACGCGGTACGTATCTTGACCGTGCATGGCGCTAAGGGCTTGGAAGCGCCTATCGTTTGGCTATTCGATACGCATAGAGTGTTACCCGCGCGCGACAGCTATCAAAGCTTAATCGATTGGCCGCCGGGCGCGCCCGCACCCACGCATTTTTCCCTGACCAGCACCCGCAAAGCCCGCGGCCAAGCGCGCGCGCCGTATTTCGAACGCGACGCGGCCTGGGCGGCCCACGAGGAGTTGAATTTGCTGTATGTCGCCATGACGCGCGCACGCCAATATTTGATAGTCAGCGGCGCGGCGGCAGCGAAAGAAATCAAGGAGAGTTGGTACGCAAAAATCGCCGCTGCGGTACCGCCTTGTGCCGACTTTACCGCGGCGCCTAGCGATCCTAATGCTGAGAAACAGGATGCAGAAGGCGTGACCAACACGCGTGACGACGCGGACCTTGAACGCGCTCCCGTACCATCGCCTCCTCCCACCGGACACGGGCAACGACTAACGCCTGTCACTAGCACGGCGGCGCAACACGGGATTCGATTTCACCGATTATTGGGCCGCCTGGCACCTCCGGCTTTGCCCGTCACCGCCCTGAGTTTGCAACAAGAGCTCCATTTATCTTCGCAGCACTGCGCCGATTTGTGGGCGGCGGCCCATGCCATGATGCAAGCGCCGCAACTCGCGCGCTTTTTTGATCCCACGCAATATCAACGCGCGTGGAACGAATTGCCCTTTATCACCGAACGTGGAGAACTGCGGCGCATGGACCGCGTCGTGGCGTTCGACCATGAAGTATGGATTTTGGACTACAAGAGCGAGCTTAAGGTGAGCGCCGACGATGTGCATCTGGCAGCACAAAAACATTTGCCGCAATTGTCGAGCTATCTCCAGGCTTTACGCAGTGTGTTTCCCGACAAAACACTGCGCGCCGGTTTAGTATTTCGCGATGGACTGTGGTGGCCGCTGCCGGCTAGCGATTAATTAATGACGCGCTACATACCGCGGGTCGAGCGCGCGTAAAAAATCGCGCACAAATAAAACACCACGGATAAGCCGACTTCCGCCAGCGCCAAACCGCGTACCAGCCCCTGCTCGGAGTAAGCGCGGACCAAGCCTTCGGTGAAAAAAAACAAAATCAACATGGACGACCATTGATAGGTATAGCGCCGTCCACGCAGTATGCCGAAAAGCGGCAACAACAAAGGCAAGGTTTTAAGCAGCAAAATCACCCGCGCCGTGGGCGCCAGCCAAGCTTCCCAGGCTAAGTTCAAAAAAATCAATCCCACCAGGCTGGCGATACTGCCATAGTGCAAGGCAAGAATGAGATGCGGCCGCGCATCCGCCGCTTGCCCCGGTGTTCCTCTCGGTTGGGCCCGAGCCTGAGAAGAAGTCGTTTTATTCTTTTGCATGGCGGGCGTGGCTTCAGGAATCGAATTTGGAATAGCATTTTAGGATCGCCGGGATTGTACGCGAGGCCTTGCCCGTTTGCTCACCGCGCACGCTTCCCTTGAACCCCCAACCAAGCCGGGGTTGTGTCTT
>CAZKHT010000026.1:8463-17587 GCA_964552595.1 uncultured Burkholderiales bacterium
CGGGGCACTTTCGCCTTGCCGGCAGTGTACCGGCGGCCGTGTGCGTTGGGCCACCGCTCCGCCTTCCCTTGTAACTGCAACTACGCGGATGCTAGCGTCGGGCGATGTTACCTGCGCTGCCGCCTTGGAAAAAAACATTCGGCTTTATCCGTTTCGTCATTCGACGTTTTGACGAAGACCGCTGTGCGCAAGTCGCGGCCAGCTTAACCTTCACCACGCTCTTATCCCTCGTTCCCTTGATCACGGTCAGTGTCACGGTGTTCGCTGCATTTCCGGTGTTCACCGATTTAATGACGCAAATGAAAATTTTCATGCTGACCAATATGGTGCCGGAAATCGCGGGCAAGATTATCACGGTGTATATGGAGCAGTTCTCGAGCAAGGCGGCTAAGCTCACGCTCTTGGGCATCGTCGGTTTGGCCATCACAGCCTTATTACTGATGAACACCATAGACCGCACCTTTAATACGATTTGGCGGGTGCGTAAAACCCGCAGCCTGGTGTATCGCGCGCTCACTTATTGGACGGTGCTGACCATAGGCCCCATTTTCATAGGGGCGAGTTTGTCGGTGACTTATTTTCTGGTGAGTTTATCCATGGGTTATGTCGCGCATATCCCCTTGATAGGTCAGTTCTGGTTGAAGCTGGTGCCCTTGGTTTTGATGTCCTCGGCCTTCAGTCTTCTGTATTTAGTCGTGCCCAATCGCTATGTGCCGCTTTGGCACGCGGTCGCCGGGGGCGTCATCGCCGGCATTGCCTTCGAAATCATGAAGCGTGGTTTCGCCTGGTATATCACGCATTTTCCGACGTATACGCTGGTGTATGGCGCCTTTGCGACTTTCCCGATTTTTTTATTATGGGTTTATTTTTCTTGGCTCGTAATTTTACTGGGTGCGGTCATCGCCGCTTCTTTATCGCATTGGCGAGCGAGTACTTGGGAAAGTACACGCTTGCCGGGCTGGCACTTCGGCGCGGCGATAGATATTTTGCGCGAATTGGCGAAGGCGCAAACCGCGGGGGTGGTGGTCTCGCTGGCTTGGCTGCGTAAACAAGTCGCACTCGGCTTGGAGGATATAGAAGAATTATTGGACCGGCTGATGCGCGCCGGATTTGTACACAGGGCGAGCACCGATGGTCGCAAGGAAGGCTGGGTATTGTCGCGGGCGCCGCAGGATATCCGTGCCGCGGACGTGTTTCAATTATTCGTATTCGACAGCGGGTTGAAAGCGGAGGGCGAGGACGCCAGTGAATTACAGGATGCGTATCACGCGATGCTTAAAAATTTCCGGCAGGAACAGCGCAGCGCTTTGAGTCCCAGCTTAGCGGACTTGGCGACGCTCCCCCGTTTCGCTGAAGAAAAATAAATCCATGCTATCCGTCTGTTCCAATAACTGAGTGGCGCGCACGGTGCGCATGCCTTCCGGCGAGCGGATGATGAATTCACGTAAGCCCTGAAAACTTCCGCGCGGCGCCACGATGCGCGCCGCCTGGTGCAAAGCGCGCACTTCGGGCAAATGCAAAGCCGGCTGAAATAACGCATCGGCCGCCGAAATCACCGGTTTAATCGCGATGGCCTCGGCTTGAGGCGCCAACATTTGCGCTCCTAATTCCAAATGCGCGGGCGTTTCCGATTGCATCCAGCGCACGATGGCCACACCCCAACCGCCGCCCTGCCCCAGCCCCACGCCGATTAAATCGCCGACTTTGAGCTTGGCATGGCTGCCAGGCTCTTTGGCTAAGGCGACCCCGCCGGCGCTTTCGTTGATCACCTGCCAGCTCGCGCAGTTATAGGTTTGAAACGCGCTGGCTTGCTGGGAATCGGTCACTTGCAAAGTGATTTGTTGATCGTCAGTGGCGACCTCCTCCGGATCGACTTCGCCCTGACTGAGCGCGTAATGCAAAGCGCTAATGCCCCCGCAAATATAGACGTGATTCGTCACCGGAGTGCGGCCGAAAGTGCGCTTAGGGGCGATGCCCCATTGCTGGATTAAACGTTTCAGCATTTCGCGATAGGCGGGCTGATGCGCAGCCTCGGGTAAACCCATGGAAACCGGGGAAACCTGCGCCGCCAGCTCGTGTACATGCTGATGCAAAATGCGCGCGAGGGGCACGGTATTCAAAATAATATCGGTGCGGGCATCGGTCACGCCATTGAAATGCGATAAGGCTTTAGGCGGCCTATCGCTATCCAAGCGCACCAGAAACAGGCCATGCGTGTTTTCCGCTTTGCCTAAAGCTTGCAGCTGCGCATGCTGACCGAAACGCGCCAGATAGGTATGCACCTCGCCCAACTGCCCCTGTTGCAAACGATACGGGTCCGCGAGCGTGAGTAGCAACACGGATTTATATATCGTGTCCACGGTGCTGGGATCGCCTTCGGCGAAAGGCGTGAGATGCATATTGTGCTGCGCCGCATGCCAGTACAGTTGGTGCAATTCGGACCAGACCCCCGCGGGGGTCGGTCCATAAATTTCATAGCAGACATCGAGTATTCCGCCCAAACATTCGATGGCCCGGCCTATGGCAAGCGGGGCGAGCTTAGGCGCGCTGAAGCTCAGCCGGCGATTCGCTTGCTCCATCAACACCAATTTATAGCCATGCGCCAATTCATTCAGCAAACCGCGGGTGAGGGCCGCCGCTTGCTTATTTTTCTCGGCCAAAGGCAGGGGCTTATCGGCGTACAACTGATGCAGGGCAGGAAGTAACAGCCGGGTCGAGATACGATACATTTCCAGCAATTTCAGCCGCGCGTCTTCCGTTAGTTTCGCGCTGTGCAAAACTGCTAGCGCGTCGGTGAGTTTGCGTGCGGCTTCGGGGGCGTTGGCCAGGGGCAAGGCACGTAGCCATTCCTGCACTTGCTTAGGCCGCGTTTCAATAATGATTTGCGGTACCGGGGCATGCTGGGGCAGAGAAAGTTTTAAGTCCATCGCTCACTTTGTTACCCCGCTTTTGGATGCGGGGTGCGACGGATTGTAGAAACATTGCACGGGTTTGTAAAATGACCCTGGAAGTATCACCTCTTCACAGGGTGTACCGCACAAAACCCGGTGAAGGATTTATTGAGGCTAGACCGCTTTGGCCCGCGCACCACCAGCGGAAAAGGCATACACCGCCAGGCCGATCAGGGCCATGGCCCAGACAATGACCGCGCCCGAAGGCAAATCCCACCAGGCGGAAGCGATTAGGCCTAAAGCGTAAGCACTCGCACCGGCGCCATAGGCGGTTAATAAGCGTTTGCTGCGGAGCAAGCGGGTCGCCATGGCGGGGATAATCAAACTCGCGAAGACCAAATAAACGCCTACTAATTGCACCGAGGCGGTGACGGCAAACGCGAATAACACGTAGAAACCCACGCGCCCCAATTTTTTTTGCGCGGCGAACCACAATACGACCACCACGGCGGTGACCGCTGCCGCTAAAGCCAGCTGCGCATAACTCACCCACAAGATTTGCCCGACCAGCAAATCTTTTAGGTGTTCGCCGCCGTGCGGATTGTGCGCCAGCAACAAAATGCTGGCACTGGCGGCGAGCACGAATAACACGCCGATTAAAGCTTCTTGTACTTCGGGCCAGCGCTTTTCGGCATAGGTTAACCACAATCCGCCTAACAATGCCGCACTGACTGCGGCCAGCTGCACCGCCCAACCTTGCGCCTCGAAACCTAAAAGATCGGCGGCGATCACGCCTAAGCCCGCGATTTGGGCGATGGCCAGATCAATAAACACGATGCCGCGGGCTAACACTTGCATGCCCAGGGGCACGTGGCTGGCCAAGACTAAGAGCCCCGCGAGAAACGCCGGCAACAAAATTGAAACCTCTAAGCCGGAGACATTCACTTCAGCGCCCCTAATAAACGCTGCACCGTGGTGTCGAACAAACTGAATAAATCTTTGCTTTGCGCATCGGAACCGACGGTAAAGGGTAAAACCACAACGGGAATTTTGGCGCGCTCGGACAGCCATTCCGACGCGCGGCCGTCGTTATAGGCGGCGCGTATCACCATTTTCGCGGGCTGGCGCTGCAACTGCGCCAGCACCTCGCTGAGGTAACCGCTATTCGGTTCCACGCCGGGCTTGGGCTCTAAAGTCGCCACTTCGCGCAAACCCAGCCAGTTCTCTAGATACGGAAAGCCCTTGTGTTGGACCACGATAGGCACGCCTTTCAGCGGTGCGGCTTCGGCTTGCCAACGCTGCATGGCCGCTTGCCAACGGCTGTCGAAGGCCTTGCCGCGCGCGCTGTAATAGGCGGCGTTGGCACTGTCGATCTGGATTAAGCGCTGCGTCAATTCGCGCGCGACGCTTAAAATATTGTGCGGATCGGTTTGGATATGCGGATTGCCCGCAGCGTGCACATCACCATCAGCTCTATCCAAACGTGTGGGCACTTCGAGTTTGCGGACGAAGCTAGATGCTTCGAAATTGCCGGGTTTGCCAGGCTGTATCGCATCATTACTGGATTGGCGCAAGAGTATGGGCAACCAGCCCACCTCTAATTCCGCGCCGGTGCAGACCAATAAATTTGCCGAGCGTGCGCGCGCGATTAAGCTAGGCCGTGCCTGAATACGATGCGGATCTTGCAAGGCATTGGTGGCGCTATACACGGCTACTTTGTCGCCGCCCAATTCTTCGCTCAAGGCCGCCCACTCTGGTTCACATGCCAACACTTGCAGCGCCGCCTGAGCGGAAAACGCCGCACTCGTCATGACAATACTCATTACAAATAGCAAAAATCTTTTCATCGCCATCTCCTAGTATTGATGCGCGCCGTGCGCGCCTAAGCTCATTTGGTATTGCAAGAAAATTTGATTATCGGTCGCCCCCTCGCGCGATTTGTCCTGCGCGAATTGCAAACGTACACGGCTAAATTCACTGGGGTTGTAATCGAACATCAAACTATTTTTGCTGGGATTGAAATTGCTCCGCGTAAGAAACACATTGTTCGCGCCGAAATCCACGCTGCCTGCATTGAGTTGGTCTCGCCGCACGCCCACCCGCCAACGCGGCAGAAATTGATACACACCTTGTAGATACCAGCCTGATTGATTACTGCGATAAATACTGGGCGTCCCCGCAGTCGCGAGGTCGTAAATCAATTGCCCGGTTTCGCGACGGCGTAAATACTCGCCCTGCAGTTTGAAATTGGTGTTGACCGGATTCCCGTTCGGCGCCCATTTCCAAACGCCGTCGGCTATCCATAAATGGCTGCTGCCCGTGAAAGCATTATTCACGCTTGCGCCACTGAGATTCGTATCGCTATATTGCCGATCACGCGGTGAGGCGCGTAAATAGGAGAGTCCCACGCGCCAGCTTTGACTGTCGTTGATGTCTCCGCCTAGGTGCGCAAATAACGCTGCGCCGCCGGCGCCGTTTTTGGTTTGATCGCTGCCTGGGAATTGCTCGCCACGCCCCACTTCCGCACCGATTTCCAGCGCGGTATTGGTCGGCGCCAGCCATTTCAATTGCGCGCCGTCTTGCCCCATTTGCCCGCCCAAAAATGCTTGGTAGACAAGCGGACTATCGACGAAATCCCAGGTGTGCGCGTGCTGTTCATTCAGATAGCCTATGCCGGAAAAAAATCGCCCGGCTTTGAGCGTTAAACCCTTGCCCAAGCCCAAGGTTTGGATAAAGGCTTCTTCGACTGAGGTGGTGTTATCCGGCGCGATAGCGAAATTCAGTCCGCCGTAAAAATACGGATCGATGTTGGCGTAAATACCCAGCTCGGTTTCGCTAAGACTGAAGCCGCGCTTACCCGGCCCGATATCGCCGCTGGGCACAAAACCCGTAATGCGATATTGACTCGGGTCTTGCGACAGATTGCTATATAAACCGGAGAGAATTAAAGAAATGCCAGGATTAAACGCGGCGGCGCTGGCAGCGGGCGCGGGTGGCGGCGCATTGACCGCTTGCGTTGCTTTGGCATCGGCTTGCGCCGCAGTAGTTTGCGCGCTTTGCGCACTTGCTTCGGTTTGTTTGAGACGCGCTTCTAAGGCTTGAATGCGCGCCCCGTTGCTTTTTTTAATTTGTTGAAATTCGGAACGTATGTTTGCCAGATCGGCATCGTTCGCGGCCCGCGCGGGTTGAATCAGCAAAGACACGACACCGCAAGCGCAGAGTAATTGGCGCAGCATAAAATCACCTCATTAAAAATGAAAGATGGGCCGACGCGCGATGCGTCGGCCAAGCTCAAGCAGATTTAAACGAGGCGCGGCGGCCCGCGAGAGAGGAAATAAAACTGTGCAACGGGGGTGAAAGCGAAGGGGACAGGCGCGATTTGCACCGGCACAATATTCGCCGCGGCGATAACAGGCGACGTGGACGCCAAGGCACTACCGATGTGCGCATAAGCAATGCACTGCCCGCATTTTTCCGTGGGGACTTGCTTGTCGTCATTCTGGGAAGCCGTGTGCGCATGCGACAAGGCATGCCAAGCTGCGCCTTGTTGTGCGAGCAACAAAGCGAAAGCCAGTGAAACGATATTGAGGAAACGGCGCAACATGGAAATCCGACGGGAAGAGCGGGTTATGCTAAGGCGGAGTGAGTGTGAATGCAAGCACGGCATCGCCGCCATCGCACTCTCATAGAACTTAAAGAACTTAGGCGCCCTCCCCTCCGCGGCCACTATGCAATGGCCATAGGCATGAATAAGAAGGTGATTATTCCGACAGTTCGGCGCGATACCGGAAAAAAGATGAAACCATAGGTGCACAGACCGTCAATCCTTTTGGAATGTCTCCCGTTTTATCAGTTGCGTTTGTTCGTTGCACTACATAGATGCAAGGCGCGGATAGATTCGAGTGTCTTAGGATCGAAATCGTTGCTGGCGTAGACGATGGTGCAGCCATCGGGCGACACGCCCGCGGCATCAACCAATTGATCGAAGAGCTTAATCGCCTTTCCCTCTTTTAACAGCCATCCGCCGGCATCGCGCGAGTTTCTTTGGGTGTTGTTGGAGACCCAGAATAAGCCGGCCCGTGTAGGATAAGCCGCTCCGGGATACCAATAGCCAGCCGGAATAGTGAGGGTCTCGACCTGACCCTGAGGCGAGATCAAGTAAATCGGATAAGGTTCGTCTTTCGGCCACGTCCGATTGTTATTGGCTAAGTCTCGGCCGCGCCAAGTTGCAGGAACCAATACGTATTTGTTGAGATAATCGGAATAGGTAAATTTTGCTTCCGAATCCATTTCTTTAACGAGTATTGGCAATTCGATCGCCTTTGCCGTTTCGGATCGATAAAGTTTTACTTTGTCATTTTGATTACCGGCCCAGGCGGTGCCGCCATCGGTCGTAGATACGTAGATATATCCATGCTGTGGAAGTAAGGTATATAAATTGGCGGATTTTTGTCCCCCATCGCGACGAAAGGTTTTATGCGGCCTCTTGCTTGGTTCGAGTTGCATAGGCGGCATTCCCCGTTTCAATTCCACCTGCTTTTCTTCCCCCATTTTGCCTACCATGGTAAGAATATCGCGGTTTGAATTCATACCGAGGGAATAGGCGATATTTCCGTGATCGTATTCAAATATCCAATTACTACTTTCCAGATCAGAGTACCTGCTAAAGCTATTGGTTTTGACATTCCAGATATACAGCCCCATCTTGCCCCACCCTAGCTTGTCCTTGCCGTCAGCACCGGCACGCTTCCGCGGCTCTTGCGCAGGAATCAAAACGCGGTCGTTGTCGAGCCAGTGAATGGGCTGTATGCCAAAGGTCCGGCCGAATGCCAAAGTGGTTGCGGTGACGGGGTAGGGCGCTTTGGTCTCGCTCATTCCAAATAGACCTGCATGGGTAGGACGTATCGTTGTGGCGCCGGCAATTGCAAGCGCATTCCGCAAAAATGTGCGACGTCCCGCTTCGTTTTGTTCCGACATATTTTCACCTTTCTTGCCATCGGTTCGTTTGGCAGCTTTTGATTTCGCACGCGTATTTCAACGGCTTACTCGCTCTGATGGAGACGTTTCAGGTCGTCGAGTACTTGTTCAAGGGTATTGATCAATTGGTCTCGATTAGAAAAGTTAATCAGCTATCCATTCTGATTATTTTGTATCACTTTCCTTACTAGTCCAGGTCAGAGGTGACCAATACGGCGTTGAGTATCGTTTTTGCAGCCATTCATAGTGTCCGAGTAAAGTTGCGTTCGCTGTCTAGTAGTTTTTTTAAGGGCATATCCGTACCTAGTCGGAAGTCCGGAAGGATCTAGCGCAAAACATTTATCCGCGAAAGAAAAATGTGCAAACATGTTTACTTAAGCCTTTTTCTTCGCCCGTGGATGCGCCGCATCATAAACCTTAGCCAGATGTTGCCAATCCAAATGCGTGTACACCTGCGTCGTGGAAATGTTGGCGTGCCCAAGCAGCTCCTGCACCGCGCGCAAATCACCGCTGGATTGCAGCACATGCGAGGCGAAGGAATGGCGCAGCATGTGTGGATGGACGTGCACGCCTAGGCCTAATTTTTTAGACCAATGCGCTACCCGCAATTCCACTGCGCGCGCGGTGAGAGGCTTACCATTTAATCCCAAAAAAATACGCGTCTCGCCGGCGGCGGCGATGCTGTCGCGCAGGGTGAGCCATTTTTGCATGGCGGCGGCGGCGAAGCTGCCCACGGGGACCACGCGGGTTTTAGAGCCTTTACCCGTGACTTGGATTTGCGCTTGGTTTAAATCGAGATCTTGCACCTTTAGTCCGGTTAATTCCGCAAGTCTTAAACCGGAGGAATAAAACAATTCCAGCATCGCCGCATCGCGTACCGCCAAGGGGCCCTCTTCATTCGGTACAACGAGGTGGGCGGCAATGTCGGGCGACAAGGCGTCCGGTAATTTTTTTTCATGCTTGGGGGCTTTTAATCCCAACGCGGGATTATTGGTATAGCCATGATCGCGCGCTAAATAGCGATACAAAGTGCGCCAAGCCGAGAGCATGCGGGCCAAGGTTTTTCCGCTCAGGCCACGGCCGTGGAGCAGTGCGACATAGCGGCGCATGTGATGGATATGCAAATCACGCAAGGGCGTGGCTTGGGCTAGCTCAAATAAAGCCAACACGTCGCGTTGATAATGGGTGCAGGTCAGCGGCGACAGCTCCCGCTCATACGCAATCGTCTATAGAAACCCGCACCATATACCCTAGTC
>CAZKHT010000027.1:0-7872 GCA_964552595.1 uncultured Burkholderiales bacterium
TTATCAGTCCTCTGTACTTCAATCAACCTGGCGACTGAGCTACTTGGCCATTA
The DNA here is from genome assembly GCA_964552595.1 of uncultured Burkholderiales bacterium. Lineage (GTDB taxonomy): Bacteria > Pseudomonadota > Gammaproteobacteria > Burkholderiales > Thiobacteraceae > RBG-16-58-11. Next base: position 54 of record CAZKHT010000027.1, read on the forward strand.
AAACTTAAAACGCAGAACCTAAAAGCAGCTGCTCGTTGTGACACAAGGATTTTAGCTGCGGCCGAGCTATCGCCCTTAACTTGCTACGCAAGTTAGCCTACGCTCTAACAAGCTGCTGACGCAGCGTGTTATCAGTCCTCTGTACTTCAATCAACCTGGCGACTGAGCTACTTGGCCATTAAATCTAAAACGCAAACCTAGCATGATGAGCAGCTATAAAGCATCGCACTCATTTCAGATTTGGGGTTTGCTATTGCAGTGACAAAACAAAAGAGTTGGGACTAAAAATTGGTCGCACATCTCGGTTTTGAAAGCGCGCAATTAAACCTTAAAAAGGGGCCTAGCGTCAAGGTAAACCACGCTTGCGAAACACCAAATCCCAAACGCCGTGACCTAAATTCAAGCCTCTTTGCTCGAATTTAGTAAGAGGCCGATAGGCCGGTCTGGGGGCGTAAGTGGCCGCTGTATTTTCCAATTGCGCTTCGCTTTGCAAGGTGTTTAAAACCACTTCGGCATATTGTTCCCAGTCGGTCGCCACATGCACATAGCCCCCGCTTTGCAAGCGACTCGACAAAAGCCGTATGAAAGGCGCTTGTAGTAGGCGCCGCTTGTGATGCCGCAATTTAGGCCAGGGGTCGGGAAAAAAAATATGCACCCCAGCTAAGCTTTCAGTGGCCACCATATCTTGTAGGACCGCGACCGCATCATGTTGAATGATGCGAATATTGCTGAGCGCGCGCGCCTGTATTTGTTTTAATAAGCTGCCGACACCCGGGGTGTGCACCTCTACCCCGATAAAATCCCGTTCCGGAAAATGCTCTGCGATTTCGGCGGTGCTTTCTCCCATGCCAAAGCCTATTTCTAAAAATCGGGGCGCGACCCGATGAAATGTTTTCTCCCAATCGAGCAGGGCAGTTTGATAAGGCAGCACATAGTGCGGCGCTAAATCGGCGTAAGCCCGCTGCTGTGCTTGGGAAATACGCCCCTGGCGCAAGACGTAACTGCGTATGGGGCGCCGTGTCGGAGGCGTAGAGGAGTTCATAAGCCTTTATTTTACAAGAAAATCCTGGGAGTAATTAATTTAAAGGTAAGCGCCCAATAGTCGTTAAACAGGGAATCCATTAGGAACTGCCATGCGATTTTCCAAATTTTCGGACGACCAACGCATTAGCCTCATAGGCGGGGCGGTGCTCATCACCTTGACCGTGGCGGCCGGTATCTCGGTATATAGCATCATGCGCCAACAAGCGGAGGCGTATTTAAACCGCAGCATGGAAGTCAGTTTGAGCGCGCGTGCCCGCGCGATCGACGTCGCCATTCAAGATCATATGTTGGACACCTCCGCCTTATCGATGCAAGCAGCTTTATACGAGAGTCTGCACCGCCTTGAAAGCGATCCCCTCGCCGGGCAACAAATGGTGCAAGGCTTACTACACAAAGCGATAGGGCACGAATTCGATAGCTTGGTGTTACTCAACAAGGAAGGTAAAGAAATCGCGCGCGCCGGGCATACACCCGGGCAGCCGCAAATGAGCGTGTTATTGAATATGCCTTATCGCACTCAGCTGCAATGGGATGGCGGTTTTGTGGTCGTCACCCAAGCGAATATTTTTCGTGGCGGAGTGCATTTGGGAACCTTGATCGGGCTGCGGCGTTTGCCGGATCTCGCGGGCGGTTTTAGTGATTTAAAAATTCTGGGCGACACCGCCGATATCGTCTTATGCGCGTCTGAGGGTGAAAGCTATATCCAATGCTTTCCTTCGCGCCTGTCCCCGCTTCCCACGCAACATCTGGCACGCGTGACCCAGGGCCAGAATAAATCCCAAACCAATCCAGTCGAGTTAGCGCTTCAAGGCAAATCTGGTTTCCTGATGCAAACGGCCCGAGATGGCGCGGCCACCGCCGCTGCTTACAAACCCGTAGGGGCCTTGGGCTTGGCCTTGGTTCTCAGTACCGAAGCGGATCAACTCTATCAGCCCATAGAAAAACAAGCGCGCTACATCTTTCCCGTACTGGGAATGCTCATCATCCTAGGCGGCCTGGTATTGCGGTGGCAGGTTTTGCCCCTGGTGCGCAAAGCCTTTGTCTCGGAGCAAAAAGCGCGCGAGTTGAATCGCAAATTATTGCGCAATGAAGCGCGCATCCGGGCCGTCCTGGATAGGATAGATGAGGGCATTGTTTCCATCACGAGTGCCGGTCTCATCCGCACTTTTAATCCCGCCGCCGAACGAATGTTCGGCTATGCCGCGGAAGAAGCCGTGGGGAATGAGATCTCCATGCTTATTCCAGCCTCCCATTTGCAGCAATACACAGACTACTTAAAGGAATACTTGGAAAGCGGTAAGGGCTTAGGCCTGGGCGCATCGCGCGAGGTGCTGGCGAAGCGCAGGGATGGCACAGTCTTCCCAGTGGAAATAAAAGTGGGCGAGGTCAAGCTGGAAGGCGAGCATTTATTCATAGGCGCGCTGCGCGACATTGCGGAACGCAAAGCGGCGGAAGCGAAAGTAGCGCACCTTGCCAATCACGATACGCTGACGGATTTACCCAATCGCAATCTATTGCAAGACCGCGCCCGCCAGGCGCTTAGCCAGGCGGGCAGACAAAAGCAGCGGGTGGGGATATTGTTCATTGATCTGGATCAATTCAAAACCATTAATGACTCGCTGGGCCATCACGTCGGCGACCGCTTATTGCAGACGGTGGCGGCGCGCATCAGGGGTTGCGTGCGCGACGAAGATACCGTGGCGCGCCAAGGCGGGGATGAGTTCATCGTGGTTTTGCCGACGGTGAAGCGTTTTGAGGATGTAGGCATCATCGCGCAAAAACTATTGGGCGCGCTGGCTTCGCCGTATTCCATAGACAACGCCGATTTGCATACTTCGGCCAGCATAGGCGTGGCGGTGTTTCCCGACGATGGGGACGACGTGGAAACCCTGATGCGTAACGCCGATACCGCGATGTATTACGCCAAATCCATGGGCCGAAATAATTTTCAATTTTTTACGCCCAAAATGAACCAGGCTGCGGCGGAACGTTTAAGCGTGGAGAATAAGTTGCGCCATGCCCTGGACCGGCATGAGTTCTCCTTGGTGTATCAGCCCATCGTGAATTTAAGTGATGGCCGCGTTCATGCGGCGGAGGCGCTCTTGCGTTGGACTTCGGATGGCAAATCCATCACCCCGGATCGTTTCATACCGGTGGCGGAAGAGACGGGATTAATCGTCCCCATCGGCGATTGGGTCATGCGCGCGGCCTTATACGAACGCCGGCGCTGGCTGGATCAGGGATATATTTTGCCGCGTATGTTTGTGAATATGTCGGCGCGGCAATTCGCGCAAAAAAATCTCGTCGCCATCGTTGGCCGCATGCTGCAAGAAGTGGATTTATCGCCCGAGCACCTGGGAATAGAAATCACGGAATCCTTATTGATGGAAAGGCCGGAAGATGCGGTGCGTACCCTTAAGACGCTGAGCAGCATGGGGGTGGAGATTTCCATAGACGATTTCGGAACGGGCTATTCCAGTCTCAGTTATCTCAAGCGCTTCCCGCTGAACAAAATCAAAATAGACCGCAGTTTCGTCCGCGATATCGCCAGTGACCCCGATGACGCGGCCATCGTCACCGCCATTATTGCCATGGCGCACAGCTTGAACGCGACCGTGGTGGCGGAGGGTGTGGAAACCCAGGATCAGCTGAATTTCTTGCGCGCACACGGCTGCGATGCCTTCCAGGGATATTTGTTTAGCCGTCCGGTTCCTGATCAAGAAATCCTCGAATATTTAGGAAAAACCGAGACGGTGGGTGTCGAGTTGACCCACGTAGTGCGCTGACCCCACAATAGACGCCCGTTTTCAGGCTGGCTATTGCTCATGACACTTACCGAAAGGTTGAATGCCTACGAAAAATTAATGCGGCTAGATAGGCCCATAGGCATTTTGCTTTTGCTCTGGCCCACTTTATGGGGTTTGTGGTTATCCAGCGCCGGCCATCCCAACTGGCTTATCGTGTGGATTTTCGTGATGGGCACGGTGCTCATGCGCTCCGCCGGTTGCGTGGTGAATGACGCTGTTGATCAAGACTTCGACGCTCAAGTCGCCCGCACCAAACATCGTCCGCTCGCAACCGGCGTGATCAAGCGCGGCGAAGCTTTGTTGCTGGCAGCGCTGCTTGCCTTGTCTGCCTTCGCGATGATTTTGCCGCTAAACCGCTTAACCATTCTGCTGTCCGTGGCGGCTTTATTGTTGGCCATTACTTATCCTTTCACCAAACGCTTTTTTGCGCTGCCGCAAGCCTACCTGGGCGTGGCATTCGGTTTTGGCATACCCATGGCGTATGCGGCCCAGGCCAGCCAAGTACCGGCCGTCGCTTGGTGGTTATTGAGTGCGAATATTTTTTGGGCAATGGCCTACGATACCGAATATGCCTTGGTGGACTACGCCGATGATGTGAAGATAGGCATCAAGACCTCGGCCATTACTTTCGGGCGCCATGCGGTGTTGGCGATTATGCTGTGTTATGGCGTGATGCTTGCCCTATTGGCTAGGGTAGGCTGGTTCTTGCATTTACACTGGCCGTATTACGCCGGCCTCGCCCTCGCCGCGGCACTCATGGGCTATCACTACACGCTGATCAAGGACCGCGATCCTAGCGGTTGTTTTAAAGCCTTCCTCCACAACAACTGGGTAGGCGCCGCCATTTTCGGTGGCATCGCCCTAGAATTTTTACTCCGGCATTGACCATGGATATCCAAAAAATACTTGCGCCCTTCCAACATTTGCCGCATTTGAGCGATGGCCGTATCGACTATGCGAATTCCGATAGCGCCCCGGTCTTGGTCTGCTTTGTTTTTTACAAAGGCAAAATGATTTTGTTAAAACGCAGCAGCCAAGTGCGTGCCTATGCCGGAAAATGGTGTAGCGTTGCCGGTTATATCGATGAAGCCAAGGCCTTGGAGGAGAAAGCCGGGCGCGAACTCGAGCAAGAGCTGGGTGTGAAATCCAGCGATATTCTGTCTATCGCCCTGGGTGAGCCTTATGAATTTCGCGACCCGGAATTAAACAAGCAATGGCATATCCATCCTATCGCCGTGACCCTAAGGCATGCGGTGGAAGCCGCGATTGATTGGGAGCATGCCGATTTCGAATGGATAGATCCGGAACAATTAGCCGAATACGACACCGTGCCTAGGCTGGACGAAAGCCTGCGCCGGGCCCTGGCGGTTTTATAGAGTGTCCTCCCATTCGATTGCAAGGCCATCTATGCTGCGCCGATTTTTTTCATCACGGTACAGTCTTAAGCCGCCCTCGCCTTTTTTTACCGCCCAATGGATTAACTCGCTGCGCTCGTCTTGATATTCATAAATCGGCACACCGAACCCACAAGAGGTTTGCACGGATTCGATATCGAGTATCACAATTTGCCGTGCGCCGGGCAGGGGCGGAAAAAGACCGTGCAAGCTTTCCCATTGCGCATCCTGGGGCCGGACCAAACGGCCCTTGCCGTAAAGACGCAAGATTAAAGGCGCGCCTTCGAAGCTGCAAAACATCAAGGTCAAGCGGCCATCGGCTTTGATATGGGCCGCGGTCTCGGCGCCGCTGCCGGTAAGATCGAGATACGCCACTTGCTTAGCGTCGATTACACGCAAGCTTTGCAAACCCTTAGGCGAAAGATTAATCCGGCCATTCGGCGCCGCGCTGGCGGTGAAAAAAATATGTTGCGCGCGTATAAACGCGCTGAGTTCGGGCGATAAGCTTGGGTAAAATTTTGCCATGAGTGCCTTTCTCGTTTCCGCTTCAGAATAAGTGAATGCCTTATAAACGTAAAGTGCGGCTGCTATTTATCGGACATGGCGATCCTTGCCGCGCGCGCCTGGCGGCTGCCATTGCGCTGCGTTTAGGGCAAGCGTTTCTAGAGGCGCGCGCTATGACCGTGGCAGGGGTGCAAACATTAGATTTGCACGAGGCCGATGAGACCGATAGGCCAGATGTAAATGAAACGGCAAAGCTGGATAAGGCGGCGCTGCATTGGGCGGACTTGGTGGTTTGCCTAGATGCGCAATCCGATGCACTTTGTGCCGATCTACCCGCTACTGCGCAGAAGCGTTGCTACCCTTACGCCGCGCCCTCGGATGCCGCAAGTCTAGCCGCGCTCAGCTTAGCCTTGGAACGACGTATCAAGGGAATCATAGGCGGCATTAAAATGCTCGCCTAGGGGAGGCGTACTATCCGCTAGTAGGGCATGCGATGTCGCGAATGATTACGAGGACAAGCCTTGCTGCGCTAAAAATTTATGCAGCACATCCAAGCGCACCAGGGTGTCATTCATTTCCAGCATACTTTGTTTGGCGTTGAGCTTGATCGGCAAAATCTCCGCCAAGCGATAACTCACCCAGACGCCGTCGTCGAAGGCATGCGGCGGCTCGAATTTGTCCTCGCCCACTTGCGCCATAATGTGTTGCAAGACTTGCGCGCACGCCGCGTGTTCCCGCGGTAGCGGAAGCGCCGCTTCCATCGGCAACCGAATCGCGCGCGCCAGCAATAAGCCATCGCTTTGGGTTTGATAGTCCAGAATTTGGAAGCGTTGCACACCTATGGCGCGTATCTGCAGCACGCCCAGCTGTGGCATCTCCCAGTTTGCGATGCGCGCCAAACAGCCGACCGGATTCGGTATCGCCGCGCCCACCTCCGCACCCTCTTTGATTAAACACACGCCGAACAAATCGTCCGTGGGTAAACAGGCTTTCACCATGTCCATATAGCGCTGTTCGAAGACTTTTAACGGCAGCACGCCGCCGGGGAACAACAAGGTATTTAAGGGAAAAAGAGGCAGGTCAAAAGGCGCGTTCTCATCGCTGACCGGGAGCAATTCCGATAAGCGATTTTTCCATTTTTTTGGAATCATATTTAAGACTCTGCCGCGCCCCAGCGCCGTATGAGTTGATGTGGAATCTGCAATTGATCCAAGATGCGCGCGACCACGAAGTCGACGATATCTTGCACCGTCTGCGGCCGCTCATAAAACCCCGGATTCGCCGGCAAGATAACGACACCCAAGCGCGCCAGCTTGAGCATATTTTCCAGGTGTATCGCCGAGAAAGGCGTTTCTCGCGGTACTAAAATTAACTTTTTACCTTCCTTGATCACCACATCCGCGGCTCGGCCTATGAGCTTATCCGCCAAACCTTGGGCGATCGCCGCCAAGGTGCCCATGGTGCAAGGACAAACCACCATGGCATCCGGCGGGTTCGATCCCGAAGCGACCGGTGCAAACCATTCTTCGCGACCAAACACGCTGAGTTGTTCCGGCGTGGTGTTGAAGTGCGTGCAAAGAAAACTTTGCAATTCTTGACTGCGAGAGGGCAGGGTGATTTGCATATCTTGCTGCGCACTGATAGCCGCGACTTGCGAAGCCATGACATAAAGCCGGCATCGCGCGCTCAACAAACACTCGATTAAGCGAAGGGCATAAGGCATGCCCGAAGCCCCGGTTAAGGCGACGGCGATTGTTTTATCGAAAGGCATGCGCATTCATTTTCAAAGGCATGGCTTCACGCTCTTTCTCCACGGGGCGTAATTTGCTGCACAGTGCTTGTTCGAACCAATCGCCCACGGTCTCGGGAATAATCGGCGCGCCTTCTTTTTCCGCCTCCGCCACGTATTCGATGACGCCGCCCTTGGCATCGTGATACAAATAACTCAATAGCCGTAAGGTGTGCTCATGACAGTCTATGCGTTCACGCATCAAACCCGAGGCCGCAAGCTGATTTTTGATCGCGCGTGGCGGTTTGAATAAAGCTTTTTTCCAATAGGTGATTTGTTCG
>CAZKHT010000027.1:7882-17463 GCA_964552595.1 uncultured Burkholderiales bacterium
GGGGCAGCAGCGCCTGCGAGGCCGGGTAGAAAACTGCCATGCCCGCGCCGCTCATGCCTAAACCCAGTAATAAAATTAAGCCGCGCATAATCGATTTGCTTGCGGTAAGCGTTGCAAGAGCAGTGCTGCGGCCAAACCGTTTACCGTGCCGAAAATTAAAGCGGCACCACTGAAAATTGGCAACAGATAAGCCAGCCCGGCGTGGGGAATGAGCCAAAAATACACCAAGGCGAGTTGGCCCGCGATATGCGCATGCGCCGCCAAGATACTTTGCGAAACCGGTCCAAACCATTTCTCCGGTAAGGCACGGGTCAGGCTTAACAAAGCCAGGCTGGCGATTTGGCCACTGAAGCTGAGAAAAAATCCCGGCGTTAAAAAACTGCCTAAAAAAATACTGCCGCCGACGACACGCAATAAGCTCACCCAAATCGCGCTACGCAAACCAAAGCGCGCCAACACCACCAAGGTAATAATATTGGCGAGGCCAGGCTTTACGCCGGGGATAGGCGAGGGAAGGGCCGCCTCCATCACCGTCAGGCCCAAGGCCATGGCCGCGAGCTTGGCAATGCGATGATCTTCCTCCGTGGTGTGCAGGCGTATCTGCATGTTCAATAATTCAAGGAGTCGTAGCGCCGCCGGGAGCCGGCGAGTTCCACGCTGAGTTGATTGGGTAGGCAAATCGCGGCGTCGCCCGCCTGGCTTAACCAACCTTGTTTCACGCATAGTTGGCGCGGGCTGGGATCGCTGGCGACGCGAGCGCGGCCTTGCGCAATTTCCACCACGCTATTGCCCAAGGGACCCGGCACGACGATGCGCCTAGGAGTATTTAAATCGGCCTCGCTGATAATCGCGCCCCCCGCGCGAATAATCGCTTTATGGGCTTTACCGCCTTGCCACACGGTCTGCGCCAGCCATACGCTGAACAGCGCGCCTAGCAAGATCACCAGACCATCGCCGATACGCAGTACCCGCCAAGGCAAGGCCATCATAAGTTGCGGTGCCGGACCAAGACTTGATATTCACCACGAAAGCGTTCAGCCAGTTTTTCGATGAAATACACCGAGCGATGCTGGCCGCCGGTGCACCCTATCGCCACGGTTAAATAAGCGCGGTTATCCCGGATGAAACAGGGCAGCCATTTTTCGACGAAGTAACGGATATCCGCCAGCATGCTCACCGCCAATTCTTGGCTCTCGATGAACTCGACGACGGCTTGATCGCGCCCGGTTTGCGGACGCAACACCGGATCGTAATAGGGGTTCGGCAAGCAGCGCACATCGAATACAAAGTCGGCATCCAAAGGCAAACCATGTTTAAAGCCGAAGGATTCAAATAACAGCGTAATCCGCGAGCGGTCCAGGCCGAGGAAGTCTTTTACCCAGGTGCTGAGCGCGGCCGGAGATAAATCGCTGGTGTCGATGTGATGCCCAGTCTCCGCGATTTTGCCCAACAGCTCGCGCTCTAATTCTATGCACTCGGACAAGGTGCGCTCCCCATCGGACAAAGGATGACGGCGGCGCGATTCGCTATAGCGTTTGACCAAGGTCTCGGTCTTGGCCTCTAAATACATCACCCGCAAATCGATGCCGGTGTACTTAAGCGCGGTGAGGTGTTGGGGTAAATCGTTGAGGGTTTCGCCACTACGGGCGTCTATGCTGACAGCGACTTGCGATTGACCTTCTTCTTGCAATAATTCGATGAGCTGCGCCAGCATTTCCGCAGGCAAATTATCCACGCAGTAATAGCCGTTATCCTCGAGGAACTTGAGTACGACGCTCTTGCCCGAGCCTGACAGTCCAGTGATGAGGATAACTTGCATCTAACTAGCCGCGCGTAAGATGGCGCTTAGTGTACATGAGGCGCGGAAGCGAAGTCACGCCAGCCGCGCCGGGTCGGAATTCAGCGCAGACTATTGAGGCGTTTTTTCGCGCTGTCGGCGGCGGGGCTTAAGGGATACCGGGAAATAATCTCCTCCAAGGTACGCCGCGCGGTTAGTTTATCGCCCAATTCCAACTGGCAACTGGACATATTCAACATCGCATCCGGGACTTTGGGACTATTCGGATAAGTGCTGATTAAACGTTGTTGTTGTGCCAATGCGGTTTTGCAGTCTCTCAAAGCAGAGTAGGCATTGCCTATCCAATACTGGCTATTCGCCGCCAGTGGACTATTCGGATAGGTACGTAAAAAACTTTGAAAGCCGGCAATCGCCGCCGGGTAGTTGCCGATTTTGAAAAGATTGAAGGCCGCTTCGTAACTGCGGCTCTCGCCGGCGGGGTCGGCCGAAGCAGGTGCCGCAGCGCTGGCCGGATTTGCTGGTGGGGCTGCATTGCTCGGCACATCATTGGGTCCAGTCGCGTTGCCCGTGGCCGCCGGCGCGGCGGTCTCTAGGCGCTCTAATTTGCGCAAGCGACTGTCTAAATCGACGTACAAATCCTTTTGCCGTTTTTGCGTGGTGTCCACATTATTGGTATTCACCTCCAACTGCCCGCGCATATTAGCCAAATCATTTTTCATGGACTCCACGCTTTGCAGCAAATCCATTAAGCCTTGCGAACGCAACAAGGTATCTAGCTTGTTCACCCGCTCTTCCAGGGCCATGATTCTCTGCTGCAGCTGTTGATTTTGCGTTTGCAAATCAACTATTTTTTTCTGCGCTTCGCTGTCGGTGAATAAGCCAGCCCAAGTGAGCTGGCTAGCCAGTAATAAACCCAGCCCCAAAACCGCGCGGTTTCGCATTATTCGCCTTGGTACACGATATCGGTGCGGCGATTTTGCGACCAGCAGGATTCTTCATGGCACTCGGCGCGCGGTTTTTCTTCACCAAAACTCACCACTTCCATTTGATTCTCCTTTACCCCGGCCAGCGAAAGCATTTTGCGTACACCGTCGGCGCGTTTCTGACCCAAGGCCAAATTATACTCACGGCTACCGCGTTCGTCGGTATTGCCCTGCAAGGTGACTTTAGCGCTGGCGTGGCTGGCCAAATAATTGCCATGAGCATCGATCAAGGTTTTATATTCAGGCTTAATTTCAAAGCTGTCGTAGTCATAAAAAATGCTGCGCTTGGATAAAATATTGGCGGGGTCGTTGAGTGGGTTGGCGCTTTGCGAACTTGGATTCAAAGGACGGGTATCGGCTGCCGGGGGCTGCTGTGTTTGCGCGCTGGTCGATGGCGTTCTGTCTTCGACCGCAGCGCCGGTTTGGGTTTTCTTGGGTTCACTGGCGCAAGCGCCGAGGAAGGCCAGCAATAATAAATACAGGGGAAGACGTTTCATGTGCAGCTCCTTTCTTAAGTTAGGCGAATGCCGAGATGATATGTATGCTTTACCGCGGTTTAATCAAAGGTCCCCAAGCCGGTTCGCGTACGTCGCCCGCTTGAGTCGATAATTTTTGTTTCACCCGGCCATCGCTAGAGACGGCGGCGAGCACACCACGACCGGCGCTGCCGGTGGCGTATAAAATCATTTTGCCATTCGGCGCCCAACTCGGGGATTCATCTAAGCCGGTGTCGGTTAAAACTTGAACTTGGCCGGAGACGATGTCTTGCACCGCGACTCGAAATTTTCCGCCATCGCGCTGAATGAAAACAAAGCTTTTACCATTCGGGCTGTAGCGCGGCGTGACGTTGTAATGACCTTCAAAACTGAGTCTCACCGCTTCCCCGCCATACGCCGGCATGCGATAAATCTGCGGGCTGCCGCCTCTATCCGAGGTGAACAAAATATATTTTCCGTCCGGCGACCAACTGGGTTCGGTGTCTATGCCGCTACTATTGGTTAAACGTTTAAGCCCGGTACCGTCGGCGTTGATCACATAGATTTGTGACAAGCCATCACGCGACAAGACCACGGCCAATTGTCTACCATCGGGCGACCAAGTGGGCGCGCTGTTATTGCCCTTGAAATTCGCCAGAGTCAGACGCTGGCCGGTAGCCAAGGTCTGCACATAAATGATCGGACGCTTTTGATCGAAGGCAACGTAGGCAAGCTTGCTGCCGTCCGGCGACCATTCCGGAGAAATAATGGGCTCGCGCGAGCTGTACACGGTTTGCGCGTTATAGCCATCGGAGTCGGCGACTTGCAATTCATGTAGGGCGCCGCGCTTGGAGACATAAGCGATGCGTGAGGCGAAAGCGCCGGGATCGCCGGTGAGTTTTTCAAAAATAATATCGGCGATTTGGTGCGCGGTCAGACGCAGCTGCGCATTGGAGGTCGGCAAGCTGTAGCCTGCGAGCTGTATGACTTGGGTAGCGTCCTGGCGCACCGTATCCAATAAGCGAAACTGTACTTCCATGTGTCCGCCGGCTTGCGGCGTGATACTGCCTATGGCCAAGGCCGAGGCGCCTTTGCTTTTCCAATCGGCGATGCGTACTTCGGCCGGTGTGCGCGGTATGGGCATGCCTGCGGTGTCTATGAGTTTAAACAAACCGCTACGCGCTAGGTCCGCCGCGACGATGCGGCTGATTTTATCGGTGTAAGCATCTTCGCCGGTAAAAGGCGCGATGGCGACCGGGATTTGCAAGCTAGAGCCGCCGGTAATTTCTATGGTCAAGGCGGCGCGCGCGGTGGAAACGCATAGGGCTGCAAACAGCATAAAGCCGACAGGAATTAATTTTGGATGCTTAAACATAGGCAGGCTATTCATTGGGTTTGAAAATTAAATCCAGATTGCGAAACTCACCAAAAATTTCCGGTTGAGGCGGTACCGGCAAGGGTTCGGAACTTTGAATCGCATCGGCGACTGCTTTATCACAGGCCGGCATGCCACTGCCTTTACGCAGTATAGGATTACCGCGTAGCTCGCCGGTAGGTAATAAACCTATCGTGAATTCGACTTGCGGATTACCGTCGCCGCAGACGCTGCGATTTAATTTGCTGCGAATACGTGACTTGATGCGATTTTTATAGTCGTCGATCACGGATTGCATGGCCGCGTTTTGTTTTGCTTGCGCTTGCTTAGCCATTTCCGCGCGGGCCTGATCGGCTTCCGCTCGCGCGACCAGTTCACGCGTGATCTCGGCCTGGCGATTCGCCGCCTGCCGAATTTGCTCCAAGCGTTTTTGCTCTAATTGTTTTTGTACTTTGAGTTGCTCTGGCTGCACGGGCGGCGTCTCTTTAATAATTTTTTTCGGAATTTTTTCCGGCGGTTTGATTTTTTCTACGGGCTTAATTTTTTCCGGCTTCAGTTTTTCTTTTAGCGCGATATCAGGTTTCGCTTTTAGAGTTGGCGGCGGCGGCGTAGGTTCAACTTTTTTTACTGGCGGCGCGGTCTTAGGCGTGGCGCTGAGAGGCGGCGGTGGCGGGGTGTCGCCCGGTAGCTTAGACCATAAATCCACCACCATGGCGGGCGGTTCCTTAGCCTGCCAGCTCAAGCCAAATATCAGCATTGCCAGAAACACCACGTGCACCAACACCGCCAGCACCCCGGCGGAAAACCGGTGCGATTGCGGCGCGGCCACACTCACTGGCCACTCGGTTTCGCCAACAAGCCGACCTTGGCCACCTGATTTTGGCTTAACATGTCCATGAGTTTCAGCACTTCTTCATAGCGCACATTTTTATCCGCGGATATCACCACTGCTTGCTCCGGGGCGCGCGCTTGTTTTTCGCGTATGGCTTGGATCAGACTGGGCCTGTCCATCTGAACTTCGCTACCTGCACGGGCGCGGTCTCGTAGAAAAACTTTTTTGTCGGCGTGCAAGATCACTTCCATGGGGGCAATGGGTGGTTTTAAGGCCAGTCCTACCGAAGGCAATTCGATTTGTCCTGGATTAATCAAAGGCGCGGCGACCATAAATACGATGAGTAGCACTAACATCACGTCGATAAAAGGCACGACGTTAATTTGATTCATGAGCCGGCGCTGACGAGGCATTAACGCCCCTGACGTTGCAAGATATTGGAAAACTCTTCCATGAAGCTCTCGTAACGCGTCGCTAGTCTATCGATATCGTGCGTAAATCGATTATAGGCAATCACTGCCGGGATGGCGGCGAATAAGCCCATGGCGGTTGCGATCAAGGCTTCGGCGATACCCGGCGCCACATGCGCTAATGTGGCCTGGCCCACATTAGCCAAGCCGCGAAATGAATTCATAATGCCCCAGACGGTGCCGAATAAACCGATGTAAGGGCTGACGGAACCCACGGTAGCGAGAAAGGCGGTGCTGCGTTCCAAGGTATCGACTTCGCGTTGATACGCCGCGCGCATGGCCCGGCGTGTGCCATCCATGACACTGGCCACGTCCATGCCGGTTTGTTTTTTGAGTTTGTTGTATTCGCGATACCCGGCTTCGAAGATTTTTTCCATGCCGCGCGGCACCACGCGGCCTGAGGTCAAGTGCAAAAACAAATGGCTTAAATCGGCGCCGCTCCAGAATTCTTTTTCGAAATCGTCGGCCTGAGATTTGGCGGTGCGCAGGGCGAATAATTTTTGAAATATCACCCACCACGACAGTAAAGACGCGAGCAGCAGTAACAGCAAGACCAGCTGCACGATAATGCTGGCTTGGGAAATCATGGTGAGGAAAGAAAAATCAGGCGTAGCTTCGAGTTTCATGCGCGCGCTAAGCTTTCGAGTTGTAGTCGTATGGGGTCGGGTATGCTCACAGGCTTGAAACTACCGGCTTGCACACAGACAATTTTTACTTGCGCTTCGATCAAACGCAGATCGCGCTCCACGGTTTGAAAAACCTCCAGCACGCTGCGCCCAAATTTAGTGACTTGCACCGTCACCGTTAAAGCATCGTTAAATCGGGCAGGCCGCAAGTATTCTATCGTTACTGCCCGCACCACGAAGATGACATTCTGCTCACATAAAAGTTTCGGCTGCTCTATGCCGGCAGCGCGCAGCCACTCGGTGCGGGCGCGCTCTAGAAATTTAAGATAGTTTGCGTAATACACGACGCCACCGGCATCGGTGTCTTCGTAATACACCCGGATCGGAATTTGGAACGCCGGCGGAGCAGCCAGCGTTTCTTGCTTCATTGTTTATCGCCCCACAAGTCGCGGGTGGGGCTAGTTGCAGGCGCATTGAGGCCGAAGTGTTCATAAGCCAAGGGCGTGGCGACCCGGCCGCGCGGGGTGCGCATGAGATAGCCCTCTTGAATCAAAAACGGCTCCAGCACGTCTTCTATGGTGTCACGCTCTTCCCCTATGGCCGCCGCGAGATTGTCCAGGCCCACCGGGCCGCCGCCGAATTTTTGCAAGACCGCGCCTAAGAGTTTGCGATCCATGGTATCTAAGCCGACTTTGTCCACATCCAGCATGGTCAAAGCGGCATCGGCGACTTCAGGGGTGACTTGACCACCGGCTTTCACTTCCGCGTAATCACGCACGCGCCGCAGTAGGCGATTCGCAATACGCGGCGTGCCTCGCGAGCGGCGGGCGATTTCGGTAGCGCCTTCAGTCGAGACGGTGACATTCAATAAGCCTGCCGAGCGGGTGACGATCTGCCGCAACTCATCCGGCGAATAAAATTCCAAACGCGCGACGATGCCAAAGCGATCACGCAAGGGATTGGTCAGCATGCCGGCGCGGGTGGTGGCACCTATTAGCGTGAACGGCGGTAGATCAAGCTTGACCGAGCGCGCGGCGGGGCCCTCGCCTATCATGATGTCGATTTGATAGTCCTCTAAGGCCGGATACAGAATTTCTTCCACCACCGGCGAGAGGCGATGGATCTCATCAATAAATAACACATCATTGGGCTCGAGATTGGTCAGCAGCGCCGCCAAATCGCCGGCCCGCTCCAGCACCGGGCCCGAGGTCTGGCGCAAATTCACGCCCATTTCACGGGAGATGATGTGCGCCAAAGTGGTTTTGCCCAAGCCGGGCGGGCCGAATAACAAAACATGGTCCAAGGCTTCTTTACGCATGCGCGCGGCCTCGATAAAAATCTGCAATTGCTCGCGCGCCTTGTGTTGGCCCACATACTCGTCCAGTAATTTCGGGCGCAAGGCGCGCTCCAGCGCTTCTTCTTGAGGGGTGGGCGCGGCGGCTAAAAGGCGGTCGGTTTCTATCATGGGTGCTTTGATCGCAACGCGGGCTAAGCTGTCGCTTGGAGATTTGCCTTAGATGTTACGCGCGCGATAAGGCTGCGCGCAGGATTAAGTCTTGGATAATAGCTTTAACGCCTGGCGTATGCCATCCGATATCGACAGCTCGGCGGGCAATTGCTTGACCGCCCAAAGCGCTTCCTTGTCGTTATAGCCCAGGGCGTTTAAGGCATTCAAGATATCCGATTCCTGGCTGCGGCCGCCTTCGGTGGCGGGAATCACCGTCACCGCCGCGGAGAATTTGTCGCGCAATTCCAAGAGCAAACGCTCGGCGGTTTTTTTGCCTATGCCGGGCACCTTGGTTAAGCGTCCGGTTTCTTGCGCGGCGATGGTGTTGGCGAGTTCCGCTACGCTCATGCCGGAGAGTACCGACAAAGCGGTCTTGGCGCCTATGCCGCTGACTTTGAGTAACTGGCGGAAGGCCAAGCGCTCGGCGTCGCTACCGAAGCCATAAAGCAAATGCGCATCTTCCCGTACCGCGAGATGGGTGTACAAAGTGATGCGCTCACCGCTGGCCGGAAGATTGTAGAAGGTGCTCATGGGCACATCGATTTCATAGCCCACACCGCCTACGTCCACCAACACCAAGGGGGGGTGTTTTTCCACCAGCACACCGGTAATACGACCTATCACAGTGCGCGGCCCACCATGCGGCCATTGCGCACGCGAAAACCGACGGTGGGTAAAGTGCCTAGGCCTAGGCCGCCATGGGCATGGCAAATCGCGCAGGCCAGTGCATCGGCGGCGTCCGCCGAGGGCGCGCCCGGCAAACGCAATAAACGCATCACCATTTGTTGTACTTGTTCCTTAGCGGCGTGGCCATTGCCGACCACCGCTTGTTTAACTTGCAACGCGGTATATTCGGCCACTTGCACATTGGCGGCGACGGCGGCGCAGATTGCCGCGCCGCGCGCTTGGCCTAAGAGCAAAGTCGACTTTGGATTGACGTTGACGAAGACTTGTTCCACCGCCACATAATCGGGTTTATGTTCGGCAATGATTTCGGCCAAGCCATTGAGTATGCTTTTCAGGCGTTCTGGCAACGCCGCATCGGGAGTGCGTATGCAGCCGCTGGTCAGATAGGCGAGGTCTTTCCCGGCCAGGGTAATGAGCCCAAAGCCGGTGATGCGCAAACCGGGATCAATGCCGAGGATGCGGATGGCACTTATCCTTTCGCATAGGATTATTCATCCAGTAAGGCCGAGGTGTAGACCGCTTGCACATCATCCAAGCTTTCCAGGGCGTCTAATAGCTTTTGCATTTTCACCGCATCATCGCCGGTGAGTTCTGTTTCCATGGAGGGTTTATAGGTCACATCCGCCACTTCAGGTTTGAGCCCGGCTTTTTCCAGCGCGGCTTGCACGGTGCTTAATTCATAAGGCGCGGTGATGACTTCCAGGCTGCCGTCTTCATTGGTGATCACGTCTTCCGCACCTGCCTCTAGTGCGGCCTCCATGACTTTATCTTCCGAAGTGCCCGGCGCGAATATCATCTGCCCACAGTGTTTAAATAAATACGCCACC
>CAZKHT010000028.1:0-17399 GCA_964552595.1 uncultured Burkholderiales bacterium
GAGGTGAAAAGACCTACGTCGCGGCGGCCTTCCCCTCCGCCTGCGGCAAAACGAATTTCGCCATGCTCATCCCGCCCAAAGGATTCGAGGGCTGGAAGGTATGGACCGTGGGCGATGACATCGCCTGGATCAAACCGGATGCCGAAGGCCGCCTGCGTGCGATCAATCCCGAGGCTGGTTTCTTCGGCGTCGCGCCGGGTACGTCCACCAAGACTGATCCGAACGCGGATGCCGCGCTAAAGGGCGCAATTGAAATTCGAGAAAGGCATAAATATCCAGCGTACCGGCGCGATATTGCTCATAGAATTCCAGATTGCGCGCGGCATAGAGCTCTTGATCCAGCACGCCTTGGGCAATAAGGAATTGTGCCCACTCAAAATCGCTGTCGCCGCTTAATAAGGTATTGTCTAAATCAAAAAGTGCGAGTTCCACAACAGTCCCGAAGAAAGCCTTTAGTATAACGTAAAGTTTTCAGCCGCCCGGCGCGACACGCAGCCGCCGGGGCCAGAGAAAGGCGGATAGATTATGTTGGGATGGGAAAAACGCGGGGCGCGCCGAGTGCCCATACATTGTCCTCTGCAAATTATTTTTGCCGATGGCACGACTTACTCGGGCATGGCGGTGGACTTGAGCGTGGATGGTATTTTATTCGATAGTCCTATTGCGCTGGAGGCGGCGCAGGCAGCCGAAGTACGCTTGCAGCCGCCGCCGGGCTCCGTGATATCACCCTTATTTGCAGCGATTGAAGTCATACGATGTGAAGCGCTGGCCGGCGGCGCGCAATTTCGCATCGCGGCGGCTTTGCGCGCCTTGCGCTGAATTCAGTGACGGGTGTTGCCGGGATGGGTGACCACATCGGCCGCGAACAATTGCTCGGCATCGACGGCGTCAAAACTGTAGTGATGGTTGCAAAATTCGCAATTCACATCGACTTTTCCTTGCTCGGCCAGAATCGAATGGACTTCGCTCAAGCCCAGCATGCGTAACATATTGCCCACGCGCTCGCGCGAACAGGAGCAACGAAATGCCACAGGACGCGGGTCAAACACCCGCAAATCCTCCTCGTGAAACAAACGCCGCAAGATCTCGCGCGGCGCCAGTTTTAAAAGCTCAACGGAACTCAGGGTGCCCGCCAGATTCAAGGCGCGGTTCCAGGCGTCTGGATCTTCCGATTCCGCTTCGGGCAGACGCTGCAACAACAGGCCGCAAGCCTGCTCGCCATCCGCCGCCAGCCACAAGCGGGTATCCAATTGCTCGGACTGCAACATATAGTGTTCCAGCACTTGCGCCACCCGATTGCCTTCCAAGGCGACGATGCCTTGATAAATCTGACCGCCGGTTTTGGGATCGATGCTGATGACGAATTTGCCCTCGCCCAACAATTCGCGCAAATTGTTGCCGTGTAATTCTTCGCGCCATTTCGCGATGGCCCGCAAATGAAAATCGCTACTGCACTCGGCCACGGCCAAGGTTAAAGGCCCATTCCCTTGCATTTGCATGATTAGCGCGCCTTCGAATTTCAAGGTCGCGGCTAATAGCGCGGAAGCCGCCATGGTCTCGCCCAGTAAATCCCTGACCGGGATTGGATAGTCATGGCGGGTGAGTACAGCCTGCCAGGTGGCGTCTAGGCGTACCAGTTCACCGCGAACGGCGGCGTGTTCAAAAACAAAACGGTTTAAGGTGTCGCCTTGTAAAGGCGCGGAAGCATGCTTATTCATAGCCTGCAATGTAGCATGAGCGCGGCTCGGCCAGAAGCCGTACGCCCGGCAGCGTCGTTAGCTTAGGCGAAAACTAAGCTGACCAGAACGATGCAGATGAGGAGGAAGTTGAAGGCATTAAACATAAGACTATCTACGGTTGGTTGCTGTTTAACTGTAGTCTAAAACCGCTATTTTCGCGTTACGCTTGAGTCATCTAAATAGACACCCCGTGTTTGCGGTATGCGATCCACCCGCCAATGGCCAGCGGCCCAGCTTAACAAATCCTTCACACTCAGCGCCCGCAGCGCCGCTTGCGGACGCTGACCCAAAAAATCCAAGGCCCGCACTAAGTTCGATTGCGGCGCAGTCAAATCCAAGGCGGGCGCCAAAGTCTGTTTGGATAGCTTTTCTCCCGCGCTATTGAGCGCTACCGGTAAATGCAAATAGCGCGGCTGCGGCAGCCCAAGCAAAGACTGCAAATAGCATTGGCGGGCGGTGGAATCAATTAAATCCGCGCCCCGCACGATGTCGCTGACTTGCATGGCGGCATCGTCGACCACAGAGGCCAATTGATAGGCGACACTGCCGTCACCGCGACGCACAATGAAATCGCCGATCTCTTGTTCCAAATTTAAGCTAATCGGTCCTTGTACCCGGTCTTGAAACTGAATGCGCACGCCGTGGGTATGGACGCGCCAGCCACGGAGCGCTTTATCCGACGCCATACCGTGACGGCAAGTGCCGGGATAAATAGGACCGTGCTCGGCATGCACGCGGGAATCCGCGATTTCCCGTCGGCTGCAACCGCAGGCATAAACCCAGCCTTGTTCTTGCAGGCGCTCGAAGGCTGCGGCATAGGCCTCGCGCTGTTGACTTTGATAGCGCTCCGCCTCGTCCCAGCACAAGCCGTGTGCTTCCAAGGCCCGCAAAATCTCACTTACCGCGCCGCTGGCAACCCGGGGTAGATCTAAATCGTCCATGCGCAACAACCACACCCCATGCTGCGCCTTGGCGTCCAAATAACTCGCCAAGGCACAAACCAGAGAACCAAAATGCAGGGGACCGGAAGGAGTGGGGGCGTAGCGCCCGCGATAGCCCTGGGCCATGAATTAAAGCACCTGCTGGCCTAGACGCGACGCTACGACCGAAGCTGTCGCCGAATCAAACCCTTCTACGTTCTGGACGGGCGCAGGTCCGCCGAGCAAGGAGGCCAGACTCAGCTGCTCAACAAACCAGCTTAGCGCACGTCCCTGATACGCTACGGGCCAGGCGATGAATAAGGCGAGGTCCGGCTTGGCTTGCTCTACTTGCTTAATTCGCAAGCGTCCCGCCGCCGCTTCTTGTTCGGCCAAGGTCCGTGGCAAATACCCCACGCCCAAGCCCGCGATATGCGCGGCGAGCTTGGCCCGCATATCCGGCAGTGTTAAGACTTCTTGCCCATCTAAAAGACCGGAACTGCGCGGCGTGAGTTGACGCGAGCTATCTGCGGCGGAGAGCGCCCGGTGTTCCAGGATATCGTGACTGCGAAGGGGCTCGGGCAAATCGGCAAGCGGATGACTTGGCGCCACCGCGAAAACAAACTCCACCGTGCCTAAAGCCTGCAGCGCATAGCCGCCACCGGCTGGCGCTTCCGCCGGCGCGCCCACGGCCAATTGCGCCCGCCCTTCGGCTAAGGCGTCCCAACAACCGCCGTAAACTTCGGAAAGCAACTTAATCCGAGTGCCGCAAGGTTCACGAAAAAAGGCCTGCAATATTGGATACAGACGTTCGACGCCGATTAAATCGGAAACTGCGATGGTCAGTTCCACCTCATAGCCGCTGGCGACACGTTGCACCCTGGATTCCAATAATTGCGCGGCGCGCAAAATATGCCGCCCCTCGCGCAATAGAGCCTCACCCGCCGTGGTCAGTACCGCCTTGTGGCCACTGCGGTCAAACAATTGCACCCCTAAGTCCTGCTCCAATTTTTGCACGGTGTAGGTAATGGCCGAGGGCACGCGGAATAAGGCCTCCGCCGCGCTGGCAAAACTGCCTTTGCGGGCGATGGCGTCTAAAACTAATAATGCATCCAGGGAGAGGCGCATGTTGAACCAATTCGAATGAGTTGCTCGGAATTATTTGCTAGGCCCGCTTCCAGGGCAAGCGCTAGAATGCGAAGCGCCATTTGCGCATGCAAAGAGCTGTGTGCTGAGCGCCCTTCCTATCGCTATCGAGACCGCTTCCATGCTTAGAACATCGATTTTTTACGCTGCTCTCGTTTTGAGCAGCGTCCACGCCGCGTTTGCGCAAACTGCACCCCCGCCTAAAAAGCCGCCGGTGCAGGTAAAAGCCGTGGCCGTGCGCGCGACCCAGTTCGCCCCTGTGGTAACAGGGGTGGGCGGTTTAATCGCGAATGAATCCATCATCATCCGTCCCGAAGTCGCCGGCCGCATCACGGCGCTACATTTCAAGGAGGGTCAGCATGTATCGCGTGGCGCGCTGCTGGTCAGCCTGGACGCGCAAGAAACCCAAGCCCAAGTCATGGGCACCGATGCCGAGGTGAATCTCGCTAAACAGCGTTACGAGCGGGCGCAAGAATTGTTCAAGAAAAATTTCATCAGCCAGCAGGCCTTGGACGACAGTCGCGATAATCTCACTCAAGCCCAGGCGCGGCGTGAGCAAAGCCGCGCCCGTTTAGCCAAGACCCAGTTACGCGCGCCCTTCGCCGGCACTTTGGGATTGCGGCAAGTCAGCCTGGGAGCAGTCGTGCAGGCGGGCCAGGACGTCGTGCGCTTGGATGACACCAATCCCTTGAAACTGGACTTCCGGGTATCGGAATCGCAGCTCAGCAAGATACGCGTGGGACAACAGTTAGAGGTGAAGGTGGATGCCTTTCCGGACAAAACTTTTAGCGGCACCGTATACGCGATAGAACCCGCGGTGGATGAAAAAAGCCGCTCGCTCTTATTGCGCGCGCGGGTACCTAATCCGAGCGGCGCATTGCGTCCCGGGATGTTCGCGCGCGTGGTGCTGAAGGTCGGCGGCGATGCGAATGCTTTAGTCATTCCCGAGCAAGCGGTGATTCCCAAGGGCGACAAAGCCTTTGTTTACCGCGTCGTCAACGATACCGCGCAACTCACGCCGGTGGTGTTGGGGACACGCCGACCGGGAGAAGTCGCGATTCTTTCGGGCTTGCGCGCAGGCGAATGGGTGGTCAGCGAGGGCCATCAAAAACTCAGCCCGGGCGCGGTAGTGAGCGTCCTCCCCTAATGATTTTATCCGACTTATCCATACGCCGCCCGGTACTCGCCACCGTGATGAGCCTCATCATCATGCTGGTGGGCATTATTTCTTTTCTGAAGTTATCGGTGCGTGAGTATCCGAATATAGACGCCCCTATTGTGTCGGTGCGCACGGTGTATAAAGGCGCCAGCGCGCAAGTCGTGGAAAGCCAGATTACCCAGCCTTTAGAGGATTCGCTGTCCGGCATAGAGGGCATTAAAACCATCAAGTCGATTTCGCGCGAGGAAGTCAGCCAAATCACGGTGGAATTTAATCGCGACCGCGATGTGGATTCGGCGTCCAACGACGTGCGCGATCGGGTGGCGCGCATACGGGCCAATCTGCCCAATGCGGCGGATGATTCGGTAGTGGCCAAGATCGAAGCCGACGCCTTGCCGATTCTGTGGCTGGCTTTCTCCTCCACCACCCACAATGCCTTGCAAATCACGGACTACGCGGATCGCAATGTAGCGGATATTTTAAAAACCTTGCCCGGCGTGGCCAGCGTCATCATAGGCGGCGAGCGCCGCTACGCCATGCGGCTTTGGCTGGACAGAGATCGCCTCGCGGCCTACAGCCTCACGGCCCAGGATGTGGAAGACGCTTTGAAGCGGCAGAATTTGGAAATCCCTTCCGGCCGCATCGAAAGCCAGCAAAGGGAATTCACGGTTTTAGCGGATGCGGATTTACGTTCGCCACAGCAATTTGATCAAATCACGATCACCAATGTGGGTGGCTATCCAGTGCGCTTGAGCGACATCGGCCACGCCGAATTGGGTGCCGCCGATGATAGAAATTTAGTCCGGGTCAATGGCAATCCGGCGGTGGGTTTGGGAGTGGTCAAACAATCCACCGCGAATACCTTGGATGTGGCGCGGGCGATCAAGGCGCAACTGCCCAAGGTGCAAGCCAGCTTGCCGCCCGGCATGAAATTGCAAGTCGCGTACGACACCTCGCTCTTCGTACAACACCTTGTTTTCAAAAAAACGTTGGTGTCAGGGGGTGTATGAATCCATGCTGGAAGCCGTGCTCTTAGTGGTGGCGGTGATTTTTTTATTCTTGCGCTCCTTTCGCGCGACTTTGATTCCCTTCGTGACTATTCCGGTGTCGCTAATCGGCGCGTTTATTTTTCTGAATGCGTTTGGCTTCACCATCAATGTCCTGACTTTGCTCGGCTTGGTCTTGGCCATAGGCTTGGTGGTGGACGATGCGATTGTGATGCTGGAAAACATACATAGACATATTGAGGAAGGCATGCCGGCACGCGAAGCCGCGTTGCAAGGCAGCCGCGAAATCGCCTTCGCGGTGGTCGCCATGACCTTGACCCTGGCCGCGGTGTTTTTGCCCTTGGGCTTTGCCACGGGCAATACCGGGAGATTGTTTACGGAATTCGCTTTAACGGTGGCGGCGGCGGTGCTGGTCTCGGGTTTTGTCGCGCTGACTTTGACGCCTATGATGGCCAGCCGCATTTTGCGTCATGAAAAAAAACATGGCGCGTTGTATAACTTTTTAGAGCGCGGCTTCGACGCCATGCATAGACGCTATCGTGGCTTGCTCGCCAAAACCTTAAGCCATGGCGGGTGGGTGGCGGGCGTATTCGGTGCGACGGCTGTAATCGCCATCGCGGTCGGCGTGTCGCTGAAAAGCGAATTATCGCCCTTGGAAGATCGCAGCTTTTTTATCGGCATGCTGATCGCGCCGGATGGGGCGACCATGAATTACACCGAGCGCTATGCGCGCAACGTCGAGGCGATTTATAAAAACATACCCGAGATCAGCACTTATTTCATGGTGGTGGCGCCCGGCCTGGAGCGTCCCAATCCGGTAAACACTGCGCTGTCCTTCGTGCGCTTGAAACCCTGGGAGGAACGTAGCCGCAGCCAAATGGACATCGCGCAATCGGTGCAACCTAAATTAGCGCAACAACCCGGCATCTTGGCTTTCGTGATTAACCCACCCTCGCTAGGCCAGAGTTTTCGCAATCCGCCGGTGCAATTCGTGGTGCAAGCCGGCAGCTATGCCGAGTTGGATAAGCTGGTGGAAAAATTATTGGCCAAGGCCAAAACCTATAAAGGCCTGGTTAATCTCGATACCGATTTGAAACTGAATAAACCGCAACTGACTTTGGATTTGAAACGCGACAAAATCGTCGACGTCGGCAGCAGCGTGGAAGCGGTGGGCCGCACTTTGGAAACCTTGCTCGGCGGGCGTCAAGTGACGAGGTTTAAACGCGAAGGCAAGCAATACGATGTGATCGTCAAACTCGCGGATGCGGAACGCCAACAGCCGCACGATCTCACTGCGATTTATGTGCGTGGCAAGGACGGCGCCTTGGTGCAATTGGATAATCTGGTATCCATACGCGAAACCGTGGCACCTAAGGAATTGAATCACTTTAACCGCTTACGCGCGGCCATCATCACCGCGAATATTGCGCCCGCTTACACCCTGGGCGAGGCCTTGGATTTTTTGGATCAAGCCGCCAAGGAAACCTTGCCGCCCACCGCGCAAACCGCGCTGGATGGGCAGTCGCGCGAATTTCGAGAGTCCTCCTCCACTTTGCTCGTCACTTTTGTTTTGGCCTTGGCTTTTATTTATTTAGTCCTGGCGGCGCAGTTTGAAAGCTTTATCAGTCCCCTGGTGATTATGTTGACCGTGCCCTTGGCCATCACCGGCGCGCTCCTGGGCCTGAAGTTCGTACCGCTTTCCGGGCACACCTTGAATGTCTACAGTCAAATCGGTTTAGTCATGCTGGTGGGCTTAATCACCAAGCACGGCATATTGATCGTGGAATTCGCCAATCAATTACGCGCGCGCGGCATGGATAAGGTCGAGGCGGTAATCGAAGCCGCGTCTTTACGGTTGCGGCCCATACTCATGACCACCGGCGCCATGGTCTTAGGCGCTATTCCCCTGGCCTTTGCCTTCGGTGCCGGCGCCGAGGCAAGGCGGCCCATAGGCTGGGTCATCGTCGGCGGATTAAGCCTGGGCACATTCCTGACTTTATTTATTATCCCTTCCGCCTATCTCTTACTGGTACGCAAAGTTCCGCAAGCGACGGCGGACGCTGAAAAAACGCCCTCGCCTTAAGTCCGTTCAAACTTTCTGAAGATGTCTCTCAGAAGGTTTCGCTAACATCTCCATCGGGCTGCGCTTACATTATGGCTGTCGCATACATTTTCTATGGAGTCGCCCGATGATTCATTTACGTAAGAGCCATGACCGGGGCCACGCCAACCACGGCTGGCTGGATTCATATCACAGCTTTTCTTTCGTCGACTACTATGATCCCAATGAAATGGGCTTTGGCGCGCTGCGCGTGATCAATGAGGACAATGTCGCGCCTAAAGCGGGTTTTCAAACCCACGGCCATAGCGATATGGAAATCATTACTTATGTTTTACACGGCGCACTGGAACACAAGGACAGCTTGGGCAGCGGCGGCATCATACGGCCGGGCGATGTGCAGCGCATGAGCGCCGGCACTGGTGTCCGACATAGCGAGTTCAATGCCTCGCAACAAGAGCCCGTACATTTTTTGCAAATTTGGATAGAGCCTGCGACCTTGGGCCTCACACCCGGCTATGAGCAGAAACATTTCGCGGCGGAAGAAAAGCGCGGTCATTGGCGCTTGATCGCCGCGCCCGAGGGACGCGAAGGGGCGTTGACGCTACACCAAGATGCGGCGGTGTATGCGGCCATCGTCAGTGCGGATCAAAGCTTGGATTATGCCTTGGCGGCGCATCGGCGCGCGTATCTGCACCTCGCACGTGGCCGTGTCTTGCTCAATGGCTATCCGATCGAGGCCGGAGATGGTGCGAAAATCCATGGCCCGGAAAGTCTGCATCTCAGCGCGCAGGAAGAAGCGGAAATACTGCTTTTCGATTTGGCTTAATTCAGCGCAATTTTTTTACTACGCTTCACAACCAATAAGGAAACCGAAATGCTCAACACCCCGTTTTTACCTGTCCTAGGCCGCGCTCTTTTGGCTTTCATTTTCATACTATCGGGCTGGCACAAAATTTCTGGCTTCGACGGAACCGCAGCCTATATGGCCGCGCATGGCTTACCCATGTCCCAGGTTTTGCTGGTGCTGACTATACTCATTGAATTGGGCGGCGGCTTGATGCTGCTCTTAGGTTGGCATGCGCGCATCGCAGCCGCAGTGATTTTTCTGTTTTTAATTCCGACGACAGTGATATTCCACGCCTTCTGGGCCGTCAATCCCAGTGATGCGATGGCCATGCAAAACCAAATGAATAATTTCATGAAGAACCTCGCCATCATGGGCGGCATGTTGTACGTCGTCGCCTATGGCTCGGGACCTTATAGTGTACAAAAGTCGTCTTAAGAAGGATGCAACATGCTAGAAAAACCCGCGCGGGTCTCCACTCCCATACACGATTTGTTGGCAAGGCGGTGGAGTCCGCGCGCGTTTGATCCGACAAAAGCGGTATCTCGCAGTCAAATTCTCGCGCTGCTGGAAGCGGCGCGATGGTCGCCTTCCTGCTTTGGCGAAGAGCCTTGGCGTTTTATTGTGTGGGATAAAACCCAGGATGCGGCGAGCTGGCAAAAAGCGTTTGCTTGCCTGAGCCAAGGCAATCAGGCCTGGGCGAAAAACACGCCGGTTCTCATCTTAGCCGCCTCGGAACCAAAATTTTCCCACAGCGGCAACGACAACCGCTGGTATCAATATGACACGGGAGCCGCTGGCCTTAGCCTGTGTTTGCAAGCTGTTGCCTTAGGCCTGGAGGCCCATCAAATGGGTGGCTTCGATGTCGAGCAATTGCGCGCGGCGTTTGAAATTCCGCAAGCCATCGCATTGATGTCCATGATAGCGGTGGGCTACGAAGCCGAGCCGGAAACCTTGGAAGGAGAATTGCGTACGCGAGAGACCTCTCCACGGAATCGCCGCCCGCTGAGCACACATTTTTTTCTGGGGAGCTGGGGCAAACCCTACGAATAAGCCGCAAACTGTCGATACTATTTACGTAATCCGTCGCTCGGTCCTGTCCTGGCCTCCGAAAGCAATCCTAGAACATTGTTTTATATAAGATTTGGTCTCGTGGTCTCAAATTTGCTAGAGCTCGCAATAAACGCGCGGAGACCGTTATGCACTTTCTAGAATTCATTTGCCGGGGGCTGTTGTGTCAGGTTTTCGGTCATCGTTGGCATTTTCTCCACGATAGAAGCAGCGGAGGAAAAATTTATGCATGTCACCGCTGCCATCAAGAAGCTGTTTTCATCCGCTGATAACTAACTGTTTAGTAACGAATTCGTCATACCTCCTTGGTAGGCTAAAGCATAAGTCAAGCAATGACGGACGCATGGCATAGCCCTTGCTCAACTCTATGCAAAAGGCCAACAACAAGGAGCAATATTGTGATCAAACGTTTAGCCAATCGAATTTTTGGTTTTCGGCAGAACAATGGGGAAGACACGGTCATTATTAAAGTTCGCATCAATGACCATTACACCTTCTACTATCCCTTCACCGCGAAGTCCGGGATGAAAGTGCGTGAAATGGATAGCGACGAATTTCAGCAATACCTTGCGGCCCGATAAACATCAGCATCTACATAGTTTGCAGCGAATTTAAAAAAACCGGCCAAGGCCGGTTTTTATCGTTTGGCGGAAGCCAACCCTATCTTGGCTAAGTCTTCGGTCGACAATAAAGCGGGAGGCCCATCTTGATCTTGCGCAACCTTGTCGTCGATTTTAAAACTTTCACGTTGCTTGGCTCGGCGTTCTTGATGCTTACTGCTGTTCGCCAGCAGCCATTCGATATTGGAACGAGAATCCGCATTGGAGAGTGCTTCTTCCTTGCTGATTTTGCCATTCAAAAATAAATCCAATAGAGATTCTTCGAAGGTCTGAGACCCTTCCACCATGGACTGCTCCATGGCGTCCTTGATTTTATCGACCTCGCGCCGCTGGATAAGCTCGCTGATGTGTAAATTATTAATCAAGACTTCAACCGCGGCGCAGCGTTTGCCATCCACGCCCCGCACCAGGCGCTGCGAAATCACCGCGCGCAGGCTGAGCGCTAAATCGAGGAGCAGGCCTTCCTGCGCTTCCGCCGGAAATAAGCTCACGATGCGGTTTAAGGCGTGGTATGCATTGTTGGCATGCAACGTCGCCAAGCAAAGGTGACCCGTCTGGGTGTAAATAAGGGCCTGGCGCATGGTTTCTTGCTCGCGGATTTCACCTATGAGCAAGACATCCGGCGCTTCGCGCAAGGCATTCACCAAGGCGGTCGCATAAGAGTGGGTATCGATACCCACTTCGCGCTGATTGACGATGGAGCGCTGATGCCGATGGATAAACTCTATAGGATCTTCGATGGCCAGAATGTGGCTATTCGAATGGCGATTGCGATGGTCTATCATCGCCGCCAGCGAGGTCGATTTGCCGGAACCCGTCGCACCCACGACTAAAATCAAGCCTCGTTTGTGCATCACCAATTCGCTCAATATCGGCGGCAAATCCAAGCTTTCTACGGTCGGCACGATATCCGTGATATAGCGAACGACGATGGCTACGGAGCCACGCTGGCGGAATACATTGACCCTGAATCGCCCCACGTTCGGCACCGACATGCCGAAATTCATCTCCAACTGCGTTTCAAAGGCTTTGATTTGTTCCGGCGACATCATCGCATAAGCGATGGAGCGGACGACATTGTGATCCAGAATTTGCTGATTGATAGGCCGTATCTCGCCTTCAATCTTGATATAGACAGGGGCGCCGGCGGAGAAAAACAAATCTGACGCGCGTTTTTCCGCCATCAATTGAAAGAATTGCGTAAGGTCCATGGCGGCGAGTGTAGCGCAAAAATTCGCGCTGAATGCTTAATTAATAATTTCGAAAATTAATTCAGAATAGATTTAAGGCGACCGAAAAAGCCGCCCCGCACCGCTTCGCTATCGTTTTCCTCGGGTGCGGCAGCACTTTGCGGATAACTCACTTCCTTATGCTGGCGCGCCTGGCGAGTAAGCTCCCGCATGCTTTGTTGATGCTGTCCCAGCTCTCGAAAACCATTGGGTTTGTCGATTAAATATTTGGCCAGTTCATCTAATAACTGAGCCGTAATCTCATTGGCTTCATAGGTAAACTCGCTGACGGTGAGCCCGTTAAAATTTTTCATTTGCAGAAAAATTTTGGCATTTTCGAAATCCGCCGTGAACCTCAGAGTGACGGGAATCTCGCTGGCGACATTGAACACGGCGCGCGCGACTAAGCCTCTATCGTTTTTATATTCGGTGCACTGATATTTGAGATTATTCTGCCAGAGATAGTCTTTCAGGTTGTCAATTTGCGCGGGCACCGTGCGCTCGATTTCTATATTTTTTTCAGTCCAGCATTTGTAGCGCAGGACCAAGGTATTCGCATAGTCTTTTTGGCCGATGCGTATGGAATCCACACTTAGGGCGTAATCGCGAGGGCGATAGTCCTCTATCATGCCGAAGCCTTCGATGTAGTAAGGCCGCAGCAACTCCAGGTTTAAAACATTCAGCTGATTCACCAGCTCTAAAAGATAATTGTGAATGTCTTTAAATTTGGTTTGGACTAAGAGAAAGTTCTGACTAACCGCCGCAAGCTTAGTTTGCGTTTGAATTTGTTCTTGTTGTTTTTGGGCTTCCGCCTCTTTTTTCAGCTCATCTAAAAATGCCATGCTTATTTGTCCCATGCTTGAGTCGTAGTAGGAAGCACTCGCAGACGCTATCAATTGTAAGCCAAATTGGCGGGCGTGAACTACGCCTCAAACATGTCTATGCCATTTGATTTAACGACTGAAGCTATCCCGACTTTAGCCTCCCAGGTTCCTCACCTAGTCTAGTAAAATAGCAAAAACTATTCCCACTTTTCCTCGGGGCTCTGGAAACGCGCGTAGACGCTTATTTCCCCGTATGTTAAGGTTACGCGCCTTAACCTTGCCTGATCTGAAGCTGGCGCCTGCCGGCCATCTGCGACTAAATCCCGACATGCGCACCACCCACTACGGACCCGCCCCCACCCAGCGCAACGACTGGAAAACCATACGGACTTTATTGCCGTACTTGTGGGAATTCCGAGGCCGCGCGGCATTGGCGATGACGCTGCTGATTTTGGCCAAGCTGGCCAATGTCGCCGTTCCCTTAGTCTTTAAAGACATTGTGGACAAATTAAACCACGCCAACGCCTTATTGTTGCTGCCGGTCATACTCTTGGTCGGCTATGGTGTGCTGCGCTTTGCCAGCACCTTATTCGGGGAATTGCGGGACGCGGTATTTGCCCGCGTCACACAGCGCGCGATCCGCCGGGTAGCGCTCAAAGTATTCAGTCATTTGCATGCCCTTTCCCTGCGCTTTCATCTGGAGCGGCATACCGGGGGCGTTTCGCGCGATATAGAACGCGGCACTCGCGGGATAGGCCTTCTATTGAATTTCATGCTGTTCAATATTTTGCCCAATTTCGTTGAAATCGCTTTGGTTGCGGCCATACTCTTGGTCAAATAGTACCCCGAGTTCGCCATTTTACCTGTTAGCCGTCGTGTCCATTGTTTATCCTTTACCTTTTTTATCACCGAATGGCGCATGGTGTTTAGACGCACCATGAACGATATGGATTCCAAGGCAAACACCCGCGCCATTGATAGCCTGATTAATTACGAGACGGTGAAATACTTTAGCAACGAGGGCTTCGAGGCCAGGCGTTACGACGACAGCCTAGGTGTGTGGGAAGAGGCCGCCGTGCGCAATCAAACCTCCTTGGCGGCCTTGAACGCGGGACAAAGCTTTATCGTCGCCGCCGGGGTGACGGTCTTGATGTTTCTCGCCGCCCATCATGTGACGCAAAAAACCATGACCATAGGCGACCTGGTTTTAGTCAATGCTTACATGATACAGCTGTATTTGCCGCTGCATTTTTTAGGCTTTGTGTATCGCGAAATCAAACACTCGCTGGCGGACATGGAGAAGATGTTCACCTTGCTGGAAATCCATACCGAGGTGGAAGATAAACCGAATGCGGCGCCCCTCCACGTCAGCGGCGGGGTGATACGCTTCGAGCACGTGGACTTTCACTATGATGAAAAACGGCAAATTCTTTTCGATATGAGTTTTGAGATTCCGGCGGGGCGCACACTCGCGGTAGTGGGCGCCAGCGGCGCCGGCAAATCCACCTTATCGCGATTATTGTTTCGATTTTATGATGTCAGCCAAGGGCGGATTTTGATTGATGGCCAAGATATACGCGAAGTTTCTCAAGCCTCTTTGCGCGCGGCTATTGGCATCGTGCCGCAAGACACGGTTTTGTTTAACGACACCATTTATTACAACATTGCCTATGGCCGCCCGGACGCCACGCGCGAGGAGATTATGCAGGCCGCGAAACATGCGCACATTCATGACTTCATCAATAGCTTGCCAGACAAGTATGAAAGCATGGTGGGTGAGCGCGGCCTAAAATTATCTGGCGGCGAAAAGCAACGCGTGGCCATTGCCCGTGCCATTCTGAAAAATCCGCATATTTTGATTTTCGACGAAGCGACCTCGGCCCTGGATTCGAAATCGGAAAAGAATATCCAAGCAGAGTTAAAACAAATTTCGGAAAACCGCACGACCTTAATCATCGCGCACCGTCTGTCCACCGTTATCGATGCCGATCGCATCCTGGTTTTGGATCACGGCCGCATTGTCGAAACCGGCACGCACAAAGAGTTGCTGGAAAAAAATGGCATGTACGCGCATATGTGGTCTTTGCAGCAACGCGAAGCGGCGCCTCAGGAAGAAACCGACCTCGCGCTATAGCGAACTGGCTGTAGACTTTGAACTCTGCTATCGTCGCCGCCTCATCAATGATCTGCTGCATCTTTTTTCGGAGAAGGACATGGCCACACGCGACTTAAACAAGGACAATTTCGAGCAAACCGTACTCGAGAACGATCTCGTGATTTTAGATTTTTGGGCGCCCTGGTGTGGGCCGTGCAAAGGCTTTGCCCCGGTGTACGAAGAGATCTCCGAAAAATTTCCGGATGTCGTTTTCGCGAAAGTGAACACCGAAGAAGAACAAGAACTCGCGGGCTATTTTCAAATTCGCTCTATCCCGACTTTGATGGTCTTCCGCGAGAAAATTATTATATTTTCTCAATCCGGCGCGGTGCCCGGCGCGGCCTTGGAAGAAATCGTCACCAAGGCGCGCGAACTGGATATGGATCAAGTGCGGGCGGAGATCGCCGCCGACGAAGCCGCCAAGCCGGCTGAAGCCTAATTCACATCCATTGGTGTGAGCACCTTAGCCGGCTCGGCCCTCCTCGTCTTGCGACAGCAAAGCCAGGGCTTCGCGCGCCAGGGGCACGGTAATCGGCCGCTTGAGTTCCAAGGAATAACGATCCAAGGCATCCAAGACCGCCATTAAAGATGGCAAGTCCCGCTTCCACTTCTTGAGTAAATAACTCGCCACATCGCGCGGTAAGGTGAAGCCGCGGGTGCGGGCGTGGCTCATTAAGGCCGCGGCTTTATCTTCGTCGGAAAGACATTTTACTTGCAACACCAAACCCTGGGCGAGGCGGCTGCTTAAATCGGAACGGATATTTA
This sequence comes from uncultured Burkholderiales bacterium, assembly GCA_964552595.1. Classification (GTDB taxonomy): domain Bacteria; phylum Pseudomonadota; class Gammaproteobacteria; order Burkholderiales; family Thiobacteraceae; genus RBG-16-58-11. The sequence continues at coordinate 15,539 of CAZKHT010000028.1, forward strand.
AATGCGTCGGCGCATAGGGCCCGGAGACCAATAAAAACCCCGTGCCGCTGCGCAATTGATTGAGGATGTTGAATAGAGTTTGCTGGCCTGGCGCATCTAAGCCTTGGACCGTGTCCAATACCAAAATGTCATAGCGCAGCGTTTCTTGTTCCGGCCAAATATCCGGCGCGCTGGCGGCGAGGCAGCGCAAACCTTGGACCAAGGCAGCGTGGGTAAAAGCCCGTAGTAAATGAGTCTTGCCGCAGCCCGTGCCTCCCCACAAGTAAATCAAGCGTTCCGTGCTCTCCCCGCGCAAGGCCGCACGCAACAAACTCAGGACTTCAGCATTCGGCCCGGCAACGAAATTTTCCAAACTGGGTTGGGGGATGGCGGCGAGGTTTAAAACGAGTTGCTTCATGCAATGCCACCGGTCGATGCCGGCCTTGGGGTAAAATGCAGAGCTGGCTACTCTACCGCATAACTCAAATAGCGAGAACGACCTTTGGCACAAACCCCTTCCGCACCTACTCCCCTAAGCTATCGCGATGCGGGCGTGGACATAGACGCCGGCGATGCGCTGGTTGAAAACATCAAGCCCTTCGCTAAACGCACTTTGCGCCCCGAGGTATTGGGCGGCATAGGCGGCTTCGGCGCTTTATTCGATATCTCGAACAAATATCAGGAACCGGTGCTGGTCTCCGGCACCGACGGCGTAGGCACCAAGCTCAAGCTCGCCTTCGAGCTGAATAAACACGACAGCGTTGGCATAGACCTGGTAGCGATGAGCGTGAACGATATCTTGGTACAAGGCGCGGAGCCCTTATTCTTTTTGGATTATTTCGCCTGCGGAAAACTCGAAGTCGAGGTCGCGGCCGCCGTGGTTCAAGGTATTGCCCTCGGTTGCGAACGCGCGGGATGCGCGCTTATCGGAGGCGAAACCGCGGAGATGCCCGGGATGTATCCTCCCGGCGAATATGACCTGGCGGGCTTCGCGGTCGGCGCGGTGGAAAAAGCCAAGATCATCAATGGCAGTACGATTTGCGCGGGCGACGCGGTCTTGGGCTTGGCCTCCAGCGGCGCGCATTCCAACGGTTATTCCTTGATCCGAAAAATTATCGAAGTCAGCCTAGCCGATTTGAACGCACCCTTCGATGGCCGCACCTTGGGCGCGGTTTTGCTGGAACCCACGCGCATATACGTCAAACCCTTATTGCGCCTAATGCAAACCTTGCCGGTAAAAGGCATGGCACATATTACCGGCGGCGGCTTACTGGAAAATATTCCACGCATTTTGCCCGACACACTCACGGCTGCGCTGGACGCTCAAAGCTGGAGCATGCCCGCGCTATTTCTATGGTTGCAACAGCAGGGCGCCATCGCGCAGCAAGAAATGTATCGCACCTTTAACTGCGGCATAGGCATGGTAGTCATCGTCGCCGCAGCGGACGCGGCGCGCGCCATCACTTTACTGGAAGACGCCGGGGAAACCGTGTATCGCATCGGTGAAATCCGTAACCGTGCGCCGAACGAGGCAGGCACTGTCATTCAGTAGCCGGCCATGAAAGCTATCGTCATTTTGATCTCCGGTCGCGGCAGTAATATGCGCGCCATCGTCGATGCGGCATTGCCTTTGCGTATCGCCGCCATTATCAGCAACGATAGCCAGGCCGAAGGCTTGGCTTACGCGCGCGCCCAAGGCATTCCCACCGCGGTGGTTGACCATACTCGCTTCGACACCCGCGCCTTGTTCGATATGGAACTGATGCGCACTATCGATGCCTATACACCAGACCTGGTGGTATTGGCCGGCTTCATGCGAATTTTCAGCGCAGACTTTGTCGAGCACTATGCGCGGCGCTTAATCAATATTCATCCTTCGCTA
>CAZKHT010000029.1:0-16393 GCA_964552595.1 uncultured Burkholderiales bacterium
ATGGACCTTGGGTATCGTCCTCGTGGCTTTGGGTTTCTGGCATTGGCTACCCTTAGTCAACGAAATACGTCGCGCACAACAAGATCTCACGCAAGCAAACGAATTATTGGAAGCGCAGGTTTTGCAGCGTACCGGTGAATTGAAATCCGCCAATGATAGATTGCAACGCGACTTGGAAGAACGTAAGCGGGTGGAGCTGAGCATACGGCATATGGCGCACCACGATGCCTTGACCGGTTTACCGAATCGCGCTTTATTTCGAGATCGTCTCACCCACGCGATGGCGCAGGCAGATCGCTATCATCAAAAATTGGCGGTGCTGTTTCTGGATCTTGATCGCTTTAAAGCGATTAACGATACGCTGGGCCACAATGTCGGCGACCAATTATTAAAAATCGCCTCGGAGCGGCTACGCAGTTGCGTGCGCGACTGCGACACCGTGGCGCGCTTAGGCGGGGACGAGTTCACGGTGATCGTGGATGACATTATCGAAGTCCAAGACGCCGCCGTGGTCGCGCAAAAAATCCTGGACACGCTTTCCCAGCCTTTCAATTTATACGGTCACGAAGTTTTCATCAGCGTTAGCGTTGGTATCACGCTGTATCCCAACGACGATGAGAACGCCGACAATTTATTGCGCAACGCGGATTCCGCCATGTATCGCGCCAAAGAATATGGCCGCAATAATTATCAGTTCTATGTCGCCGATATGAATGTGAAGGCGCGCGCCCGGCTAATGTTAGAGAGCTCGCTACGCCGCGCTTTGGATAGAGGCGAATTCGCTTTGTACTATCAGCCGCGCGTGGATTTATTTTCCGGCCGTGTCATAGGCGCCGAAGCCTTATTGCGCTGGCGCCATCCGGATATGGGTCTGGTCCCGCCAGCGGAATTCATCCCCATATTGGAAGAAACCGGGATGATTATTCCGGTGGGCGAGTGGGTATTGAAACAAGCGTGCGCTCAAAATCATGCCTGGCAAGCCATGGGTCTCAGTCCTATACGCATGGCGGTGAATTTATCGGTGCGGCAATTCATCCAGAAAGATTTAGCCGATGCCGTTTTGCGCACGCTGGAACAATGCCAATTGTCGCCCGCGTTTTTAGAGCTGGAAATCACCGAAGATTTATTGCTGGAACACAATCAAACCAATATTGTCACGCTGACCCGTTTGCGCAATTTAGGCGTGCATATTTCCATCGATGATTTCGGTACCGGCTATTCGTCCTTGTCTTATCTCAAACGCCTGCCCATAGACACTTTAAAAATCGATCAATCGTTTGTCCGCGACATTGATACCGACCCCGATGCCAAAGCCATCGCCTCGGCGATTATCGCCATGGCCGCAAGCTTGCATTTAAACGTGCTCGCCGAAGGCGTGGAGAACGATGAGCAATTAGCCTTCCTGCGCGCTCAGGGCTGTAACGAAATACAGGGTTTCTCTTTTAGCCATCCTTTACTCGCCAATGAATTCGAACAATTGCTGCGTGACGGTAAACAAATGCGAGTCTTGCAAGGTTTAGGCGGCTACTACGTCAACGTCATTGCGCGACCAGCTAAGCCCTTGGCGCACTAGCAATTCGTTTTTTTCTTTCGGCGTTTTACCCCTACGCCATCGGCATTTCTCCCCGCTTTATTCGAAATCTCCGCTTGCCAAAAAATATTTTTCGGGCGTAGAGTCTAGAAAAAATTAGTACATAAAATCTTTTTCATTAGGCGAAATCTTCTACCTAAGAAAAACGGAAGCACTAACGTGGCGACCCACCCAAGTTCGCCCGAATAAGAATCTGGAGAGCGAAGTGCACGATGCTTGGAATAAGGCTGTAAGCAGAATCGACTGTGGCTCGAATCTTTTCGTAAGCGCGGCAAATTCATTGGCAAGTTCCTTTTTCACTTCTCTTTCGTCTCCTGTTAAACAGTTGAATGCAAGCCTCGCGGTGCCGCATGGGCTTGACTTGCGCGAGATCAAACGAAGCAACCTTAAGCCAGAGGAGAGAGAAGCATGGAAAGGCGTGAATTTTTAAAAGTAGGCAGCGCGGGCCTGGTGAGCGTCGCCACCGGCTCGGGTCTGATGAGCTGGGCGGAACGTTCCGAGGCAGCGACCTACACCGTGAATCTGACCGCGACCAAGGGCACCGTCACGCTGGTCGACGGCACCACCCCTCAACTGTTTCCCTTCAGCTCTACCACCCGGCCTATGTTGCCGGTGCCGCTGATTGTCTGCCAGGCCGGCGATACCATACAGCTCATGTTGAAAAACACCTTCGCCACGCCGGTGAAGTTTGTGGTGGGCCGCACCAGCGTCACGTTGACCGTACCCGCAGGCCAAACCCAATCTTTATCCTTTAGCGCGCCCGCACCCGGCTCCTATCTTTACTATGACGATCAGAATAACGGCGTCAATCGCATCATGGGTCTGCATGGTGCCCTTATCGTCATGCCTGCGGGAATCAAAAATCAATCTTTCACTGGTGCACCGACTTTTGTCCGGCAATATCGTTGGGTGATTAGCAATGTCGACACCGCATGGGCGAACTTGGTAAAAACCAATGGGGATGCTTATGTATCAAGTATCGCATCGACCTCTTTTAAACCACGCTATTTTTTGCTCAACGGAAATAGCTTCCAGAGCACGGAAGAAAGCAACACGGAACTGGCCGGAAATTATGACGAGGCCTGTTTAGTGCGCATATTAAACGCGGGCGGTATGGTGCATTCACCGCATTTTCACGCGAATCACGTCAATATTATTTCCGCTAACGGCGTCAATAGCGCGACAGGCAGAATCAAGGACGTCGTATCCATGTTCCCACTGGATGTGAAAGACGTGCGCTTTCCATTCAAGGCGCCGCCGGATGCTTATCCGGTCGCCACAGGAACACAAACCTATCCCATGCATTGCCATTCGGAGATGTCGCAGACAGCCGGGGGTGGTCTCTATCCCCATGGCTTGCATACCAAGATTACATATGGCGCGCCGCCGGCAACGGAATCCGATCTACAAAAAGCAGTTGCTTTGTTGCCCTAAGTTGCGGCGACCCAATAGCAAAGACATCCACCGATTTCAGGAGCGATCAATATGGCATGCACTGTAGGCGTACAAGGAAATTGCGGTCTCAATCCAGCAGCACCCGCCACCCCCGGTCTCGTAACCGCGAATAAAACCTTCAATCGCGCGACCTTTATGGGCGCGAACCAAGTTATCAATGGTACCAACGTTAATATATTCGGCTTCACCGATGGCAATATGGGGGGCATGGCGCCGCAACGGTTTCCTGCGCCGCTAATACGCGTGAACCAAGGCGACATCGTGCACACTGTGCTGAATGTGATGATGGGTGTGCACACTATTCATCATCATGGTATTGAACCCAGCGCTTTTAACGACGGTGTCGGTCACTACTCTTTCGACGTGCAAGGCCAGTACACATATCAATGGAAAGCTTACCAAGCGGGTACGTATTTTTACCATTGCCACGTCAACACCGTGCTGCATGTGGAGATGGGTATGTATGGGGCGCTGATTATCGATCCGCCAACCGGCCCAGGCACAGCCTTCGCCGGCGGCCCCGCTTACCAGGTGGAAGCAATATGGGCAGTGGACGATATCGACAATACCTGGCACTGCAAACCTTGGGACGCGGCTTTATGCGGGGGCGACGCCGGCTTCAATGATTTCAATCCGACGATATTTTGCATCAATGGCATAGGCGCGGATTTAACCAAGACCGATCCCAGTGTCGCGATTAGCATGACTAAAGGCCAAACGACCTTGCTGCGCTATATTGCCGCAGCCTATGTTCCGCAAAAAGTAACATTTGATCCGGGTTTAGGACCGATTAAAATTATTGCAGAAGATGGCCGGCCCTACGCAACGGCGGTGACCTTAGCGGCAGGATCATCGGTGACCATGACGGCGGCGGAGCGGTACGAATTTATGTTTACGCCTACCGCAACCGGCACGTTTCCGATCAATGTGGTTTTTTATAATTATCGTGCGGCAAGCGGCACCTTAGCGCAAATCGGCAGTATTGGTTCTGTGGTGAAAGTAGCCTAAAAGACCGGCCGCGCTTGCGCGGCCTTTCTTTATTTGACGCCAAGAGGTTTATCCATGTGCAGCTTTAAATGGATGGTCAGTTTTTTTTGCTGCTGTCTGTCGCTCTCCGTGCAAGTGGCCAGCAGTGCCGAGGCACCTACGCCTACTCAGCTAGACAAAATTTTATTCGAAGCAGTCAGTACGGGTAACGTCCCCGCCGCAAATGGCCTCATTCTACAAGGCGCAAACCTAAACGCTAAACAGCCGCCTTGGGGATTGACACCGCTCCTAATCGCGCCGGATGTCAGTCGAGAAATGGTGCATTTCTTGTTGGAGAAAGGCGCTGACGTCAATGCGGCGGATCGCGAAGGCATTACGGTTTTAATGCGCGCGGTGCATAGCCGGGACGCAAACAATGTCACAGAGGTGCTTAATTTCTTTCCTAAATTGGAAGCCAAAGGCACTTGGGACAACACCGCGCTGACTTATGCGGTGGTGCAAGGTAACCCTGCAATGGTGAAAGCCTTAATCGAAGCGGGAGCGAACATCAATGCAGTGCGCGCGGATGGTATGACACCCATAGACATTGCCAAGCGCCGCCTCAGCCAGGCTTTAGATTTACAAGATACTGAACCCGCGCTCCCCCACAATAGCGCCGCCTCCAGTCAGCACGCGGGGTTTAGCATGGTGCATGACGCGTCCAAGGCGGCCATCGTGGCAGATGCCAAAGCCGTGCTGGCGCTGCTAAAGCAAGCGGGTGGGCAAGGCGGCAGAGGAAGCAGCGGCAACACTGCGGCGATGCAACACCGTGGCCCCGTCCAGTAAGCGCTCATGAAATTTGCAATGAAACGCGCGCTCCTACTTTCTGTACTGGTGATATTTGCGCTAGGGCTGGGTTACTGGGTCGCGCAGCGAGTGCAAGCGCATCCGCAAGCGCGCATGCTCGCCTCGGCGCGACAAACTTATGTGTGCCCCATGCACGCACACATTGTTCAAGATCATCCAGGCAGTTGTCCGATTTGCGGCATGGATTTGGTTTTAGCGAACACCCCTCATACCGATGAGTCTAGTCAAATTGAAGTCGATAGCGCTACCCAGCAACGCTTAGGCGTGCGCCTCGCGAGTGTCGAGAAAGCAGATCTGGCCCCCACCACGCATACCTATGGGACATTGGTATCCGATGATAGCGCGGTGTATCGCGTGACCCCTACCATAGAAGGCGTGCTGGTTAAATTGCATGCGGCGCGCGCCGGGCAACGCGTAGCAGCGGGCGAAGTCCTATATGAATTGTATTCGGAGGAATTACTGCAACACCAGAACGAATACCTGGATTTTATAAAGCGTCTCGCGGTGCATCGCAAGAATGAAGAGCGTATGCGCGCGCAAAATCAAAAAGAAAGAGAGCTTGCCAAAACCCAAGATGCCGCCGTTAGCCAGCAAACCGAATTAGATATACAGCAACGCGAAGAACAAGCCGCAATCATGCTACAACCCATACAACGCGACGGCCAGCGTCTGCGTGCGCGCTTGAAGTACGCGGGATTCAGCGACGACATGTTGCATACCTTGGAACAAAAACGCCAGGCTTTGAGCGTCGTGCCGGTACGCGCGCAACGCGCTTGCGTGGTGAATGAGGTGAGCGCCCGCGCGGGGATGGCTGTTAACGCCATGACAGAAATCATCAGCTGCGTGAATAATGCCCAAGCGTGGCTGGAGATCGCCTTATATCCCGATCAAGTTCAAGCCTTGCACGCCGGCGCTACATTCACGGCGCGCTTCGACGATGGCAGCGTCACCCAGGGGCAGATAAATGAATTTAGCCCAACCCTGGACCCTAACAGCCGCACCCTACGTACACGGGTGCCAATTCGCTTGCAAAATAAAATACCCGTCGGCAGTTATGCGGAGGTGAATATCACGGTCGCGCCGCAAGCCTGGCTAAGTCTTCCGAAAGAGGCGATTCTGCATACCGGTAAAGGCGATATGGTAATGCGGGCGATGGGCAAGGGGCATTTCCAGCCTGTCAACGTCGTTACCGGGCTAGAGACGGATAAGCGGGTCGCGGTCCTGAAGGGTTTGCAAGCGGGCGATCAAGTCGCGCTCAATGGGCAATTCCTATTAGATGCCGCCGCCTCTATCGCCGACACGGCGCAGCGCGCGCAAACGCCTATGGCCAGCGCGCAACCTTGAGTTTTTTCCTCTCGTTAAATCGTCGGCGTATGGGCTTATCCATAGACCCTGGCGTCGCGAGCTAAGCGAGAAATCGCCTCCCCACAATTTATGATCGCGCGCTTGATCGACTATTCCATACGGCATCGTCTGCCGGTGCTGCTGCTGTGCGGCGTGATGTCTTTGCTCACGCTTATTTCAGCGCGGCAAATCACTCTAGATGCGATTCCCGATTTATCCGATGTGCAAGTCATCCTCAAAACCCCTTACCCGGGTCAGCCGCCGCAATTAGTTGAAGATCAAATCACTTATCCCCTTAGCGCCGCCTTGCTTGCCGTGCCGGGTTTGCAAGCGGTCCGCGGCTTCTCCATGTTCGGCGAATCCTATGTGTATTTGATTTTTAAAGAAGGCACCGATCCCTATTGGGCACGTTCCCGAGTATTGGAAGTCAGTGCGCGCGTCGCCGCGCGTTTGCCGCCAGGGGTGAATCCCGTGCTCGGCGCGGACGCCTCCAGCGTCGGATGGATTTTTCAATATGCCTTAGTCGATCGCAGCGGTCGCCACGACACCTATGAGTTGCGTGCCTTGCAAGATTTTTTCTTGAAAACCGAGTTGCAAAGCGTGCCTGGCGTCGCGGAAGTCGCCAGCATAGGCGGCGCCGCCAAACAATTCCAGATCGAGGTGGATCCCAATCGTCTGGCTGCACACGGCTTGAGCTTTCAAGGCGTCGCCGATGCCGTGCGAGCGGCGAATCAAGCGGGGGGTGGAGGCGTAATAGAAATGGCGCGACGCGAATATATGCTGCGCGCGCAAGGCTATGTGCACGGTATCGCCGATTTGCGCGAGATACCCGTAGGCCAAGATGCCCAGGGGTATCCCTTGCGTTTAGCTCAAGTCGCGAATATACAAATCGGCCCCGAAGCGCGGCGCGGCGTAACGGATTTCAATGGCGAGGGCGAGGTCGTTGGCGGCATAGTGGTGATGCGCTATGGGCAAAATGCCTTGAACACCGTCGCCGCGGTGAAGGAACGCTTACAGTATTTACGCAGTGGCCTCCCCAGCGGCGTGGAACTGGTCGTGACCTATGACCGCTCGAATTTAATCCAGCGCGCCGTGCATACTCTGCGCGATAAATTAATCATCGAAAGCCTAGTGGTTGCCTTGGTGTGCTTAGCATTCTTGTTTCATATCCGTTCGGCGCTGGTCGCCATTGTGACTTTGCCCATGGGCATAATCGCGGCTTTGGCGCTCATGCAATGGCAGGGCATCAACGCCAATATCATGTCCCTAGGAGGCATCGCTATTGCCATAGGCGCCATGGTGGACGCCGCGGTCGTCATGATAGAAAACATGCATAAGCATTTAGAGCGCGCCGGTCCCCAGCCTGATTATTGGCAAGTGGCCAGACTAGCGGCGACGGAAGTCGGACCCGCCTTATTTTTTTCTTTGCTGATTATTACGGTTTCTTTTTTGCCGGTGTTTGCCTTAAGCGGACAAGAAGGAAAATTATTCGCGCCCTTGGCCTATACCAAAACGTACGCCATGGCTGCCGCTGCCCTACTCGCGGTGACTTTGACGCCGGTGTTTATGGGTTATTTCATACGCGGCGCTATCCGCCGCGAAAACGCCAATCCTTTAAATCGTTGGCTGAGTCTCGCGTATCGGCCCCGCCTGCTCTGGGCTTTGGCGCACCGCAAAAAAACCTTGGGCATCGCGCTCCTGTGTTTATTGAGTTGTGCTTGGCCGTTGACGCATTTAGGCAGCGAATTTATGCCGCCCTTGAACGAGGGCGATATTTTATACATGCCCACCACGGTGCCGGGTATTTCCTTGGATGAGGCCGGACATTTATTGCAGCTGACCGACCGTTTGATTTTGGCCGTCCCGGAAGTCGCGCAAGTTTTTGGTAAAGCCGGGCGCGCCGACAGCGCCACCGATCCCGCGCCTTTGTCGATGTTGGAAACCACCATACTCCTTAAGCCACGCCAGGATTGGGCGGCCGGCGTGACCATAGACGATGTCATCCATAAGCTAGATGCGCAAGTGCGTCTACCGGGTTTAACCAATGCCTGGGGCTTTCCCATACGCACGCGCATCGACATGCTGGCAACGGGTATACGCACTGTGCTGGGCATTAAAGTCAGCGGCGCCGATTTAGCAGGGATAGAAAACACGGCTAAGCAAATCGAAAGCGCGCTCAAAGATTTGCCGGGCACCCGCACGGTGTTCGCTGAGCGCGTCGGCGGCGGGAGTTATATCGACGTTACCCTCGATAGATTTAAAGCGGCGCGCTACGGTGTGACGGCAGGCGATATTAAAACCTGGGCCGAGACCGCGATAGGCGGTGAAATCATCACCACCGTTAATGATGGGCGCAACCGTTATTCTGTGAATTTGCGCTACCCGCGCGCCTTTCGCGATTCGCTAGGCGCTTTATCGGAAGCGCGGGTGGCGACCGCGACTGGCATGCAAGTGCCTGTCAGTGCCGTGGCAAAAGTCGCGGTCGTCGACGGACCAGCGGAAATTAAAAGCGAGAACGGCCGTTTGGTGGGCTATGTATTTATCGATTTAGCGACGCGGGATTTGGGCGCCTATATCACGCAAGCGGAAAGCGCCATTGCGCAACATCTCAAACTCGCCCCTGGCTATTCCTATGCCTGGTCCGGGCAATATGCCGCCCTGGCGCATGCGAAACAACAAATGGCTTGGGTCATACCCGCCACCTTGCTGCTGGTCTTAATGCTGCTATACCTCTATTTCCGTCGCCTGAGCCAGGCCTTATTGATTTTAAGCGTGCTGCCTTTCGCTTTAGTGGGCGGGCTATGGCTGGTGTATCTTTTAGGCTATCAATTTTCGGTAGCGGTGGCGGTGGGTTTTATCGCGCTGGCGGGTTTGGCCGCCGAGTTTGGCGTGGTGATGCTGCTCTACATAGATCAAGCCTTGGCCGCTCATCAGGCTGGCGTGGTGTCTTCGCACCAATTGCGCGAAGCGGTGATAGAAGGCGCGCTCACCCGGATACGCCCCAAGATGATGACTGTCGCGGTCATCGTTGCGGGTTTATTGCCTATTATGTTTAGCCAGGGCGATGGCGCGGATATGATGAAGCGCATCGCGGCGCCGCTGGTGGGCGGCATGCTGAGCGCGCCGCTGATTTCGCTATTCTTGCTGCCGGTGTTGTATTTGACGTGGCGCGAGCGCACCACGTCAAACGCCGCTTAAGGAATAGGTTTCAAGCTTAGATCAGCGGGAGTCGCGTTGACGAAACCGAATTTCGCGTACGCAGCCTGGCCCGCCGGGGATTTTAGAAACTCCAAATATTGTTTTGCGGCGGCGGGATGTTCGGCATATTTCAACACGCCTATCGCGTAAGACACTTCATTGATCAAACTGTCTTGTGGCGGCAATACAATTTTGTCCACTTGCGCGCCTTCATCCAAGGCATTCTTGGTTTCGGTGGCCCAGACGATGCCGACGTCGGTCGTGACGGCTTTCAAGGCGTCGGGAATTTCTCGGTGATGCACGGTGGTGAACCAAACATTGGGCGCGGGGGCGCAGGCTTTGCATTCTTTACCGCCGGATAATTTGTCCCACAGCTTATGCTGGATCAACACTTTTTTCGCGTAAAAAGTCATGATGCCTTCATCTATGGGATTGGGTAGCATCACGCGTACATCGCTTCGGCCCAAATCATCAATGCCGCGTATGTTTTTAGGATTACCTTTAGCCACCATCAACTCAATTTGATTGTGGGTATAGACGAAATAGTCTTCCATCTTGCCCACGGCTTTCAAGGCTTTCAAATGACCTAAATCCACCGAGGCATAAATATCTGGCTGCATGAGATACGGTTTACCCTCGTATAGCCAGCCACCGGCTTTGATCGCTTTGACTACCACGCCAGGCGGCAAAGTTATTACAGCTACATTGCCCACCTGCGGGTTGGCTTTTTGAAAACTATGGATGACTTCTTCCATCGCAAAAAATTGATTGCCGGCGATCCACATCGTTAGCTGCGCATCAATGGGCATACGCGCCAACGCCGGCGCGCCGGTGAGTATGCGGCCGTCGCTATAAAACAAACGTAAATCGGTATCTTTCTTTGGAGGGATAGGTTCTAACGGAGGAGCGAGCAAAGCAGCGGGTTTGACTTCGGGAGCCGGACTGCTTGCTTTGGTGGCAGGTGGAGTTTCCGCGCAGGCCGCGATTAAAAACGCGATACAAATGAGAGAGCCATATCGTAAAGTGCGATGCATACTACCTCCGTTGAAATAGTGGGTAAGCGCGGCCACTAGCCTAAGCCGCCATGACAGCGTCGTCAATAATCTTTCTCGATGCCAAGACGCGGCGTGCCGAAGAAGACTTTTCCATCATTTTTTCTGTATAGCTCAGCTGGCAAGCTAAGCTTATTGACGACGCCTGATGCGCTCGTTTTATTCCCGCATTTACCGCTTTTTTTAAAAAATTTATTGCCCGGCGGGGTTTCTAAAACATGGGTCGCGAATCCAGTGCAGCACTAGCTGGCTAAATGCCGCGTCTGCCGCCGCGGTTGATGCCCGAGCTTGGTTCGGAGTAATTTGTCTTTATTGGAAGTGGCGGGCTGCAAAAACGCGGGGGCGCCCTTTGCGCCGCAGCGGGCGTAATCCAAAGCCAAGGCTCCATAGGCCGCGGTCGGGGTTACGCCCAGTGCATCGGTCAGCCCCACATACAGTAAATCGAATAAACGATCCAAGGCGATCTGATGGGTTTGTTGGGTCTTAGCGTATAGCCAATCGGAAAAGACCAAAAAGCGCGCGAAGGGTTGGGTATCTAACAGCGGTATCAATGACTGCCGGAAGCGACCGGAATTGCCTATTAAATCCCAATAGCGGGCGAAGCGTATCATGCGCTGCATGGTGGCAAAATCGATGCTGCTATTGGACAGCAAGGCATAAGGCGGATAGGGGGCAAAACGTAAATCATAGTCTTCGGTATGCCGCGCGATAGGGGTGCCGCGCAGGCGTTTTAAAATGCCGACTTGAATCTCATGCGGACGCAGCGCGATCAGCCTATCGAAGCCTTGCGCGAAGCTGGCGATATCTTCGCCGGGGAGGCCGACTATTAAATCCACATGCAGATGCGCGTGACTGTTGGCGCGCAGCCAGCGTAAATTGGCCTCGGTTTTTTGGTTATCTTGCTTACGCGAGATCAAAGCCTGCACCATGGGATTAAAAGTCTGCACGCCGATTTCAAATTGCAAAGAGCCGGCCGGAAAACGCGCGATTAAAGTCTTTAAGCTATCGGGTAAATGATCGGGAATGACTTCGAAATGTACGAATAATTTATCATCCAGGCGCTCCAGAAAAAATTCCAGTATGCGCGCGCTGGTTTTTACATTGAGATTAAAAGTGCGGTCTACAAATTTGAATTGGCGGGCGCCGCGATCATACAACTTGGCCATCTCGCCGAGAAATAAATCCAAATCGAAAGGCCAAGCGGTTTTATCCAAGGCCGACAAACAAAATTCGCATTTGAAGGGGCAGCCGCGCGAGGCTTCCACATAAAGCAAACGATGCGCGATATCCTCGTCACTATACAAAGCGTAAGGCAATTTAATCGCGGATAACTCGGGCTGCACTCCGGTAATGATTTTTTCTTGAGGACGCTTATTGTCTAAAATCGCCCGACACAGCGCCGGAAAACTAACGTCGCCCCAACCGGTAATCACATAGTCCGCCATCGCTACGATAGGCTGGTCTTGCCACTCATAACTCACCTCAGGCCCGCCTAAGACGACGATAAGCTGCGGCGCAACTTTTTTCAGGGTTGCGACCACCTGGGTGGTCTCTTCCAGATTCCAAATGTACACACCCAGGCCCACGATTTGCGGCGCTTCGGCCAGTATCGCCTCGACGACATCGGTCGCACTGTGTTGGATGACAAATTCCAAAATGCGGGTGTGTGGCGTCATCTCCGCCATATTCGCCGCCAAATAGCGCAAGCCCAGCGCGGCGTGGTAATAGCGGGCGTTTAAAGTGGCAAGGACGATAGCTGGCATGCGTGACATATTAATAGCGGGGAACGCCATTTTAGCGCGATTTCCCGCGCTTCGTCGGCTCATCTGGCTTAGGGGTGTTTATGACATTGACTAGGCGGGCAATGCGGTTTAGCGTGTTCAGCGCGTATAAGCTTGGCCCTGACAAGGAGGTGACATGCTGATATCCACGATAAACCGCTCCAAGGCGCTGGATGATGAGACGCTACAATGCGCGATCCGCGCCATCAACCGCCAGATCGCGGAGGACTCGCGCCCTACTGGAGCTTCGGCGCCAGCCTGCGCTTGGAAGGGGCCATAGGCGCCAAGCCGAAGAAACAGCAACTCGAGGATATGCGCGGCGACGCGGTTTTGTATTTATGGGATGAAGTCGATGTGGAAGATGCCTTGGGCTACCACGAAGCCAATTTCCGCGGTATTCCTTATGGCTTTGTGTTCACTGAACTCTGCAAAAAATTGAAAGAATCCTGGACCGTGACCCTCTCCCACGAGGCGCTGGAACTCCTGGGCGACGCGCAGGGTAATTTATTGGTACAGGGACCGCATCCTCAAGATCACAATCGGGAAGTGTTCCACTGGTTCGAAATGTGCGACGCCGTACAATCCGAGACTTATCATATCGACAAAGTCGAGGTCGCCAATTTTGTTTTACCTTTGTACTTCACGCCGGAAGAACAAGCCGGCGGCCGCAACGATTTTTTAGGGCGGCTGCATAAGGGCAGACCCTTGCAGTCCTTTGGCGTGAATCCCGGCGGCTATATTGGCTACTACGATCCCGCGACCAAGGAGCACGAAACTTTTGCCGCCCGCGGTGACAAGCGCGCGCAGGCTCGTTTACGGATTAAGCGCGCGGCGCAATTCGGCCGCGGCTATGTGCGCCAACGCGCCAGTGCGGCCCTGCCGCGCGAAGTGGCGCAGCGTTGCGCATTAGGGTGTGGACCTAGTGATCATGCAAGGAATAAACGACGTTAAGGCGTCGCTATCTCTGCTCATTCTGTCGCCGTTTATTTAACGACTACTTCGCCTAGCATCCCGGCCTCGAAATGCCCGGGCAATAAACAGCCGTAATAATATTTACCGGGCTTAGTGAAACGCCAATTGAGTTCACCTTTGCCACCGGGCGGTAGGCTGAGCATAGATGGCTCGTCGTGCTCCATGCCGGGAAATTTTTGCATTAAGGCCGCGTGTTCCTTGAGCTCGTCCATCGTGCCTAAGACCAATTCGTGTTTGATTTTGCCGCTATTGGTCACGGCTAATTTCACGGCTTGTCCGCGTTTCACCGTGATCTTGTCCGGGGTGTAGCGAAACTGATCATTCATGTCGATGGCAATCACTCGGCGCACCTCTTTTGCCTTTGCCGGTACACCGAAGCTGGGTTTGTCTTTGTGTTCATGA
Organism: uncultured Burkholderiales bacterium; assembly: GCA_964552595.1. GTDB lineage: Bacteria > Pseudomonadota > Gammaproteobacteria > Burkholderiales > Thiobacteraceae > RBG-16-58-11. Next base: position 13,629 of record CAZKHT010000029.1, read on the forward strand.
TTCGCGTCGGCGTACACCGTGTTGCCGGTCGCGGCCAAGCTCAGAATGCATATTAATTTTCCAAGATTTTTCCTAAGATATTTCATGATGCCTCCAAAAAGAAATTAAGTTTTGTATTCGTAAGCAACGGTGCCTGCCGGCGCTTTATACCAACCCGGATCGCGGTAATCATTGCGCGCCAGGTTTTCCCGAATTTTTACCGTGGTGAACATGCCGCCCATTTCGATAGGACCATAAGGCCCGCTGCCAGTCATCATGGGTAGTGTGTTTTCGGGCAGCGGCATCTCCATCTCGCCCATATCGGCCATGCCTTTCTCACCCATGGCCATGTATTCCGGCACCAAGCTATTTATTTTCTTCGCCAAGCCGCGTTGATCCACGCCTATCATGGTGGGCACGGTATGCCCCATCGCATTCATCGTGTGATGCGATTTGTGGCAGTGAAATGCCCAATCACCGGGGCGCTCGGCGATGAACTCTATGGTGCGCATTTGTCCGACCGCGATATCGACGGTCACCTCGGGCCAGCGCGCCGACTTAGGCACCCAGCCGCCATCGGTACCGGCGACTTCGAAGGTGGTGCCATGCAGATGGATAGGATGATTGGTCATGGTGAGATTGCCCATGCGCACGCGCACCTTGTCATTGAGGCGCGCCACCAAAGGATCGATGCCGGGAAAAGCGCGGCTATTCCAAGTCCACAAATTAAAATCCAGCATGGTATTGACCTTGGGTGTATAGCTGCCGGGGTCCACGTCATAAGCGTTGATTAAAAATACATAGTCCCTGTCTACCGGCATCAGCCGAGGATTTTTTGGATGCACAACAATAAAGCCCATCATACCCATGGCCATTTGCAACATCTCATCGGCGTGTGGGTGATACATGAAAGTCCCCGACTTTCCCATTTCAAACTCATACACATAGGTTTTGCCTGACTGAATGTGCGGTTGTGTTAAGCCGCCCACGCCGTCCATGCCATTGGGCAACAAAACCCCATGCCAATGTATGGTGGTGTGCTCGGGTAATTTATTGGTGACGAAAATTCTGAGCTTGTCGCCTTCCACGCATTCCAAGGTTGGGCCGGGCGATTGGCCGTTATAGCCCCATAAATTCGCGACCATGCCCGGCGCGATTTCTCGCTTCACCGGTTCGGCGATTAAATGGAATTCCTTCCAGCCTTTATTCATGCGCCATGGCAAGGTCCAGCCATTTAAGGTCACCACCGGCTGATAAGGGCGGCCGGTATTCGGGATCAAAGGCGGCTGGGTCACCGCATCTTGCATTAAAGGCGCCTCCGGCAAGCTGGCCGCGCCGGCTTTGCTCACCAAGGCCGCGCCTAAAAGCGCCGCCCCCGAGCTGCTTAAAAAATTCCTGCGGTTCATAGTTCTTCCTTTCGTGCCGACATGCCTGGCCCGCTTAAAGCGGCTTGTAAGTCAGTCTCGGCAATCCAATAATTTTTGAGCGCATCAATGTAGCTATTGATGCTTTGCACCTGTTCGCGCGCATCCGCCACCAATTCAAACACGCTGATCAACATGCCGTTGTAACGCAGCAATTGCTCATCGGCGATGCGCTTACGCAAGGGCACGATTTCATCGCGATAATGCCGCGCCAAATCGAAGCTGGAGCGATAAGTGAGATAGGCTTCACGCGCCTCGGACCGCGCATTGACCGCGATTGCCGAAGCGCGGTTGACCGCTTGCATATAACGCGCTTCAGAGCGCGCTAATTGTGCGCCGCCCAAATCGAAAATCGGCACGCGCAGCTCCACTTCATAGCCTGTTTGTTTAGGCGCATCGTTGGACGTATTACGCAAATAACTCAGATCCAGTACGCTGATAAAGCGCGTGGCGCGGGTGAGATTTAAAGACTTTGCCAGACCGGTGATTTCCTGATTCGCCATTTGCACGTCCAGACGCCGGCGCAAAGCGGTGGTTTCCACTTCCTCGGGCGCGCGCGCGGTTTTCGGCAAATCGGGCAACCTTTCCGGCAGTCGCAATGTATTGGCTTCGTCGCTCAGGCCCAATAACCGGATCAATTGCTCGCGTGTTGCATCCGCATTTTGTTTCGCACGCGCCAATTGGCTGGTGGTCTCGGCGTAAAAAACCTGCTCACGCATTTGATCCAGCCGGCTGAAGTTACCGACTTGCGCCATACGCTGCGCGATTTGCGCGCTCGCCTCGGCAGCGGTTTGGGCTTGCACTAAATATTCAACGGTTTGCTTCGCCGCCAGCGCTTGAAAATAAGCGCGCCGCGTATCCGCTGCGACACGCAGGATATTCGTAGCGGCACGCAATTGCGCTTGTTCAAATCGCCGCGTTTCGAGTTGATAGCGCAGCGGCAGGGTGAATAAACCTAAAATATCCAACGTGAATTTGCGTTCTATTAACACGCTGTCGGCTTGGGTGAGGCGACCAAACATCACGCCCGGATTACTCAGCCGGCCGGCTTGCACTAAATCCGCCTCGGCGATTTTAAGTTCGCCCAAATGCGCTCTTAAGTTTGCGTTATTAAGCAAAGCGATTTGCACCGCGTCTTCGGCGGACAGCGCTTGCTTCAGTTTGGCGCCGACCTCGGAACGGGTATCGGTACCGGGGCTGGCGGCAGGCATAAGGGTCTTATCCCCCAAGCGCGCTTGTGTTTCTTGGGTCACGCGCCGCATGCCGCCGTCAGAAGAAAAAGTCGCGCAAGCGCCTAGACTGAGGCATAGCAGCCCCAGTCCTAAACGCTGCGCGCGCCTAGAGGTACGTTGCGCGCGCATA
>CAZKHT010000029.1:16403-17345 GCA_964552595.1 uncultured Burkholderiales bacterium
CTCCTATTTCTGAAAGCCGGTGATGACGATAGCGCTACCCGTCATTTGCATGGTCACGCCCACTTGGTCGCCGACTTTCACTTGATCCAAAAGCTTAGGATCTTGCACGCGGAAGACCATGGTCATGCCCGGCATATCGAACTTCGGAATCGGCCCGTGCTTGAGTTTCACCTTACCTTCGGCTTTATTGATGGATTCAATGGTGCCGCGTGTATCACTCGCGACTGCGGAAGCGGGCGCCGCCGGACTGGCCGCCGCCGGGGTTGCCGCGGTGCCCGCTGTGGCAGGTTTTGCTGGGGCCGCTTGTGCCAACTGCGTTGGTGTAACGGCCGGTGTATCTAAGGTGACACTGCGGCCAGCGTTGTGACCTGCGTGGCCGCCTGCGGGTTTGCGCACTGTGACTTCTACCGCTTGCGCCCTAGAGGGCGCTGCGGTGGTGGGCGCCGCCACAACGTTATTCTGCGCAAAACTACCATCGGCATTGAACAGACTTTGCCAAGGCAATTTAGGCGCGTCTTGTTGCGCTTGATAGCCGGTAAACGCGCTTTCATAAACCGGCGCGGGAATAAGTGCTGTCTCGGTGTTGGTCTGAGCATGGCTTTGCATGGCACTTAGGGCCAACAAAGATAAGGCGACTGGGCGAGCAAAAACCTGTTTGAAGGTTGACATGGTCCTATCCTTTTCAAAAAACATTCAATGAACAAACGCGGTGAATTAACCGCCTTGCAAGTGCGTTCCCAGCATAGCGAGGACGCACGCGAACGAATGCGAAATTAGATACGGACCAGCGGGGGAGGATCGAAAATCGGAAGGGTAATAGACAAGAAATGGGTATTCACCGGCAGGCTATCGGCCGGTATAAGATCAACGACGACCTGGCCCGCAATGGAGACCAACCCCGGGGAGCAAGCAATCTGGCAAACGCCACACCGTCCACAATCA
>CAZKHT010000030.1:0-12834 GCA_964552595.1 uncultured Burkholderiales bacterium
AGGGGCGGCCAATTAAAAGATGGTGAATCACTGTACCACCGGCCCGTCGGTGTACACCTTTTGCATGTGCCCAGGCGGTACCGTCGTCGCCGCCGCCTCGGAGCCCGGCTGCGTCGTCACCAATGGCATGAGCCAATACTCGCGCAATGAACGTAACGCCAACGCCGGCATCGTCGTCGGCATCACGCCGCAAGATTATCCTGGAGACGCGCTTGCCGGGGTCGCGTTGCAAAGGCAGTGGGAAGAGCGCGCTTTCGAATTAGGCGGCCGCGACTACCACGCGCCAGGCCAACGCGTAGGCGACTTTCTTGCGGGACGTGCGTCAACAGAATTTGGCGCCGTCTTACCTTCCTACACACCCGGTGTGAAGCTAGGCGATCTTAGTACTGCGCTGCCCGACTACGCCATCATCGCGATACGCGAAGCGCTACCTATGTTTGATAAACAAATAAAAGGGTTCGCGATGCATGACGCGCTCCTCACGGGCGTCGAAACCCGCACCTCATCCCCCATACGCATCCCGCGCGGAGAAAATTTTCAGAGCGTGAATATTCGAGGCTTGTATCCTGCGGGAGAAGGCGCGGGTTACGCGGGAGGAATACTGTCTGCGGGGGTGGATGGCATTAAGGTGGCGGAGGCAGTGGCGCTGGCTATGTTGGCTGGTACTCTCTACAAGGCAGCCTATTGACCCGACTATGATGTTGGGATTACGATAATATCCCTCTCCAGCCTAAGGATAAAAACATGCGAGAAGCGCTCATGAGTTGGGGTCGTTTAGTCTGCGTTTTAAGTCTCCTTATCGTATCCCACGCGAATGCCGTCACTACGACGCTATCCGTTAGCTTGCTTGATCCGACCACGCTGCTACTCGGTAATAGCCAACGCGATATCGCCATCACCAATTTATATTTTACAGCTGCGCTTATCCCACACTACACGGGGGATGCGGCGGGATTCGATCAGAATGGTTTTAACTTCAGTATCTCTGCTTTGGAACAAGGGACCATGACTTATCAGCCCGTTTGCTCGGGTAGGGGATGTAAGCCACCTTCGCGCGCCACGGCGACGTGGACCCAAGGTATATACGATCCCTTTACCAATACCTATAGTCCGATACGCAGCACCAGCACCGATTTATTTACGCCTGGTGACAAACTGGACGCTACGTATAATTTTGTAGTACCAGGGGGTGTGACGGCCGCCCCCGTTCCTTTTTCTTTTACTATTGACTTAATCGATAATATTCTTACGAGTCCTTATACGTTCCAATTGATAGATACCATAACGAGCAGCCTGGTGGCTTCTACACCAGGCAGTTATGTCTTAGGACCAGACAGCTACGCGATAAAATTCTCTTCCACTTATGATTATGGCAGCGGCGCCAATATCAACGGAGTTGCGGCCGTGCCATTGCCCGCCACCTTTCCTTTACTGCTCAGTGGCATGGGGGTTTTTAGTTTTGGGATGCGAAGAAACCGCCGCTTTCCTTCCCCTCGTAACCCGCGCCTTCGATTTTATCGGTAGGAGTGGATATGAATAAGGTGGCGGATGCAGTCGCGCTAGAGATTTTGGAGATGACAGTTTCGGTGTGAAGAATCCCCAATTACGTTAAGCACACTTAATGACACTCATTGTCTCTGACCATCGCCCGCTATTAAATACCGTCTTGAACGATTACGGGATCGCCCCCGAGACATTAGAACTCGTCTCTGATGTCCAAGCTGCCAGCCTGGCATATGGGATAGGAGAAAGGTCATACGCTCGTCAAGCAAAATGTCTATGCTCTTTCGAACACCGGTCGTGCCGCATCATCATGCTGGATGTGCTATCTGACGAGGCAATTGCGAGTGGTAAGGGTGCGCTAGAATTCCTTGGTTTTGAAACCGAAGTGACTACCCTAAACAGCGATTTAAGATACCTGATTCATCTTCTACTACATGAGATTGCGTGCCACATTTTGCAGTCTACCGAACAAGTGCCGCGAGACAAATGGGCATTTGAGCGCATTTCAAAATATGTAAAGTAGTGAAAAAAGATGGGTAGCTGATACATGCGGCCCGTCAGACGATTACGAAACTTGGCAGTTTCGATGCCTTAGCATCGAAAGTAGCCGTCATGCTACATCCCAATTTTCGATTTTTTGTCCCAATCAAACAGTCTGCAAATTCGGCAGCGTTATCTTTCCAAATAAAGAGCGCTTCCTCAATCGCGGCCTCATCCTCAAATTGGAGATCCGTCGCGTCCAGCAATCCAGAAAGGGTCGCGATCATTTCATTTTTATTGATGTCATAGCGACTACGCAGGACCCATTCTGTTTCGAGCAGAACCAATTGACTGACAAAAACGCGGCGTCCGGCACTGACTTCACGTTTGATCAACTTACGCGCTTTATCAAATTGCGCTTTGTCATCTTGAACTAGAAAACGCACGAGAATATTGGTATCTATCCCCAACATCAGCGCGACAGTTGTTCAATCGGCATGCGCTTACGACCTTTTTTATACAACTTGCCGGCCAAATCAGAGATACTTTTATTCTTTACCCGCATGACCACGGTGGCGTCTGGCATGAGTGTGAACGTCATGCGATCACCGGCTTTCATCCCCAGGCTATCTCGAATTTCCTTGGGTATAGTCGTTTGCCCTTTACTGGTTAGCGTGGCATCGGTAGTCATTGTGGAATCCCTTTTATCCTTACATTTATAATTATAGTAAGGAAAATAAACAAAGGCAATTTAGTGGGTTGGTAAGTAGCGCCAAAGGAGATGGGCCATTTTTTGGAATTAACTATTAACACCACCATCGGAAACCGAAGCATCTGGGCTGGCATCTCGTACATCTGCTGTCGCATTCACGGAAGCCGCGTCTACCGAAGAAACGAAATTTGCAATAAGCAGATAATCAACCCAGGGTATCCATTCCGGACCGCGCTGTTGCCGTATGCACGGCGCAAGAATATGCAGCACCAGCGCTGCACCGATAATTGGAATGAGCCAAATAATCGCGTACTGTGCATATTTCTGTGCCGGCTCAAAATAATCGGACTTGGCCACGTGCCATGATGTAAACGCGCTCATGTATAGATAGACAATTGCCAATGCGGTCACAGCAGCGACAAAGAAAATACCAATGGCCGTTGTCACTGCTTATCTCTTTCCGGGGAAGGAAACAAAGTATGCGTCTGCGTGATGGAATTCACCGAGTTACTTAAAAAACGGAATGAAACAGACAATACCGCGATCTCGATGGCCGCCAAGACGTATTCGAACACGCGGATAATAATTTCGAAAGCCCAATAAGACTTAAGGTGAATAGAATCAAAAATCATGCTGAACACGGCAGGTAAAAGAACGACAAGTAAAACAAGTCTCCACCCATTATTAGCAGTTAACTTCCACGCCCACTTCAAATCGTACCGCTGCTCAATCGCGGTCGCGGGGAGCAAGACAATCATTCTGGCAAAAACATAGCTACCCGGAACCAGTACTGCATACTTGTAGATTGTGGTTTCATGATAGGGGTTGGCAAATAGCATTCCCAATATCGCCGCGACCGCTGCTAACGCCGCAAACAATATTGTAATTAAAATGTAGTAAATCCCACCAACAAGAGTCCATCCAAAAAATCGCGTTTCTCGCCAAGACCAACGCCAGACGCCGAAGTTTGGTACTTCACCTTCTTGCAGCAGTATGACGCGGTGACACGTGACAGCGAAAAGCGTAAATATCAACCCATAAGCGAGGTAATACAGAGTTATTCCTACCCAACTGCCCGGATTTGTCAGCACATGATTTTGCAGGGTGTCTAAACCGATCAAAAGCAGCGAAGTGCCGAGGAGCGCCCGAGAAAGTAGCAGACGTTTTCTCCAGATAATGAACAAGGCATTTTGCACAGTTGAAATGATCGGTAGTGTTGCCATACTTTTCTCTAAGTAAAGGTTTATTTGTTTGGCATGATTCACGCAAATAACAGTTTGCCAATTTACCCTAGAACAATGAACCTGCCACTTTCTCCCTGAGCCTTATCGCATGCTCCGCAATCACTTTCAACTCCCGCAATTTTTCGATTTTAACCCGTGGCTTTGCAGCAGGTGAGACATATCCACTTTCGAGTTTGTCAGCTCGGTGAAATCAATCGTTTTCTCTTTTCGCACGGCCTACATGGCAATCCCAACGAGAGAGAAAGGCCGACAATTCAGATGTTACAAAACCTGACACGTCTAAATACCCGTGCCAAAAAAATAAAGGATTGACAGTTCTCTTTAAAATCGATAGCTTTCACGACGTAAGCATAAAGACGTCTTCTAAAACGTCTGAGCGGAACGTCCTAAACTTGGGGAGAAAGTCGTGAGCGCATTCGAACGGCTGGTTGGGCTATGTTTATTATTGTTTCCGTTCGATCCGATCTTCGCGATCACATTTCCACCGCCTCCACCTAGTTACTCTTGTGTTTGGTATCAAGACAATAGCTTATCCTTCCACCAAGTAAAAACAGACACTACTGAGGTCGCGGTAAATTCGCCACTGCCAAGCACTGCGTCGCGCTTAATGGCGATGAATGCCTCAGATTGCGGTGCCTGGATTTTGGATGGTACAAATCTCTTCCAACTTGATTATGTCGGCAATCTGGTACGACAGATAACGCTACGGGATCTTGACCCGACTTTAGCAACCGTATTTCAAGGGAGCCTTAATACCTACGATCAAAGTTTGTGGCTTTCCGATGGAAGAAAGATGCTTTATATATCAAGCCAAGGGATACTACTTGCCAAATATTCCATAGCGGCGGCGCATGGGTTGGCATCAGCCCTAGATGAAGGAATTTGGACACTCGATAAATCAATAATTAGCCATTACAACCGGTTCGGATCGTTCATCGCGGCATATAAGCTGGATCAGGTTTTCGTAAATTGGGGGGGAATTAACTTCGCGGTTGATAGCATAAATGGCAAGATTTGGGCAAGCCAACGATGGTATTTGGCACGAATGGATATCGCTTCGCCCGCAGCGCCACCAGTTGTATATGCGCAACCGGGAACTATCCAAGCATTTACTTTGAATCCGGAAAGCGGAACGGTATGGCTGGTAGCGAACGACGTTTTATATAACTTGGACTTGAATGGCGGCTTACTGTACCGGTTGGACCTTGCACCGCTTAAGATCACCGGCGTCACCGCCCTTAGCTTTGATCCGACGACGCGGTCCTTATGGGCCCTTTCCCCTAACTTCTTAAGTCGATTCAGTGCGAATGGTGTATTTGAAAAAAATCTTCCGGCAATAAATGGAAAGGGGCTAATTACTCCTGCTTTTTTAGTTTCGCCGGTCGTGTCGATAATAAAACCTGCCGCAGATGCTTTGATTAATAATGCTGCACCACCGCTGACGGTGGCTTATGATGCCCTTTGCAACAATCAATTATGCAATTTTGTTCCCAGTTACTTTGCGGGCTATTCTTTAACCGCGACCTTGAATGCTCTACAAGTCGGGCCCCAATTCGTTTTCAATCCCACCACCCATCAGGCAAATTTTACGCCTGTAGTTCCACTCCCTGATGGGCCTGCCGCATTTACGGCCTATGCAGTCGATGCGTTTGGGCATCAGTCATATTCCCTTAGCAATTCATTTACCATCGATACTGTTGCACCTAATTTTTCGTCAATAACGCCTAGCGACAATACGGTAGTCTCTAATCCAAATATCACAATCAAAGGAAGTGTCGACGATGCGGCAGCATCCGTAATTTTTTCCGATTTACAAAATTGGAGTGGCGTGGGGATCAACCCTGCTACACAAAATTTTTCTTGGTCGCTGACCTTGAATCCTGGACTTAACGTTATCAATTTGAGCGCGGTAGACCGGGCGGGGAACATTCGGCCCTACACCTTACATCTAACCTATGAGCCAGAGCCTATAAGCGTTACCATTTCCAGTCCTTCAGCCGACGTGACTGTGGCAGATAGCTTTGCAACCGTGACCGGTGTATTTACGGGTCCGCCAAATACCGGCATATCGGTAAATGGCAATACCTCCCCCATCAGCGGAAAGCAATTTTCTGCTCGCGTTCCGCTTCAAGGAGGGAGCAATATCGTAACGGTAACGGCCACCAGTCCCACCGGCGCTACTGCTTCTAAGTCAGTAAACATTACAAGTAATGGCACGCAACCTATCTCCATCACCGCAACTGCAACAGAAGGACTGGCACCATTAAATACATCCTTTGCGCTGAGCAGTAGTTTAACTGTCCCAATCGTAAAAATAGATTGGGACCTACAAGGCAACAAAGGCTTTTATTCAAGCACTATCCCGGATGAAGTCATCGCGGTCGGCTACACAGCACCAGGCGTGTACCAAGTTAGAGCTACCGCAACCGACAACCTTGGCAATATCTATCGGAGTTCTCTTCCCATTGTGGTACGAAGTTATAGCGAATTAGCAGACAGCTTGCGAGCGACTTACAACGGCATGCTCGGCAATCTTCGCGCGGGAAATATCGACGCGGCGCTCAGCGTAATCATGCCCCCAGTGGTTGAAAAATATAGAGCCATTTTCACTTCACTGGGTTCCAGCCTTTCGACCGTCGTAAACGGCTTAGGCACCTTCCAAGACGGCGCCATTTCGACTGAGTACGCCGAATTTTTTGTGACAAGAGGTGTACCTGCGGGACCCGAGATATATCCAATTTATTTCTTACGTAGTGACGACGGCGTGTGGCGCATAGACGGGATGTAAGGTGAGCCCGCTTTTAAAGTTTCATTGCTTCATACTTGGCGGGTTGTGGCTAGTATCGTCATCCGCTTATGCCCTACCCGGCAATAAACTTGATGGCCGTGTGCTAGAGGCGGGCTCAAATAATCCTTTGGCCGGCGTTATCGTCATTGCCCTATGGGAAGGATGGCAAACCATGGGCGGCGCGGATAGCCAAACTCAGTGCTATCACGTCGACACCGCGACGACCGATGCACAGGGCGTATATCGAATTAAAGAAGGACCGTTCTCTCTGCTAAGGGATAAACACGTCACCTTAAATGTATATAAGCCCGGATATATCCGTTCGCCTGAATACTTCAAACAAGAATCTTATCGGCGGGGGATTGAGTTGATGAAAATCTTTAAAGGAAGCAGTGAAGAGAGATTAAATTAACTCGAACAAATGGAACAGTACATCCGAATTTGTAGTAAACCTGAAGCGGGTGAAAAAAGTCTCTTACAACTTTATCGGGCAATGTTCACAGAAATAAATGGAACACCGCGTTCGCAGCGTCAGATGAGCTTGGCTAATGGTTTGCTTACAAATATCGACATTATTGAGCTGGGTTATAAAGAGGGGTTGAAGCGGGGAATCGAGCGCGGACAGAAAAAAGGGTTGAGACCATGATTTTTAAAATATGTTTTGCTTTTCTTGTTGGTGTTGCGGTGACCAGTTCGATGCCAGCAATTGCCTACGAACTCGGCACTCATGCTCGCCTAACTCAGATGGCAATAACAAGTTCTATTTTGAATAGCGCTAAGTTCGCCGATTCTCTGGGAATAGATAGTAATTCCCTTAGCCCTTTCGGCAACGAATACTATGATCTTCACGGCGGCACCACCATTACCCGAACCCGGGAGACCAACGTATTTGAGTCGCAATTTATACCTTTACAGCGCGATCAACTTTTAACTCTTCCCGCGTGGCTCATGCGCGGCGCAATTCGGGAAGACGATTATACTTTCGGCCCCAACCCTTGGTTCCTCGATCCTGACCTGCCCTACTCCATCGTTCGCGTTAAAAATCATTTTTTTGATCCCAGACACAAACGCGGCTTAAACGCCCCCCTCGTGTCTGGTGAGATGGCGCCGCAGTGGGCGGTGGGTAGCACGGATATTTTCAGTCAACCGAATCAACCGAACACCAGTCGGTTGAATCATTACACTGTGTTTGACGCGCGCAAGGCATGTATGGCAGCCCTTCAGAATGCGGGTGATTGCTATGCGTAAATTCTCTTTTTTCACTATTCTGATTTCGATTCTGCTGCCCCTAGCAGCTTGTGCCCTCCCCGGTAATAAGTTGGAAGGCCGGGTGCTAGAGGCGGGCACGAATAAACCTTTGGCCGGCGTGATCGTCATTGCCCTGTGGGAAGGATGGCAAACCATGGGCGGCGCGGATAGCCAAACACAGTGCTATCACGTCGATACCGCTACGACGGATGCGCAAGGCGTGTATCGAATTAAGGAGGCGCCGTTTTCTTTGTTAAGAGATAAACACGTCACCTTAAATGTATATAAGCCCGGATATATCCGTTCGCCTGAATACTTTAAACAGGAATCTTATCGGCGGGGGATTGAGTTGATGGAGGTATTTAAGGGTACTAGAGAGGAACGATTTGCTTTCCTAGAGCAAGTCGCGAAAGCGAATAACTGTAACGCGGCAGGCAGATCTGGAAAAAATGCTTTCCCGTTTTATGAGGCTCTTTTTTTTGAGGCGCGAGACCAGGCTGCTACAAGCATTCAGAAGGGAAAGCTTCAGTGGTTTAGACAGATTGCAGCGTCGTACGCCTTAAGTGAAGACATTGATTCATCTCAAGGCCAGATGGATAAACGCACCGAACAATTTCTACGGGATCATTTGAAATGAAATTAATTAGGTTTTTATTTGTTATAACTATCCTATTAGCTCTCACTGAAATTGCATATGCATATGAACTTTCAACTCACGGGACTATGACGCAAGCTGCGTTTCAACGTTCACTTCTGAGTAATATCCAGTTCAGAATCGACGCTGGGATACCTGACGGAGAAAAACCTTTCGGTGAAGTTTATTTCGATATATCGAGCGGCAAATTACGTGAACGTTCGGCATCTACGTTCGAGGGGAAAATAATTAGCCGTGATTTGGGAGGTGAGCCCTTATCAATATCTGGCTGGCTCATGCGCGGCGCGATCCGGGAAGACGATTATACTTTCGGCCCCAACCCTTGGTTCCTCGATCCTGACCTGCCCTACTCCATCGTTCGCGTTAAAAATCATTTTTTTGATCCTATTAATAGACGTGGCCTAAATGTTCCCATCGCGTCCGGGGAGATGGCGCCCCAATGGGCAGTGGGTAGCACGGATATTTTCAGTCAACCGAATCAGCCTAATACCAGTCGGTTGAATCATTACACGGTATTCGATGCGCGCGAGGCGATGTATCGTGCTTTGACACAAAGGACGGTGGACGGTGCAGTGGTCGCCGTCTCTGGAAAATCGCCCGCCGATGTGCGCAAGGCCTATTGGGCGACCACCTTTCGGGCATTGGGAGATGTAGTCCACTTGGTGCAGGACATGGCGCAGCCACAGCATACCCGCAATGACTCGCACTCGGGTCTTCCCTATGGCGGCGACAAAAGCGTATATGAGAAATATATAGAGGATGTTTCGCACGCGAAGGTTTACTGGACGGCAAGTGGTCTGGTTTTGCCCGCGAAAAGACTGGTCACCACGGGCTACCCTATTCCTCAGCTCTCGAATTATCTCGCATATTTTTCATCGTCGAAAACGGATTCTTGGGTACTAGATCGCAAAGGATTGGCGGACTATTCCAACCGTAGTTTTTTTACCATAGGAAAAAATTACGATGATACCAATTACATTTATCCCAAGGCTTTTCCCCTCGTTGAGCAACTCACTTGGTCGATAAGCATGAGCGGCACCAGTGGAGTATCGAAGTATCTGGTCGCGCCCTCACTGCCTGATAGTTTGGGTAATCCCGCCGCTACCAATGTGCCCATTGCCACGAAAAGTATGTGGAGTTCCGGCATGGAGGCCAAAATGGGCACGCCAATCTATACGCTTACCACTAAAAATTACGATGCGATGGCTGATCAGTTGACCCCACGCGCAGTTGCCTACTCCGCAGGACTTCTTAACTATTTCTTTCGCGGTCAAATAGATCTGATTGACGACCCCATTCATCCCGGTGCCTATGTTCTACAGAATCTTGGCAATGAACAAATGAAGGGGAATTTCACGCTTTACTACGACACGGCCGATGGCAACCGTTATCCCGTGGCGGGAGACACGCCGAATATTACTTGGGCCGCCCGTACGATAGAGGCGATAAGCCAAATTGACAATCTGACTTTTACGCCTCCGACGGTAACAGAATTTCCTGGCCAATATATGCTCGTGTTCAATGGCGATATGGGCGAGGAGAAAGCGACGGAAGGACTTACGGTGGGCGCCGTAGTGGGAAAAGTTATTGGCGGGGAGCCGTATCTTTACCTACAAAATACGAATTCCGGTCTGACGGCGAGGATGAGCCCGAACGGTGATTTAAGTCCACAAGTTGTTACAATCCCGCCGGAGTTTTATACGGACGGATTGGCAGTATACAAATCAGATGTATTCCAACGTTTGCAAACCTCCTTTAAAGCCGACGGCCTATGGCTTGATATAAATGGGATTGTTGGTGCGCATATGGATGGCGCCGGGAATGGAATCGCGGTCAATAAAACGAATGTATTTTTAACCCAGAGCTACGGCGACCGCAACGAAAAAGTGCAAGTGAATATTTTCGATCATCAGGGGGTTTTACAATCAATTGTTCAAACAAATCCTGACTACGAATTCTTAGGCGGCGATGTTCGCATTGCCGCAAACAATACGCATTTCGCGACTACACAAAACGAATACCTTTATATTTATACGAAGGATGGCACAAATATCGCAACAATCAGTGGATTGAACATCTACTCTCAGCAGGTGGCAATGACCAAAGATCGTGTTTATTATGTGAACGGTGCGCCTGAAAGTTTAACTTTGCAAATTTATGATTTATATGGTGGACTCCAAGGGTCGGTTGATGTAACTGGAATTCTAGGTGGTTCAGTCAATGCTTGTATCGCCGCGACGGAAAATAGGCTTTATATCGCCTCCTTCCCGGGGCACTTTCCTTCTCAACTGCATATTTTTAAACGAAGCGTAGGACGCGATCCTATGGGAAACATAACAAGCGATAACTATGTTTACTGGAAGGCGATTCCGTTAGATATCACTTCATGTGCAGTGGATGCTGCCTATTTGAAATGATTAGCGTGCGCAACATTTTCTTCACTAGCTAAAACAATGACCGCGCCACCCTCTCGATGAGCCTCACCTCCGGCTCAGCAATCACCTTCACCTTCCGCAATTTGTTCGATTTTAAACGCATGGCTTTTTGCAGTAAGTAATACATATCTGCTCTAAACGCAGTCTGCGGTTCGCGCTCGGTGAGCTCGGCTAAATCGCTTTCCGTTTTCGCATGGCCCACATGACACCAATCATAAAACACGTGCGCTTCTTCTTGCCCGCTGTCGGGGTCGCGTTCGTGGACGAGTAGCATGCCGGCGTAAGGCCAGGCGGGAATGCGATAGGCGGCCAGGGCTGAGGCGAGGCGTAAATACATGCGTTCGCCTTTGGCGGGGTCTACACAGGCGCCGTCGCAAGCGCCGAGTTGATGGCCGAAGCATGGCGGTTTGCGTTTTTCCAAGCCCATTAAGATCAAACACAGGCGATGGGTCTTCGCGAGTTCGACGAGTAGATTTTTCGCGCGCGCGGGGCTGAAGAAGGGGCCGTACCATTGTTGCCCGCGCAGCGAGCGCACTTCATCGGCGGGAACGATTTCTAATATGGGCAAGGTATGCGACAAGCGCACTAAATAGCCGCAGGCGGCTTTGCGGCCTTTGCGATTGTGTATGGGATGTAGGGCGTGGATTTGTTGCAGCTCTAAGATGCTAGCGGAGAGATCGCCGGCGCTGGTGTCGTATTCTATGCGCCGGGTTTCCATGCCGACGCGGGTAGAGCTTTTTTGTTTCGCGGTCACGCTGAAATGACTCAAGATGCGCCGCCGCAGATTCACCGATTTGCCTATGTACAGGGGCAAATCATTGGTGCCGTAGAAACGATACACGCCTGCGCATTGCGGGATATCTTCCAAAACAATGCTGCCTAGATGTGGCGGCAGCGACGCTTGTTTGATCAGCGAGCGTATGGTGCTGTCTAAAATTTCCGGCTCAAATAATTTGGCGTAGATGCGCAGCAAATCCAGCAAGGCTTCGGCGTCGGGCAAGGCTCTATGTCGGGCGCTGACTTTTAAATCGTAGCGTTTGATTAGCGCGTCTAAACTAAACCCACGATACGATGGAAACAAGGCGCGCGATAAACGCACGGTACACAGCGGCCGCGTGCTGTAGGTGATCCCGCAGCGGGCGAGTTCAGCGCGCACAAAACCATAATCAAAGCGCGCGTTGTGGGCCACGAATAAACGCCCATGCAAACGCTCGGCGACTTCGGTGGCGATGCTATGAAATGAGGGCGCGGCACGCAGCATGTCGTTAGTGATGCCGGTCAGGGCTTGTATGGACAAAGGCACCTCGCAATCTGGGTCGACTAAGGTGGACCAGCGATTCACCACGCCTTCATCCAAAGTGATGACCGCGATTTCGATAATGCGATCATCGCGGCCCGAGCCGCCGCTGGTTTCGACATCGACAAAGGCAAACGACCCGGTGTCGCTATGGTATTTCATGCGCTCTGCTCCATGAAAATAAGTCTATAAACCTCTGCACAAGCCCGTCGTCCCCGCAAAGCCTGAACTCATTTACTGCAATGACCTGCTTGCTGGATCCCCGCCTTCGCGGGATGGCGGGAAATGGACTTTGTGAGCTCTCGCTCCGCGGCATATTGAATGAAGCGGTCGTTCGTCAGCCGCGCGTCGGCCCCCCCCGCGGTGCGAGAGTCCGGCGCACCCGCAGGCAAAAGCTCCCGCCCGAGCGCATCCCTGAGCCCTGGCGCGCCTACCCGTTCGCCGCGCAGGTAGCGCTCGAGGGAGAGCTCCA
>CAZKHT010000030.1:12844-17320 GCA_964552595.1 uncultured Burkholderiales bacterium
TCCTGGTTCCCCCCCTTGGCGGGTTGTGCGGAAATGGACTATCTTAAACCTTGTGCCTCGGGGTTGACGGCATGCGGGCTTTCCCAGAGATTCTCTAATGAAAATCATGTGAACTGATTTGCAAATCACCGAGTAAACGGCTGTGATCCACCAGCCGCCCGGCAATTAAATGAATGATCTCGCCCTGCCGTTCTACCGTTCCATACACGGCAAGCAAACGCGCGCCCAATAAAGCGCGCCGCTGCCGCTCGGCGAGATCGCGCCAGATCACGACATTGATATAGCCGTCTTCGTCTTCCAAAGTCACAAAGGTCACGCCGCTGCTGGTGGACGGCCGCTGGCGGCAAGTGACCAAGCCCGCAGCGCGCATGAGTTGGCCGTGACGGGCTTGTTTGATTTCTTGCGATGAGGCCAAGCGCATTTGGCGTAAGCGCGGCCGCAGTAAAGCCAAGGGATGACGGCGCAGAGTCAGCCCCAGATGCGCATAATCGGCGACGATGTTTTCGCCCTCGGTCGGGGGGAATAAGGACGGCTGCACATCGCTAAAAGTCGCGGCGCGCAAATCCGGCAATAAAGGCGTAGGCGTTTCCATGCCTAAAGTTTGCCATAAGGCCGCGCGTCTATGCCCGCTTAAACTCGCTAAGGCATCAGCGGCGGCGAGTGCATTTAAAGCGCGTTTATCCAAGCCCGCGCGTTGCGCCAAATCGGCGATATCACGAAACATTTGTTGTGCACGGGCGGCGACGATGGCTTGCCCCACCGCCTCGCTCAAACCTTTCACCATAAGTAGCCCCAAGCGCAATTGCGGCGCGGCTTTGCCATCGCCGACTAAGCTGCATTCCCAATCGCTGTGCAAGACATCGGCGGCCAACACGGTGACGCCGTGACGTTTCACGTCTTGCACGATTTCCGCATTGGAATAAAAACCCAAAGGTTGGCTGTTTAATAAAGCGCAGGCGAAGGCCGCGGGCTCGTGACATTTCAACCAGGCCGAGACATAAGCCAAGAGCGCAAAGCTGGCCGCGTGCGATTCCGGAAAACCATATTCGCCGAAGCCTAAAATCTGCTTAAAAATTCCGTCCGCGAATTCGCTTTTATAGCCACGCGCCAACATGCCGGCGATGAGCTTATCGCGGAAGGGCTCCAAGCCGCCTTTGCGCTTCCAGGCCGCCATCGCGCGTCGTAATTGATCGGCCTCACCCGGCGTGAAGCCGGCCGCGACCACGGCGAGCTGCATCACCTGCTCCTGAAAAATCGACACGCCCAGCGTGCGCTCCAACACCACCTTCACTGCGGCGGAAGGATAGGTCACCGGCTCTAAGCCTTCACGCCTGCGCAAATAAGGATGCACCATGCCGCCCTGGATCGGGCCGGGGCGCACGATGGCGACTTCTATCACCAAGTCGTAATAAGAGCTGGGCTTTAAGCGCGGCAGCATACTCATTTGCGCCCGCGATTCGATTTGAAATACGCCCAAGGTATCGGCGTGTTGAATCATGGTGTAAGTCGCGGGGTCTTCGGCGGGAATATCCGCCATGCGCCATGGTCTGCCGTAGTAATGCGTCATTAAATCCAAAGTCCGGCGTATCGCGCTCAACATGCCCAGGCTTAAGACATCAACCTTCATCAAGCCCAAGGCGTCGAGATCATCTTTATCCCATTGAATGACCGTGCGATCCACCATGGCGGCATTTTCTATAGGCACCAGGCGCGACAAGCGCCGTCTATCTATCACAAACCCGCCGGAGTGTTGCGATAAATGCCTAGGGAAGCCGAGCAATTCATGCGTCAAGCTGACTAAGCGTTGGACTTGTATATTGTCTGGATCGAAGCCGGCTTCGCGTAGCCGCGCGTCTTGAATCTCACGGCGATCCCACCAAGCCATGGCGCCAGCTAAACTATCGGCTTGATCCAGCGAAAAACCCAAGGCCTTGGCCAAATCACGCAGCGCGCCCTTGGGTCTATAGGTATGTACCGCACCGGTGATGGCGGCGCGCTCGCGGCCGTATTTGGCGAAGACGTATTGCATGACTTCCTCGCGCCGCTGATGTTCAAAATCGACATCAATATCCGGCGGCTCGTTGCGCTCCTTGGAAATAAAACGCTCGAATAAAACTTGCATGCGCGCGGGATCGACTTCAGTAATGCCTAAACAAAAACACACCACGGAATTCGCCGCCGAGCCACGACCTTGGCAGAGGATATTTTGCGAGCGGGCGAATTTTACGATGTCGTAGACGGTTAAAAAATAGGCTTCGTAATTTAAATCGGCGATCAGCGTTAATTCTTTTTCCAATAATGCACGCACCGAGTCCGCCGCGCCTTGCGGATAGCGGATGGCTAAACCGGCGTAGGATAATTTGCGCAAATAGCTGGCCGGTGTTTCACCCGGTGCGATGATTTCTTCCGGATATTCATAGCGCAATTCATCCAAAGAAAAAGTGCAGCGCTGCGCGATATTGAGCGTTTCCGCCAGCAATTCCAGCGGATAAATATGCGCCAAACGGCCTATGGCGCGCAGATGCCGCTCGCCATTGGGATGCAAGGCTAAGCCCAATTCCGCCACCGGTTTGCCTAAGCGTATGGCGCTCAGCGCATCTTGCAAGGCATGCCGCGCACGGATATGCATATGCACATCGCCCGCCGCGACTAAGGGCACTTGGGCTGCCGCGCCTAAGGCCTGCATGTGCTGTAGATATGCCGCGTCATTCGGACCGCGCGTGAGTTCGACGGCTAACCAGGTGCGCTGGGGAAAAATTTCTTTTAGCCACAGCACATCGGCTAGCTCGGTAGTGGCATCGGGAATCAGCAAAGCCAAACAATCCCCCACGCCCTGCTCCGCTAAATCGGCGCGAGTCAAATGATATTGACCTTTATCCGCCGCGCGGCGGGCACGGGTGATCAGTTCGGATAAATTGCCATAGCCCGCCATATTCATCGCGAGCAAAACTAATTTAGGGCCATCGGCCAATTGGATTTCGCTGCCGATAATCAGCTTGAGATGAAACGCGCGCGCCGCGACATGGGCGCGCACCACGCCGGCTAAAGAGCATTCATCGGTAATAGCCAAGGCGGCATAGCCGAGCTGGGCGGCGCGTTCGACTAATTCTTGCGGATGCGAAGCACCGCGTAGGAAGGTGAAGTTGGAGAGACAATGCAGCTCGGCGTAACTCGGTAACATCGGGCACCCGGATCACGACGCCACTTTAGGCGAACACGCCATGCAGAAACCAATGCTTGGGCTCTTGATGTTCGTGATATATCCACACCATCTCACCCGCGCTATTGCAAGCCACATAGTAATCGCGGTTGACGCGCTGCCCATCCCACCAGCCGGTTTCCAAACGCTCCGGCCCCGCGCGCAAAGTCAGCGCGCCGTGATAATGGGGTTGCGCTTCCACGACCACTAGAGGGGCTGGTTGCGGCAGCAACCATAGTGGCCGTGGTTGCGCATGGGTTAAGCCAGTCTCGGCTGATTTGGTATCGGCGCGCAATTTGGTACTAGCGTCGCGCAGCTTAGCGCCAGTCTCGCGCAGCGTATTACTAGGCTCGCGCTGTTTCATACTGGTCTCGCGCCGTTTAATACCAGCCTCGCGCGGATTGGCTAAGACGGTGGCGCATTCGGGCCGGTGATCATTGCCAGTTTGCAGCACGAATAATTGCGCTGAGCCTAAGCGCGCTTGCAAGCGTTCGCGTAACTGCCGCCAGCCTAAAATTTGATTGCGCGTGTCTGGCAGTAAGCTGTGATTGATAGGTGTATAAGGCAGTGGCGCATTGGCTTCCAAACTCAAACTCAAGACCGGTGAGCGCGGCGGATGGCGCTCCAGACGTTCACGCGCCAAAGCCAGCAAACGTGCCGCATCGCGCTCGGGCGAGAGCAAGCCTATGCAAATACAGGAGCGCAATTTATCGCGGCTGGCATGTTCCAAGCTCAAAATAAATTCTTGCACTCCCGCACCGCGCGCGCGCAAAAAACCTTCCAGCTCTAGCAACATGCGCTTGATGGAAAACAACAGCCCTTCCACTTGGGTGACTTCTTGCAAGAAATCAATGTGGGTGCGATAGGTATCGGGTGGCTGGTGATAAGGCCGCACATCGCTGGCCATCGCGTAGGCTTGGTCTAGCTGCAATAAAACCTCGGAGCCGAAACGCTGGCGCGCGCCCACCCGCGGCAGTGCGCGAAATTGGCCCAAGGTTTTCACCGCCAACGTGGCGAGTGCTGCTTGAGTTTCCGCCGGCCAATCGAATAAGCTCAGCGGCAAGCTATGCAAACGCGCCGGTAATTCCGCAAGCTCGGTGCAACTGCGTATGCCGGTTTGAGTGAGACTGGCTTTGGCTAATAACCAAGCGCCGCGCGCGCTAGGCGCGACGCCCAGGACGCTGTGATAACCCAGCTCGTGCAAGCCACGCCGAATTAAATTCAGCAGCTTGGGTAAACCTTTAAATAAGGTGAGGCTGGCTTGCACTTCCAAGAGC
>CAZKHT010000031.1:0-17029 GCA_964552595.1 uncultured Burkholderiales bacterium
TGGTGACGCAGCAGCCGCTGGGTGGTAAAGCCCAGTTCGGTGGCCAGCGTTTCGGCGAGATGGAAGTCTGGGCGCTGGAAGCTTACGGGGCCGCCTATGTGTTGCAGGAAATGCTCACGGTGAAATCCGATGACGTGAACGGCCGCACCAAGGTTTATGAAAACATCGTCAAAGGTGACCACAAAATCGATGCCGGCATGCCCGAGTCATTCAATGTGTTGGTGAAGGAAATCCGCTCCCTGGCCATCGACATCGATTTGGAACGCAATTGATTGCGTGAGGAATAACGGGTCTGGCGTCGGCCGCAAACCGACGCGAGTTTCTCCCCTAATGCCTCACACCTCACTGGAGGAAATATGAAAGCACTGCTGGATTTATTTAAACAGGTCACGCAAGAAGAAGAGTTCGATTCGATTAAGATCGCGCTCGCCTCGCCGGACAAAATCCGTTCTTGGTCTTATGGCGAAGTCAAAAAGCCGGAGACGATTAACTATCGCACTTTCAAACCCGAGCGCGATGGCCTGTTTTGCGCCAAAATTTTTGGTCCGGTTAAAGATTACGAATGCTTGTGCGGTAAGTACAAGCGGCTGAAACATCGCGGTGTGATCTGCGAAAAATGCGGCGTCGAAGTCACGCTGTCCAAAGTGCGTCGTGAGCGCATGGCGCATATCGACTTGGCCAGCCCAGTCGCGCATATTTGGTTTTTAAAATCCCTGCCTTCGCGTTTAGGCATGGTCTTGGATATCGCTTTGCGTGACATCGAGCGCGTCTTGTATTTCGAAGCTTATGTCGTGGTCGAACCCGGCATGACGCCGCTGACTCGCGGCCAGTTGTTGACCGAAGATGATTACTTGGCCAAGGTGGAAGAATTCGGCGACGAGTTTAAAGCCTCCATGGGCGCGGAAGGTGTGCGCGATTTGCTGCGCTCTATCGATCTCAATCATGAAATCGAAACCCTGCGCCACGATTTAGGCGCCACCAGCTCCGATACTAAAATCAAAAAAATCGCCAAGCGCTTAAAAGTGCTAGAGGCTTTCCAGCGTTCCGGCGTGCGTCCGGACTGGATGATCTTGGAAGTCTTGCCGGTGCTGCCGCCCGAGTTGCGCCCCTTGGTGCCGCTAGACGGTGGCCGTTTCGCGACCTCGGATTTGAACGATTTGTATCGGCGCGTGATTAACCGCAACAATCGCTTGAAGCGCTTGCTGGAATTGAAAGCGCCGGAAATCATTGTGCGCAATGAAAAACGCATGCTGCAAGAATCGGTGGATTCCTTGTTGGATAACGGTCGTCGCGGCAAAGCCATGACCGGCGCCAATAAGCGCCCGCTGAAATCCTTGGCCGATATGATCAAAGGCAAGGGCGGTCGCTTCCGCCAGAACTTGCTGGGCAAACGCGTCGACTACTCCGGTCGTTCCGTGATCGTGGTCGGTCCGCAATTAAAACTGCATCAATGCGGCCTGCCTAAGAAAATGGCGCTGGAATTGTTCAAGCCTTTCATTTTCCACAAACTGGAAGTGCTGGGTTTGGCCACCACCATCAAAGCCGCGAAACGCGCGGTGGAGCAAGAGACCGCTGAGGTCTGGGATATTCTGGAAGACGTGATACGCGAACATCCGGTGATGTTGAACCGCGCGCCGACTTTGCACCGCTTAGGCATACAAGCCTTCGAGCCGGTGTTGATAGAAGGCAAGGCGATACAACTGCATCCCTTAGTCTGCGCGGCGTTTAACGCCGACTTCGACGGCGATCAAATGGCGGTCCACGTACCGCTATCGCTGGAAGCGCAGATGGAAGCGCGCACCTTGATGTTGTCCTCGAATAATGTGCTGTCGCCCGCTAACGGCGATCCGATTATTGTGCCTTCACAAGACATCGTGCTGGGTCTGTATTACATGACCCGTGATCGCATCAATGCCAAGGGCGAAGGCACGATGTTCGCTGACATCTCCGAAGTCTCGCGCGCCTTTGAATCGCGCAAGGTGGATATGCACGCCAAAGTGGTGGTGCGTATCAAGGAATACGATGTCAGCGCCGACGGCACCAAAACCGAAAAAATTACTCGCTACAACACCACCGTGGGCCGTGCCTTGCTGTCGGAAATTCTGCCGCCCGGCTTGCCCTTTGAACTCGTGAATAAAGCGCTCAAGAAGAAAGAAATTTCGAAGTTGATCAACGCCAGCTTCCGCCGCTGCGGTCTACGCGAGACGGTGATTTTGGCCGATAAATTGATGTATACCGGCTTCTCTTACGCGGCGCGCGCGGGCATTTCCTTCTGCGTGGACGATATGCTGATTCCGCTGGAAAAGGTCAACATCATCGCCGCCGCTGAAGAAGAGGTGAAAGAAATCGAACGCCAATACGCGTCTGGTTTAGTCACGCAGGGCGAGCGCTATAACAAAGTCGTGGATATCTGGTCGCGCGCCGGTGACGTCGTGGCCAAGGCCATGATGGATCAACTCGGCACGCAAGATACCGTGAATCGCGAAGGCAAGAAGGTCAAACAAGAATCCTTCAACTCGATTTATATGATGGCCGACTCCGGCGCGCGCGGTTCCGCCGCACAGATACGCCAGCTCGCCGGTATGCGCGGCCTGATGGCAAAGCCGGATGGTTCGATTATCGAGACGCCGATCACCGCGAATTTCCGCGAAGGCTTGAATGTGTTGCAGTACTTCATCTCCACTCACGGCGCACGTAAGGGCTTGGCGGATACCGCTTTGAAGACGGCGAACTCCGGCTACCTCACCCGCCGCTTAGTGGACGTGACCCAAGATTTGGTCGTTACCGAGCATGATTGCCAAACCGCGAATGGCGTGGTGATGAAAGCCCTGATCGAAGGCGGCGAAGTAATAGAGCCTTTACGCGAGCGTATCCTGGGTCGCGTGGCTGCCTTGGACATTTACAATCCGGAAAACAGCCAAGTCATGTTCCCTTCTGGGACCTTGCTGAGCGAAGACGCGGTCGATGCCATAGAAGCAGCCGGCATAGACGAAGTCAAAGTACGCACGCCGCTGACCTGCGATACGCGCCATGGTTTATGTGCACTGTGCTATGGCCGCGATTTAGCGCGCGGCGTGTTGGTGAATGCCGGCGAAGCGGTGGGCGTGATCGCGGCGCAGTCCATAGGCGAGCC
The DNA here is from genome assembly GCA_964552595.1 of uncultured Burkholderiales bacterium. Taxonomy (GTDB): domain Bacteria; phylum Pseudomonadota; class Gammaproteobacteria; order Burkholderiales; family Thiobacteraceae; genus RBG-16-58-11. The sequence goes on from CAZKHT010000031.1 coordinate 3,134, forward strand.
GGGTACGCAGTTAACCATGCGTACCTTCCATATCGGTGGCGCGGCATCGCGTGCCGCGGTGGCGAGCCAGGTGGAACTCAAGTCCAACGGTACGGTGCGTTTCGGCCCGACTATGCGTTATGTGAGCAACGCGCGGGGTGAGCAGGTAGTGATTTCGCGTACCGGTGAAGTCGTGGTGCAAGACGATAGCGGGCGCGAGCGCGAGCGGCATAAAGTGCCTTACGGCGCGACCCTGCAAGTCATGGATGGCAATCCGGTCAAAGCCGGCAAAGTGGTCGCCACTTGGGACCCGCATACCCGTCCGATTATTACCGAATACACCGGCAAGGTGCACTTCGAGAACGTCGAAGAGGGCGTGACGGTAGCCAAGCAAATCGATGATGTCACCGGCTTGGCAACATTGGTGGTTATCGATCCTAAGCGTCGCGGCAGCGCGACGTCTAAAGGCCTGCGTCCGCAAGTGAAGCTCTTGGACGAGAAGGGCAAAGAGGTCAAACTCAATGGCTCCGACGCGCCGGTGAATATCAGCTTCCCGGTCGGCGCGATTATCACCGTGAAAGACGGCCAGGATGTGAGCGTGGGCGAGGTGCTGGCGCGGATTCCGCAAGAATCCTCCAAGACCCGCGACATCACGGGCGGCCTGCCACGAGTGGCGGAGCTATTCGAGGCGCGTTCGCCCAAGGATGCGGGGATGTTGGCCGAGATCACCGGCACGGTGTCCTTCGGTAAAGATACCAAAGGCAAACAACGCTTGGTCTTGACCGATCTGGATGGCGTGGCGCATGAGTATCTCATCACCAAAGACAAACACGTTACGGTGCACGACGGTCAAGTGGTGAACAAAGGCGAGACCATCGTCGACGGTCCGGCCGAGCCGCATGACATTCTGCGCCTCTTGGGCGTGGAAGCCTTGGCGCGCTATATCACCGACGAAGTGCAAGATGTGTATCGCTTACAAGGCGTGCGCATCAACGATAAGCATATCGAAGTGATCGTGCGGCAGATGCTGCGTCGCGTGCAAGTGACCGACGCCGGCGACACCCGTTTCATCATGGGCGAGCAAGTAGAGCGCGCCGAATTATTGGAAGAAAACGACAGGCTGCCTAAGGATAAGCGCCCGGCGACTTACGAACATGTCTTGCTGGGTATTACCAAGGCATCGCTGTCCACGGACTCCTTCATTTCGGCCGCGTCCTTCCAAGAGACGACGCGTGTGCTCACCGAAGCGGCGATCATGGGTAAGAAAGACGATTTACGTGGACTCAAGGAAAACGTCATCGTTGGTCGTCTCATTCCCGCCGGTACGGGCCTCGCCTATCATCGCGCGCGCAAGCGCCAGAAGTTAGGCCTAGACGCGGTCAGCGGCACCACCGAGATCGAATTGTTGGACGAGAATGCGGGCGGGGGTCAAGAAGAAGTCGCGTAAGCACTAGTCATAATAAATATTCGGCGCGGCCAGTCCGCGCCGTTTTTTTTGGCTCAGGCTTTTAAGCTGAAGGGGGTAAAGTTCGTGTCTCTATCGTAGTAATCCACTTGCTCGGCACGCTTTAAGCGGTTGACGATGAAATAAGTTACCGGCGTGAACACAACCTCCACCCCGACCTTGGCGATAAATTGCGAGAGCATGATTTTGCCTAGGATTTCATTCGGGATTAAGCCCGAATTATAAAAAGCCAAGGGGTAAAACAGCAGCGAATCCACGCCTTCGCCAAAAATCGTCGAACCTATAGTGCGCGTCCATAAATAGCGGCCCGAGGTCCAAATTTTCATTTTGGCCAAGACCACGGAGTTCACGAATTCGCCACAGAAAAAGGCGATCAGCGACGCCACCACAATGCGCCAAGTCGAACCGAAGGCAATCTCGTACGCGGCCTGATTTTTCCACTCAGGCGCCGGCGGCAATGCCACCACCACGTAAGACATGACGGAGGCAAAGGTCATGGCGGCAAACCCCGCCCAAATCACCCGCCGCGCCCGGGCGTAACCGTAAACCTCGGTCAAGATGTCGCCAAAAATATAAGAAATAGGAAAAAACAGCACGCCGGCGCCAAAAGTGACGGGTCCCAGCCAGGGAACGTTTAATTGCGCGGCCTTGGCGGGGCCTATGAGATTCGAGCACAAATACACGGCGATAAAGGCCGCCATCACGAAGTCATAATATTTATAGGAACGCTGCGGCGCGCTGGACATGGCGTCTGACTCCCCTGAAAGATGCGCCATGATGACCGGCCTCGGATTTTTTGTCATGTTTCGCCTTCCTCGCCGCGATTTACCCGGCTTTGCGGTTGACAGGTCAGGCGTTAGCCCCTAAAATCTCGCCTCTTTTGTATCCCAGCCCGGAATAGAAACTGCCTAACAGCAGCTCGGGCGCTAAATGAATACGTGTCGGGACGGCGCAGCCAAACGCGCCGTCCCTTCGTTTTTACTTAAAGGAACGCTATGCCGACCATTAACCAATTGGTGCGCAAAGGCCGCTCAGTCGAAGAGAGCAAGAGCAAAGTGCCGGCGCTGCAAAGCAGCCCGCAAAAACGCGGCGTGTGCACCCGGGTTTACACCACCACGCCGAAAAAGCCGAACTCGGCTTTGCGTAAAGTCGCCAAAGTGCGTCTGACCAATGGCTTCGAAGTAATTAGCTATATCGGCGGTGAAGGCCACAATTTGCAAGAACACTCGGTGGTGCTGATACGTGGCGGCCGGGTCAAAGATCTTCCCGGTGTGCGTTACCACATCGTGCGCGGCAGCCTGGATACCACAGGCGTGAAAGACCGCAAACAAGCGCGCTCCAAATATGGCGCCAAGCGCCCCAAAGCATCTTAAGAGCAGGCTTAAGCCAGCCCTAACGACATTTAGACAGAGGTTGATATGCCACGTCGTAGAGAAGTCCCTAAACGCGAAATTTTGCCCGATCCGAAATTTGCCAATGTAGAAGTGGCGAAGTTCGTCAATGTGCTGATGACCCGCGGCAAGAAAGCTGTCGCCGAGCGCATTATGTACGGCGCGCTCTCACAAATCGCGCAAAAATCCGGCAAAGACGCGATCGAAGTTTTTGGTCAGGCTTTATCCAATGTAAAGCCTTTAGTGGAAGTCAAAAGCCGCCGCGTCGGCGGTGCGAATTATCAAGTGCCGGTGGAAGTGCGCTCGGTGCGTCGCATGGCCTTGGCCATGCGCTGGTTGCGCGACGCAGCGCGTAAGCGCGGCGAAAAATCCATGGGCCAGCGTTTGGCGAATGAATTATTGGAAGCCGCCGAAGGCCGCGGCGGCGCGGTGAAAAAACGCGAAGAAGTCCATCGTATGGCAGAGGCGAACAAAGCCTTCTCGCACTATCGGTTCTAATTGATTGCGGGCGAGCCCTGCGCTCCCCGCCTAGCAAAGGCAAGTTAAAGTGGCACGTAAAACCCCTATTGAACGCTACCGCAATATCGGTATCTCGGCTCACATCGACGCCGGCAAAACCACGACCACGGAACGCGTGTTGTTCTACACTGGCGTGTCGCACAAAATCGGCGAAGTGCATGATGGTGCGGCTACCATGGACTGGATGGAACAAGAGCAAGAGCGTGGTATTACAATCACCTCGGCGGCGACGACTTGTTTCTGGAAGGGGATGGACAACAACTATCCCGAGCATCGCATTAACATCATAGACACCCCGGGCCACGTCGACTTCACCATTGAAGTGGAGCGCTCCATGCGCGTGCTAGACGGCGCTTGCATGGTGTATTGCGCCGTGGGTGGCGTGCAGCCGCAATCTGAAACCGTATGGCGGCAAGCGAATAAATACAAAGTGCCGCGTCTGGCTTTCGTCAACAAGATGGACCGTTCCGGCGCTAACTTCTTCAAGGTCTACGACCAGATGAAGTCGCGCTTAAAAGCCAATCCCGTTCCTATACAGATTCCTATCGGCGCCGAAGATAAATTCGAAGGCGTGGTCGATTTGATTCGCATGAAAGCCATTTACTGGGACGAAGCCAGTCAAGGCATGAAGTTCGATTTGCGCGACATCCCCGCCGATTTGCAAGCCGATGCCAAGAGCTGGCGGGAAAAAATGCTGGAAAGCGCGGCCGAAGCTTCCGAAGATCTGATGAACAAGTATCTGGAGGAAGGTGATTTGTCCGAAACGGAAATCAAGCAAGGTCTACGCGCACGCACGGTCGCCTCTGAGATCGTGCCCATGTTGTGCGGCTCGGCGTTTAAGAACAAGGGCGTGCAAGCCATGTTGGACGCCGTTATCGACTATATGCCTGCGCCCACCGATGTGAAACCGGTGGAAGGCGAGTTGGAAAACGGCGAAATCGGCGTGCGTAAAGCCAGCGATGACGAGCCTTTTGCCGGCTTGGCGTTCAAGATCATGACCGATCCTTATGTCGGTCAGCTGATATTTTTCCGTGTGTATTCCGGCACCGTGAACTCGGGCGACACCGTGTATAACCCGGTCAAAGGCAAGAAAGAACGCATAGGCCGTATTTTGCAAATGCACGCGAATCAGCGCGAAGAAATCAAAGAAGTGCGCGCCGGCGACATCGCCGCCGCCGTGGGTTTGAAGGATGCTACGACGGGTGACACCCTGTGCGACGTCAATAAGCCGATTACCCTGGAGCGCATGGTCTTCCCCGAGCCGGTGATTCATGTGGCGGTAGAACCCAAGACCAAGGCCGACCAAGAAAAAATGGGCCTGGCTTTGAATCGCCTGGCGCAAGAAGATCCGTCTTTCCGTGTCCGCACCGACGAAGAAACCAATCAAACCATTATTTCCGGGATGGGCGAGTTGCACTTGGAAATTCTGGTCGACCGCATGCGTCGTGAATTTGGCGTGGAAGCGAATGTTGGCGCACCGCAAGTGGCCTATCGCGAAGCCATACGCAAGCCGGCGGAAGTCGAAGGCAAGTTTATTAAGCAATCCGGCGGTCGCGGTCAGTATGGCCACGTCTGGATCAAAATTGAGCCCAACGAGGCTGGCAAAGGCTTTGAGTTCGTCGACGCGATCAAAGGTGGTACGGTACCGCGCGAATTCATCCCCGCGGTGGAAAAAGGCCTGCGTGAAACTTTGCCGAATGGCGTCTTAGCCGGCTTCCCGGTGGTCGACGTCAAAGTGACTTTGTTCGATGGCTCTTACCATGACGTGGACTCCAACGAGAACGCCTTCAAAATGGCGGCCTCCATGGCCTTCAAAGACGGCATGCGCAAAGCCAATCCGGTATTGCTAGAGCCCATGATGGCGGTCGAAGTGGAAACGCCGGAAGACTATATGGGTGATGTGATGGGTGACTTGAATCGCCGTCGCGGGATCATCCAAGGCATGGACGATATGCCCACCGGCAAGATCGTCAAAGTCGAAGTGCCGCTGGCGGAAATGTTCGGTTATTCGACCGATCTGCGTTCCATGTCGCAAGGTCGCGCGACCTATAGCATGGAATTCAAGCACTACACCGAAGCGCCGCGCAATGTCGCGGAAGCTGTGATCAACAAGAAATAATTTTAAACGCTCGTTTTAACGCGATTACGATAGAGGACCACAGACATGGCAAAAGGCAAATTTGAGCGCACCAAGCCGCATGTAAACGTAGGGACGATAGGGCACGTGGATCATGGCAAGACCACCCTGACGGCGGCCATCACCACCATCCTGTCCAAGAAATTTGGCGGTGAGGCCAAAGCCTATGACCAGATCGACTCCGCCCCCGAAGAAAAGGCGCGCGGTATTACCATTAACACCGCCCACGTCGAGTACGAGACCGAAAACCGGCACTACGCCCACGTTGATTGCCCCGGCCATGCTGACTACATCAAAAACATGATCACCGGTGCCGCGCAAATGGACGGCGCCATATTGGTTGTGTCCTCCGCCGACGGCCCCATGCCGCAAACCCGTGAGCACATCCTATTAGCCCGCCAAGTCGGCGTACCCTACATCATCGTCTACATGAACAAAGCCGACATGGTCGACGATGCAGAGCTATTAGAGCTGGTCGAAATGGAAGTGCGCGAACTACTCGCCAAATACGACTTCCCGGGTGATGACACCCCCATCGTTATCGGCTCCGCACTAAAAGCCCTAGAAGGCGACCAATCCGACATCGGTGAGCCCAGCATCTTCAAACTGGCCGCGGCACTCGACAGCTACATCCCTGAGCCCAAGCGTGCAGTGGATGGTGCTTTCTTAATGCCCGTCGAAGACGTCTTCTCCATCTCCGGTCGCGGCACCGTGGTGACCGGCCGGATTGAACGCGGCGTCGTCAAAGTCGGTGATGAAATCGAAATCGTAGGCTTAAAGCCCACCGTCAAGACCACCTGCACCGGCGTGGAAATGTTTAGAAAGCTGCTAGACCAAGGTCAAGCTGGCGACAACGTCGGTGTGCTGCTCAGAGGCACCAAGCGTGAAGAAGTCGAGCGCGGCCAAGTCTTGGCCAAGCCGGGATCTATCACCCCGCACACCAAATTCACCGCCGAGATCTATGTGCTGAGCAAAGAAGAAGGTGGCCGCCATACGCCCTTCTTCAATGGCTACCGTCCGCAGTTTTACTTCCGGACCACGGATGTGACCGGCAGTGTAGAGCTACCGGCGGGGACCGAGATGGTGATGCCTGGCGATAACGTCAGTATCACGGTTGCCTTGATCCAGCCCATCGCCATGGAAGACGGCTTACGCTTCGCCATCCGCGAAGGCGGTCGTACCGTGGGTGCTGGGGTGGTGGCTAAGATTATTGAGTAAGGCAAGAATCGTTTAATACGATTCATTAAGGAAACCAGATGCAAAGCCAAAAAATACGGATTCGACTTAAAGCCTTCGACTATCGCTTGATCGATCAGTCGGCGCTGGAAATCGTGGAAACCGCGAAACGCACCGGTGCCGTGGTGAAAGGTCCCGTGCCTATGCCTACGCGCATAGAGCGTTTCGACATTCTGCGTTCGCCGCACGTGAATAAAACTTCGCGTGATCAATTCGAAATGCGCACCCACCTGCGCTTGATGGACATCATCGATCCCACGGATAAAACCGTGGATGCGTTGATGAAGCTCGACTTGCCCGCAGGTGTGGACGTCGAAATTAAGTTGTAAGTTTTTCAAGGCGCCGAACTCTCGTAGTCGGCACTGATAAAGGAAGCGAAAAATGAGCCTTGGACTTGTCGGTCGCAAGATTGGCATGACCCGATTTTTTACCGAAGACGGCACCGCCGTCTCGGTGACTGTCGTGGACGTGTCCAATAACCGCGTGACCCAAATCAAGACCCCGCAGACCGACGGCTATGCCGCGCTGCAGGTGACTTATGGTGTGCGTCGCGCGACGCGTGTATCTAAACCCCAAGCAGGGCATTTTGCCAAAGCCGGTGTCGAGGCGGGCAGTGTCGTGCGAGAATTTCCCATAGCCGATACCGAAGTGTCCAACTACAGCTTGGGCAAACATATAGGCGTGGATATATTTCAAGTGGGACAAAAAGTGGATGTCTCCGGCGTCACCCAAGGTAAGGGTTTCTCCGGCGCGATTAAACGCCATCACTTCAGTTCCAACCGGGCCAGCCACGGTAACTCCGTGTCGCACAATTCGGCTGGCTCTATCGGCCAAGCGCAAGATCCCGGCCGAGTCTTTCCTGGTAAAAAGATGGCCGGTCATTTAGGCGCGGTCACCCGTACGACCCAGTCTTTGGAAATTGTGCGTATCGACACCGAGCGGCAATTGCTGCTGATCAAAGGTGCGGTGGCAGGTTCTAAAGGCGGCAATGTCGTGGTTCGCCCCGGCGTAAAGGCAGGTGCCTAATGGAACTCAAGCTTATAGACGATAAAGGCGCGCAAGTTTCCAGCGTGCAAGCGTCCGATACCACGTTCGGCCGTGAATACAACGAAGCGCTGGTGCATCAAGTCGTGACCTCTTTTCTGGCGAATGCGCGTAGCGGCACCCGCGCGCAAAAAGACCGCAGCGAAGTGGCACACACTACGCACAAGCCCTGGCGTCAAAAAGGCACCGGTCGCGCGCGCTCCGGTATGTCTTCCAGCCCGATTTGGCGTGGCGGCGGAAAAGCCTTTCCGAATAGCCCGGATGAAAATTTCAGCCATAAAGTGAATCGTAAAATGTATCGCGCCAGCATGCAGGCGATATTGTCCGAGTTGGCGCGCCAAGGCCGCCTCGCGGTGATAGACGAATTAAAACTCGACGCACCTAAGACCAAGGCCCTGTCGCAAAAACTGAAAGGCATGGGCTTTGAGCAAGTCATGGTGGTGACGGATAACGTCGATGAGAATTTGTATTTATCCTCGCGCAATCTGGCCAATGTCTTAGTGGTGGAAGCCCAGCACGCCGACCCGTACAACTTAGTGCGTTACGCAAATGTGTTGCTGACCAAGAGCGCGGTCAAAAAATTCGAGGAGTTGCTGGCATGAATCCGGAACGTCTGATGCAAATCATATTGGCGCCGGTGATCTCGGAAAAGAGCACGCTGGTCGGTGATCGCAATAATCAAGTGCCGTTTCGCGTCATGGCCGATGCGACCAAGCCCGAAATCAAAGCCGCAGCGGAATTGATGTTCGGTAAAAAAGTGGTCGGTGTGAACGTCACCAATGTCAAAGGTAAGGCGAAGCGGCACGGCCGGTTTCAGGGCCGTCGCAGCAATTGGAAAAAAGCCTATGTGTGCTTCGAGCCCGGCACTGAGATCAATTTCATCGGCGGCGAAGCCTGAAAGCTAGGAGAACAGCATGCCTTTAGTCAAAGTTAAACCGACTTCCCCCGGCCGCCGCGCGGTGGTGAAAGTAACCCATCCCGATCTATACAAAGGTCGGCCGGTGGAACACTTAACCGAGTCGCAATCGAAAAAAGCCGGCCGCAATCATAATGGCCATATCACCACCCGCCATCAAGGCGGCGGCCACAAGCAGCAATACCGTATCGTGGATTTCAAGCGCAATAAAGATGGCATCGCCGCCAAAGTAGAGCGCTTGGAATATGACCCCAATCGCAGCGCGCATTTGGCCCTGCTGTGCTATGTCGACGGCGAGCGCCGTTACATCATCGCGCCCAAAGGCGTGGCAGTGGGTGCGGAATTAATCAGCGGCGCGGAAGCGCCGATCAAAGCCGGTAATACTTTGCCGCTACGCAATATCCCGGTCGGTAGCACCATACACTGCATCGAAATGCTGCCCGGCAAGGGCGCGCAATTGGCCCGCTCCGCCGGTACCTCGGTGCAATTACTGGCGCGCGAAGGCAGTTACGCGCAATTGCGTTTACGCTCCGGCGAGATACGCAAAGTGCACGTGGACTGCAAAGCCACCATAGGCGAAGTCGGCAACGCCGAACACAATCTGCGTTCCATAGGCAAAGCCGGTGCCATGCGTTGGCGTGGCGTGCGACCGACCGTGCGCGGTGTCGCCATGAACCCGATAGACCATCCGCATGGCGGTGGCGAAGGTAAAACCGCGGCCGGTCGTCCGCCTGTCAGTCCTTGGGGCGTACAGACCAAAGGCTATCGCACCCGCCGCAACAAGCGCACCACGGGCATGATCGTGCGCCGTCGTTACAAGAAATAAAGAGGTTACGCTTTGGCTCGTTCCGTTAAAAAAGGCCCTTTCGTTGACGTGCATCTGGTCAATAAAGTCGAAGCTGCAAACGCCACCCGCGATAAGCGCCCGATTAAAACTTGGTCGCGTCGTTCTACCGTCTTACCCGATTTTGTCGGCCTCACCATCGCCGTGCATAACGGCAAGCAACATATCCCGGTTTTCGTGACCGAGAATATGGTGGGGCATAAGCTGGGCGAATTCGCCATGACCCGTACCTTCAAGGGCCATGCGGCGGATAAGAAAGTGGTTAAGAAATAGGAGTGCATGAGATGAAAGTTTCCGCAACACTGCGTGGCGTACGGCTATCGGCTCAAAAAGGGCGTCAGGTAGCGGATCTCGTGCGTGGTAAAAAAGTCGAACAGGCTTTAAACATTCTGGCCTTCCAGCCGAAAAAAGGCGCCGGCATCATCAAAGGCGTGCTCGAATCCGCGATCGCGAATGCCGAGCATAACGAAGGTGCCGACATCGATGAGCTGAAAGTCACCACGATTTGTGTCGATCAGGGTCCGGTCATGAAGCGTTTCCGCGCAGCTGCAAAAGGTCGCGGCGTTCATATTCATAAACCGACTTGCCATATCACCATCACGGTCGGCGATTAATAAAGGAATAGCATGGGACAGAAGATCAATCCAACCGGCTTCCGGCTCGCGGTTAATAAAAATTGGACCTCCAAGTGGTATGCCAATAGCCGCAAGTTCCCCGTGATGCTGAATGAAGACATCAAAGTGCGGGAGTTTCTGAAGAAGAAATTAGCCCATGCCATGGTGTCGCGCGTCGTTATCGAGCGCCCGGCGCGTAACGCCAAGATCACCATTTACAGTGCCCGCCCCGGTGTGGTCATCGGTAAAAAAGGCGATGACATCGAAGCATTGCGCAACGCCCTGCAAAAAATGATGGGAGTGCCGGTACACGTGAATATCGAGGAAGTGCGTAAGCCCGAAGTCGATGCCCAATTGATCGCGGACAACATCGCTCAGCAATTGGAAAAGCGCGTGATGTTCCGCCGTGCGATGAAGCGCGCCATGCAAAACGCCATGCGCCTGGGTGCTCAAGGCATCAAGATCATGAGCGCCGGCCGTTTGAATGGCGCGGAAATCGCGCGTAACGAATGGTATCGCGAAGGCCGCGTGCCCTTGCACACACTACGTGCCGACATTGATTATGGTTTTGGTGAAGCGAAAACCACCTACGGCATCATAGGCGTCAAAGTCTGGGTATTCAAAGGCGAGAACGCTAAACACGATGGCCTAGCGCCCGTCGAAAGCGAAAAGAAAACTCGAAAGCCAGGAATCAGAAATGCTGCAGCCAGCTAGAAACAAATTTCGTAAACAGCAAAAAGGTCGCAACACCGGTATCGCGACCCGCGGTAATAAAGTGAGTTTCGGCGATTTCGGCTTGAAAGCCATAGGCCGTGGTCGCTTGACCGCACGTCAAATCGAAGCCGCGCGCCGCGCCATGACCCGCCACATCAAACGCGGCGGCCGCATTTGGATACGGATTTTTCCGGATAAGCCGATTTCCACCAAACCTGCTGAAGTGCGTATGGGTAATGGTAAAGGTAACCCCGAGTATTGGGTCGCCGAAATCCAGCCGGGCAAAGTGCTGTATGAAATGGATGGCGTAAATGAAGTCTTGGCGCGCGAAGCGTTCCGTTTAGCCGCGGCCAAGTTGCCCATATCGACCGCGTTTGTATCGCGGTCTTACGGTTAAGGCGCAAGAGGTAGATGATGAAAGCCAGTGAATTACGAGCCAAGTCTACGGACGAGATGAAGCAGGAATTGCAAGCTTTGCTAAAAGCGCAATTCGGTTTGCGCATGCAAATTGCAACCCAGCAATCGACCAAGACAGATCAGTTGAAGAAGGTGTGCCGCGACATCGCTCGGGTGCGTACGCTACTCACCGAAAAAGCGAGAACAGCATGACCGAAGCAGCAGCCAAAATGCAGCGCACGCTCACCGGGCGTGTGGTGAGCGACAAAATGGATAAAACCGTGACCGTGCTGGTTGAGCGCAAGGTCAAGCATCCCTTATATGGCAAGGTGATACGCCGTTCGCAGAAATACCATGCGCACGATGAAAACAACGAATTTCACCCCGGTGATTTGGTGGAAATCGAAGAAACCCGCCCTATCGCTAAGACCAAAGCCTGGCGCGTGGCGCGTCTGGTGGAAAAATCCCGCGCGATTTAAGCCTTGTGAGCGGTTTTCCGCGATTGCCTATTGTGAAGCGCGGAATTTACCAGTAAAATCTCGCGTTTTCCCTGGCGCGCTTGCGGCAAGGTTCGCGGCGCCAAACCAAAACTGACCGTCGTATCAGTGGGGCGCACAGCCCGCGAGACGGATTAAGTTGGAGAGTTAAAAATGATTCAAATGCAGTCCATGCTGGAAGTTGCGGACAATACCGGTGCACGTACCGTGATGTGCATCAAAGTATTGGGCGGCTCCAAGCGTCGCTACGCCGGCATAGGCGATGTGATCAAAGTCAGCATTAAAGACGCCGCGCCTCGCGGCCGGGTCAAAAAAGGTGAAATCTACAATGCCGTCGTGGTGCGTACCGCGAAGGGCGTGCGCCGTCCCGATGGTTCCCTGGTTAAATTCGACGGCAATGCCGCCGTCCTCCTCAACGCAAAATTAGAGCCGATAGGCACGCGTATTTTCGGGCCGGTCACGCGCGAACTGCGTACCGAGCGCTTCATGAAAATCGTGTCGCTCGCACCGGAAGTGCTGTAAGGAATCCTCATGCGCAAAATCAAAAAAGGGGACGATGTCGTCGTTCTCACCGGAAAAGATAAAGGTCGTCGCGGCACGGTATTACGCGTGATGGCGGATGCCAAGTTGGTGGTCGAGGGCGTGAATAAAGTCAAAAAACACGCCAAGCCCAATCCCATGCAGGGGACGCAAGGCGGCATCGTGGAAAAAGAAATGCCTATCCATAACTCGAATGTCGCGCTGTTCAATCCCGCCACGCAAAAAGCGGATCGTGTGGGCATTAAGGTGCTGGAAGACGGCCGCAAGGTGCGGTTTTTCAAATCCAACGGCGAAACAGTGGACGCCTAAGGAAACGCTATGGCTCGCTTACAAGAATTTTACAAAGAAACCGTCGTCCCGGCTCTGATGAAAGAGTTCGGTTATAAATCCATTATGGAAGTCCCGCGTATTGAAAAGATCGTGATCAATATGGGCGTGGGCGAAGCCGTGGGCGATAAAAAAATCATGGAACACGCGGTCGGCGACATGCAAAAAATTGCCGGCCAAAAAGTCGTCGTGACCAAGGCCCGTAAATCCATCGCGACTTATAAAGTGCGCGAAGGCTATCCCGTGGGCTGCATGGTGACTTTGCGCAAACAGCGCATGTTCGAATTCATGGACCGCTTGGTGACGATCGCCATCCCGCGCATCCGCGATTTCCGTGGTATTTCCGGCAAAGCGTTTGACGGCCGCGGCAATTTCAATATGGGCGTGAAAGAACAAATTATTTTTCCTGAAATTGAATACGACAAAATCGATGCGTTGCGTGGCATGAATATCACCATTACCACCACCGCGAAGACTGACAAAGAAGGTCGGGCACTGCTCGCCGCCTTCCGCTTCCCTTTTAAGAATTGAGGTTGCCATGGCCAAGTTAGCCCTCATTAATCGTGAGCAAAAGCGTCGCAAAACCGTGCAGAAATTTGCTGCGAAGCGCGCAGAATTAATTGCGACGATGAATAACAGCAAAGCGTCTGATGAAGTGCGCTACGAAGCGCGTCAGAAATTCCAACAGTTGCCGCGTAACGCTAGCCCGGTGCGGCTGCACAATCGCTGTGCCTTGACCGGTCGGCCGCGTGGTTTTTTCCGCAAGTTTGGCTTGGCGCGTAGCAAAGTGCGCGAGTTTGCGATGGCCGGCGAGATTCCTGGCATCGTGAAAGCTAGCTGGTAAGGGGCAGAACAATGAGTATGAGTGATCCCATCGCCGATATGTTGACCCGCATCCGCAACGCGCAAGCGGCGGACAAAGTCAGCGTGTCTATGCCGTCTTCCAAACTCAAAGTGGCGATCGCCCAAGTGTTAAAGGACGAAGGCTATATTGATGATTTTGCGGTACGCGCCAACGACGCGAAGCCGGCATTAGAGCTAGGCTTGAAATATTATGCCGGCCGTCCGGTGATAGAGCGCATAGAGCGCATCTCCCGTCCTGGCTTGCGGGTATACAAAGGCTCGGCCGAGATACCCAAGGTGTTAAATGGCCTGGGTGTCGCCATCGTCTCCACTTCGCGTGGCGTCATGACTGATAAAAAAGCGCGCGCTGCCGGTGTTGGCGGTGAAGTGCTGTGCATCGTGGCCTAAGGAGAAACCATGTCACGTGTCGCTAA
>CAZKHT010000032.1:0-16830 GCA_964552595.1 uncultured Burkholderiales bacterium
ATAGAAAAAGGCCGGTCGGCAAACGTCTGGTATTACCCTGGGCGCCACTGGCTCAAGCGGGCAGAGTCAGATAATGCGGAGTAAAATACGGCTTTTCCTCACGGCGCCACGACGATGAACCCCCAAGCTGAAGACGAAGACTCGGTATTCGACCGCACGGCGCAATCCGCGGTGGAATTAGGCAATCAATTGCTGGAGCACGATAAGGACGCCGATCCCTGGGAGGTCGCCTCCGGGTTATTAGCCGGGGCGATACAATTTTGGCTATTCACCCGCCAGCCCTGCGCCGATCCTTTTTGTGAATCCTGCGCCGATGTGGCGACCGCGGAACACAGAATGAAATTACTGATGGCGGAGCTGCGCGAGTTCGCGGAAGAAAGCGACTATTTCCACAGCCCCACCGACATCAACGCCGGCCGCGCATAAACGCGCCATCGCTAGGACAGCTCATGAAAGGTTTGCACTTAGAACAATCGGCCGGCGTCAGCGAATGCTACGCCGTGGTGTATGCCCCCGGACGTAATCGCAAACGTTTCGCGGAGAATTGCGTATACGTAAAAGCGAACGAGGAAGAAGCACGCGCCGGTGGCGATCAGGCCAAGGGCTTATATCCTGCGGTGGTCGTCGGTCCTTCGCGCTCTTCCGAAGGCTTTAAGCTTTTTTATTTGCGCGCGTGGCTGGATTAGGCGTCTTGTGTAGTCGCCGCCGGCTGCCATTGATCCAAAGACCAATAGCGTAAAAACGGCTTACCGCCCCAGCGCAAGGGATGCGGTTGATGCGCGCCGGCATAAGCGACTTTCTGCAAAGTGGGATTATCTAAAAGCGGACGTCCCTCGCGCTGCGGTAGCGTAGAGCGCTGTATGATCCAAGGCTGATTATTATCCGCGCGCAGCCCGTAGGAAATTTCAAAATCCAAAAGTGCGATCAATTGCTCGCGTTTTAGGCCTTTATATTCCGCGAGCAAGGCCAATGATTCGGCTTGTTGCGTTACTACGGCGCGGTCACGCACAAATAAAAAATGCGCGCCTACGATCAATAAATAGCCTTTGCGCTGATCGTCGTTACTACCCACACCGGCATCTTGAAAACGCAGAGCAATGATCTCGTTCTCCGAGCCAGCGAGTAAATGCCACTCGGCCGGCTTGCGCTTATCTAAAGTCTCTTCGAATAAGCTGAGTCCTTGACGCTGCATGCGGCGCAAATCGGTTTCACCGCGTCGCGGTAGATAATCGATCTGGCGCCGCCTATGTAAGATATCGTGTTGCGCGATACATGCGCCGGCGACACCGCCTTGGTGGGCCAAGCTATGCAAATCGGCATCGCTGAAATCGTCCCAGTGCGCGCGTCCGGAAAAATCCGGGCGCGCCATGGGTATACAAATACTGGCGTGCAAACGCTGAGTCTGTAGCCATATTTCTTCGGCGTCCGTATTTTGTTTGCGCCAAGCGCCGATGTAGGCGAGCGGCACATCCGTATTATTGATGGGTAAGGGGTCGCTCATGCGCTTAAGGTTGGGCGTCGGATTTTTTCAAGGACTCTTGTTCGAGCAAAATATAAGTGTTGTATGCATTCATCCGATTGGCCTCGGCAAACGCCGGTAAATGTTCAAAGCGTTTCCAAGAAGTGGTTTGATAAGCTTCCTCGAAAGGTAGGAAGTCCCGCACCGCTCGCCCCATGCTTGCGCGCAAATAAGTTAAATAATCCCGCGTCAGCGTCAGATCGGCGCGCGGATTCAACGAGACTGCACCGTGTCCCGGCACCATGACTTTCGGTTTTACCGCGAGCAATTTATCCAGCGCGGCCAACCAGCTTTTCGAATCGGCATTCCCGACAAAAGGCACCCGGCCTTTGAACACCAAATCGCCGGCGTAGAGCACGCGGTCTGGTTTTACGAACAAAGCCAAATCTTCGGGCGAGTGCGCCGGGCCGACATAGCGTATCGACATTTCCACGCCGCCCAGGGTGAGCGTGGTATCACCGCTTAACCATTTGTCGGCGCGCACGATGCGCATATTTTCGTCTACCCAGGGAAATAACTCTTCGCGTCTTTGCGCCAAACGACGCTGTACTTCATCGCCCGCCAAATATTCTTGGCCGCGTTGCTGCGCCCAGATTTCCGCGCCTGCGGCTTTAAATGCTTGCAAGCCGTAAAAATGGTCCGCATGGTAATGACTGAGTATGAGATATTTAATCGGCGCGCGCGTGAGTTCGCGGATTTGCTGAATCAAGGCCTCGGCCAATGGCGGCGTGCCCAGTGCATCGAACACCACCACCCCGGCCGGCGTGATCACGAATCCGGCATTCGACATATAGCCTTGATTCGCGGCCGATGCCGCACCGGGCAATCCTTGCACGTAGTAACAGTGCGCGCTGATTTTTACCGGCTTCACCGCAACACTGATTGCGTGGTCGCTACTGGCGGTGCTATCGCTACCGGCGCTAGATTTCGCCGCGTCAGCGCGCGCGACCTGAGGCATAGTGCGGGTCGCGGCCTCATGCGCGAGCGCGGAGGATGTGAAACCAAAATGCAGCAAACACAGCGCGAGACAAAGACGGAAGATGGCGTTCAAAAAAATCCTTTCAACAACAGGGCATCAACCCGGAAGCGGTTTTCAGTTATCATTAGCTGCCTGCAAAGCCTCGTAAAATATGCTTCCCAGGTTTATTTTTTTTCCAAATTATTTTTTTAAGAGCACGCGTTGTTAAAAAAATCTTGGCTCATTATTTTACTCGCCTTCATCTTGCCTGTATTGGGTGTGTACGCCTGGTGGGGCGGATTTCATCGCGTACAAATCAGCGCGGAAGAGCGCGGGCCTTATTCTTATGCGTATTTGGAACACAAGGGCAGTTACGCAAAAATCCCGGACACCCGGCTCAAAGTTTTGCGCGGCTTGCAAGAACAAGGTGTGACCCCCCTGCAAGCTATCAACGTATTGTTCGACGATCCTAGGCATGTTGCCCGCGCTGATTTGCGGGCCAACGTCGGTTACATTGTGCGCATAGGCGATGCGATTCGGCTGCCGCTTAAGCGCGCCGAGATGCCGCGCCGTAAAGTGTGGGTGGGTGAAGTAAAAGCGGCGGAACTGTTGGCGCCGAGTAAAGTCTACCAAGCCTTGCATGATTATTTGCGACCGCAGGGACGGGATATACGCATGCCTAGCGTGGAGTTGTACGACAGTCCGCCCGAGGTGTATCGCATCGGTGTTTTCACGGTAGAGATACCCCAATGAGTTTCTTATCTCTGGTGTTGGTGATGTTGCTAGAGCATTTCCGGCCCCTGGATCAACGCGTGCAGCTTTATGTTTATTTCGCGCGCTATGGCAATTTCCTAGAGCGCCATTTCAATGCCGGACGCTATCGTTATGGCGTGCTTGCCTGGTGTCTGGGTGTGTTGCCGCCCGTGCTATTAGTCGGGTTAATTTATTATTTTCTGGCGCAAGCCAGCTTGTTTCTGGCTTTGCTCTTCAGCGTTGCCGTGCTGTATATCACCCTGGGTTGCAGCTTACTCACGCGCAGTGCCGGCAAAATCGCCCTGGCTTTGCGCGCCAACGATTTACCGGCGGCGCGGACGCTTCTCGGCGAATGGGAAGCTTATCCTATCGCGGAATTGTCCGCCAACGCACTCACCCGCGTGGCCATGGAAAAATTACTCCTGTGTGCGCATAAGCAATTTTTTGGGGTCTTTTTTTGGTTTGTATTATTGGGCCCCGCCGGCGCGGTGCTCTATCGCCTGGCGCAAATTCTCAGTCAAAAATGGGGTGCTTTGGATCATCAAGAGTATGGGCGCTTCGGCATGTTTCCGGATGCCGCATTTTATTTTTTAGATTGGATACCCTTGCGTCTTACCGCCATCAGCTTCGCGGTGGTGGGCGACTTCGAAGACGCTATACGCTGCTGGCAAGAGCAAGCCCGGCAATGGGTGAATAAATCTCAGGGCATCATACTTGCCGCCGGCGCCGGCGCCCTGGGTGTGCGCCTAGGGGAAACGCTAGAGTGGAGCGGGCCGCCGCGATATCGCCCGGATTTAGGCTTAGGCGATGAGGCCGATCCCGATTATTTAGACAGCGCGGTCAGTTTAATTTGGCGAGCCATCGCCTTGTGGCTGGGCCTGCTGCTCTTGCTGACCATCGCGAAATGGGCGGGTTAGTCGTCACGTGACCTTGATCGATTTATTGCGCCATGGCGAGCCCGTGGGGGGACGTAAATATAGAGGCCAACTAGACGATGCCTTAAGTGAAAAAGGTTGGCGCCAAATGTGGGATAGCCTGGGCGAGCATAAACCCTGGCAAAGCATCGTCTCATCTCCCTTGCGACGCTGCCTGGCGTTTGCCGAGGTGCTGGCGCAACGCTACGACTTACCTTTACGCATAGAAGATAGATTCAAGGAAGTCGGTTTCGGCGCTTGGGAAGGCCAGACGGCTGATGCATTACGTCTGCAAGATCCCGACATCATCACGCGCTTTAAACAACAGCCCTTGCAGCACCGCCCACCGGGAGCGGAAGACTTAAACGATTTCGCCGCGCGGGTCGCGGCGGCTTGGACGGAACTCCTGCGCATGCATGCCGGCCAGCATGTTTTACTGGTGTGCCATGCCGGGGTGATACGCATGATCTTGGCGCTGAACTTAGGGATTCCCTTGCAAAATCTGTATCGCATCGAAGTGCCCAGCGCCGGTTTAAGCCGCATTCGGATCGCGGACGGCGAAGCGGCCATACCGCAGCTCTTATTTCATCACGGTCGTTTGTGATGTTCCCTTGCGGCGCCCATGGGCTGGGCAAGGCCTATGTCCTGCTCGTCTTCCTGCTCACCGGCACGGCCGTCGCCGCTCCTTTGCAAGGCGAGGACGACGCCGGCCATATCTATCATTTAAGCCGGCCGGCGCAACGCATCATCACGCTCGCGCCTAATTTGACCGAACTGGTGTATGCCGCCGGCGCCGGTGCGAAACTCGTCGCCGTCTCCGCATTTAGCGATTACCCGGCAGCCGCGCGGCGTTTGCCTATCGTCGGCGATTTCGCGCGCCTGGACATGGAAGCGGTGTTGCGCTTGCAACCCGACCTGGTGTTGGTTTGGCAATCCGGCAATAGCGCTGGCGATGTACGGCGTTTAGCGCAATTCGGCATTCCCGTGATCGCCTTGGAAGCGCGCGAGTTAAGCGACGTGGCGCGGCATATCGCGCTCATCGGGGAGTTGGCCGGCACGACCAACTTCGCGCGTGAAGCAGCAGAGCACTATTTGCGGGATCTACGCGTCCTTGAACAAAAATATCGCACAGCACACGGCGTTCGGGCTTTTTATGAAATTTGGCATCAGCCGCTCATGACCGTAGGACAAACGCAATTGATCAGCCGTGCCCTGGAAGTGTGCGGCGCGCGCAATGTGTTTTCTGATTTGAGCGCGCTCACCCCCAGTGTTTCCGAAGAAGCGCTACTTGCGCGCGCGCCGCAAGTCATTGTCGTCGGCGCCAGCCCCAGCGAGGCCGCGGCGCGGCTCGCGGCGTGGCATAGAGATCCATTGTTTGGCCCGCGCATCGAACGGCATGAAATCGCCTTGCGGTATGTTAACGCCGATTTACTGCACCGGGCCACGCCGCGCATGCTGCAAGGCTTGCGCGATCTATGTAGTGCGCTGCAGCCGGCGATAGCGAAGGCCAGCGCAAACCGGTGAAGGCCGTCTATTTCCGAATTTGTTTGTAGTAATTGATGAGGCCGTTCGTCGAGCTGTCGTGGCTGTGTACCGCTTGCTCGTCTCGCAATTCAGCTTGAATTTTTTGCGCTAATTGCTTACCCAGTTCCACGCCCCATTGGTCGAAGGAATTAATCTCCCAGATCACGCCCTGGACAAATACTTTATGTTCATACAGCGCGATTAACATTCCCAAGGTACGCGGGTCCAGTTTACGAAACAGTAAGGAGTTACTGGGGCGGTTGCCGGGGAAAACTTTATGCGGCAAAAGCTGCTCTAATTTGCGGCCTTGGTAGCCCGCAGCCATTAATTCCGCGCGCGCCTCGGCTTCCGGTTTGCCGCGCATCAAGGCCTCGGCTTGCGCAAAAAAATTAGACAGCAAGATTTGATGATGCTCGCCCAAAGGATTTTGACTTTGCGCGGCCGCAATAAAATCCGCCGGAATCAAGCTCGTCCCGTGATGCAGCAATTGATAAAACGAATGCTGGCCATTGGTGCCCGGCTCACCCCACACGATAGGCCCCGTGGCGTAATCCACAGTTTTTTTATCCCGCCGCACCCGCTTGCCATTGCTTTCCATATCCAGCTGCTGCAAATACGCGGGAAAGCGGTGCAGATATTGATCGTAAGGCAAGATCGCATGCGCTTCGGCATCAAAAAAATCCCGGTACCAAATTCCCAGTAAGGCCATGATCACCGGCAAATTGCTTTCCAAGGGGGTGCGCCGAAAATGTTCATCCAAAGCATGCGCGCCTTCCAGGAATGCGTCGAAATTTTCCATGCCTATACTCAAGGCGATAGACAAGCCTATGGCCGACCACAGCGAGTAGCGGCCGCCTACCCAGTCCCAAAACACAAACATATTCTTGGGGTCTATCCCGAAAGCCCGCACTGCGGCGGCATTGGTGGACACGGCGACGAAATGCTGGGCGATAGCGCTCTCGGATTTCGCCGCGCTCAGAAACCACGCGCGTGCCGAATGGGCATTGGTCAGTGTTTCCCGCGTGGTAAAGGTTTTGGAAGAAACCACGAAAAGCGTGGTCTCAGGATGCAGCGGTTTTAATACCTCCACCAATTGTGTGGCGTCGATATTGGAGACGAAACGGGTTTTCAAGTGGGGCAAGCTATATGGCTTCAAGGCTTCGCTTGCCATCACCGGGCCCAAATCCGATCCGCCTATGCCTATATTCACCACATCGGTGATGGCCTTACCGCTATAACCTTTCCACGTCCCGCTACGCACGGCTTCGCTGAAGCTGCGCATTTGCGCGCGCACGCGTCGCACCTCGGGCATGATGTCTTTACCATCCAGGCGCAGGCTGAAATTGTCAGGGGCGCGCAAGACGGTATGCAATACCGCGCGTTGTTCGGTGAAATTAATTTTCTCGCCATTGAATAAACGCTCTATCGCCGCCGGCAACTCGGCTTGCCGCGCTAAGTTCAAAAGCAAATCCACGGTCTCGGCGCTGATAATGTTTTTAGAGTAATCCAATAACAAATCCTCGAAGCGCAGGCTGAATTTTTGAAAGCGTTGCGCGTCGGCCGCGAATAAATCGCGCATCTGGGTATCGCCCAAAGCCACGCGATGTGTGCGCAGCGCTTTCCATGCGGCGGAACGGGTTAGACTGGACATGCCAAACTCCTACTGCGAGAGAGGGGTAAAACGTAAATTCATTGGCTGAGCACTAGCATCACCACGGCTAAGGGCGGTAGGGTGAGGCTCACGGAGGCGGGATAACCCATCCAAGTCCCGACCTCGGCGACCACGCCTGCGCCATTGCCGACATTGCCGCCGCCATAGTGGCCCGAATCGCTATTGAAAATTTCCCGATAAAAGCCCACGCGCGGCACACCCAAGCGGTAATGATTGCGCGGCACCGGGGTGAAATTTAAGGCCACCACCACGAAGCTGCCGTCGCGTGCCTGGCGCAGATAACTTAAAGTCGATTGATCGGCGTCGTGGCAGTCTATCCAGCGAAATCCATCGGCATTGAATTCCAAGTCATGCAGGGCGGCGGTGTCGCGATAAATATGATTCAGATCGCGCATACAGCTTTGCACTCCCGCATGAGCAGAGCGCGTCAATAACCACCAATCCAATTCGCGGCCTACGCCCCATTCCAAACCTTGGGCCAACTCATTGCCCATGAAGTTGAGTTTTTTACCGGGATAGCTGAACTGATAAGCCAGCAATAAACGCAAGTTGGCAAATTTTTGCCAACCATCGCCGGGCATTTTGTCCAACAGCGAACGCTTGCCGTGCACCACTTCATCATGCGACAAAGGCAAGACGAAATTTTCTGTATACGAATAGAGTTGGCCGAAAGTCAGTTGATTGTGATGAAAGCGTCTATGCACCGGGTCGTGTGCAAAATAATTCAGGGTATCGTTCATCCAGCCCATATTCCATTTCATGGAAAACCCCAGGCCCCCCAAATACACTGGCCGCGACACCATAGGCCAGGAGGTCGATTCCTCGGCCAAGGTGATCGCGCCGGGAAATTGTTCATGCACCATGATATTGAATTCGCGCAAGAAACTAATCGCTTCCAGATTTTCGCGGCCGCCGTGGCGATTCGGCAGCCACTCGCCGGCTTTGCGCGAATAGTCGAGATACAACATAGAGGCGACGGCATCCACACGTATCCCATCGATATGAAATTCTTCACACCAATAATGCGCCGAGGCCAAGAGAAAGTTTTTAACTTCGTGCCGGCCATAATTGAAAATTAAAGTGCCCCAATCTTGATGCGTGCCTAAGCGCGGATCGGCGTGCTCGAATAAAGCCGTGCCGTCGAATTGCGCCAGGGCCCAATCGTCTTTGGGAAAATGTGCCGGCACCCAATCCAACAACACGCCCAAACCCGCGGTATGACATTGATCAATGAAGCGCCGCAAATCGTCCGGCGTGCCGAAGCGGCTAGTCGGCGCGAAATATCCCGTGGCCTGATAGCCCCAGGACTCATCCAGCGGATGCTCGGAAACGGGTAGCAACTCGATGTGCGTATACCCCATCTGCTTGACATAAGGCACTAAGTGCTCCGCCAGCTCGGCGTAGCTATAAAACCGCCCATCCGGATGCCGGCGCCAAGAACCCAGGTGCACTTCATAGATACTGCAAGGCGCGTTCAACCAATTCGCCGCCGCGCGCTCTTTTAGCCAAGCCGCGTCTTGCCAAGCATAGTCAGATTCGCCCACCACCCGTGCGGCGGTGCCAGGACGCAGTTCAAACGCCTGCCCATAGGGATCGGTTTTCACAAAGACCGCGCCGCTATGGCGATTCCGGATTTCGAATTTATAGAGACAGCCCGGCGTTAAATCCGGAATGAATAATTGCCAGACACCGCTGGCGCCCAAGGCCCGCATGGGGTGCGCGCGCCCATCCCAGAGATTAAAATCGCCGACCACGCTGACCCGCTCCGCATTGGGCGCCCAGACCGCGAAATTAACCCCGGATACGCCCAATAATTGCATAGTTTGCGCGCCCAGCATGCGATAGGCCTGATACAAGCGCCCCTCGCCGAATAAATATAAATCGTGCTCGCTGATGGGATTGGGAAAGCAATAAGCGTCATAGGTCTCGCGCCAGGTTTGCCCATCGTGCAAGCGTAGGGGATAAGGGATGTCGGGCGGTGTACTGCCGCGCCACTCAAAAATATCCGGTGCCTGCGCTAAACGCTGCATCGCTTGCCAGCTCCCCGCGACCCGTAATTCGGCTTGGCTTTGATGCGGTGCGAATAGGCGTAGCACCCAGCCCGCGCCTACGGGATGTAAACCTAAATAGGCGAAAGGATCGTGAGCTCGGGCTTGCAAAATAGCGGCGGCGCCGCGGTCGGGTGAGACGGGGATATCGGATTTCATGGCTAGCGCTTTCTTGCTGGGACGCGCATCGAAGTGCACGCGTCCTCATGAGATAAACATCATACCGGCATTCCTTAGCACTTGCCCGCTAGGGTTCATGCCTGCTGGGGACCAGTGGGACCTGTAACCTACTTATCCACTCTAGTAGGGGTATCGGATAGAATTCAAGTATGGATTCCCAAGAAGACGAATTGCGCAAGCAAAAAGAGTATCCGCGTTTCGTTAGTTTGCTAACGAAAAATACGGTGGCGCTGATTTTAGCGGGAGGACGCGGCAGCCGGCTGAAGCATTTGACCGACTGGCGCGCCAAGCCCGCGGTGCCGTTTGGCGGTAAATTCCGGATTATCGATTTCCCCTTATCGAATTGCTTGAACTCGGGCATACGCCGCATAGGCGTGGTAACGCAATATAAAGCCCATAGCTTGATCCAGCATTTGCAACGCGGCTGGGGTTTTTTGCGGGGCGAGTTCAACGAGTTCATCGATTTATTGCCGGCCCAGCAGCGCATAGAAGCCGAATGGTATAAGGGCACTGCGGATGCGGTTTTCCAGAACATGGATATTTTGCGGCATTACGCGCCGGAGTTTGTGCTGATATTGGCGGGCGATCATATTTATAAAATGGATTACGGCGAGATGCTGGCCTCCCATGCCGCCTCTGCCGCCGATCTAACCATCGCCTGCATAGACGTTCCTATCGCCGATGCCAGCGCTTTTGGCGTCATCAGTGTCGATCAATATCAACGCGTGACCTCGTTTGCCGAAAAACCCAGCCAGCCGCAATCCATTCCCGGCGATCCCAACCGCGCTTTGGCCAGCATGGGGATTTATATTTTCAACGCCAAGTTTTTATATGAGCAGCTGATACGCGATGCCGACGATCGCAGCTCGGCCCACGACTTCGGGCAAGACATTATTCCGTATTTGGTATCGCGCTACCGGGTGTTTGCCCATCGCTTCGCCGAAAGCTGTGTGGGCATGCAGAACAGCGAACCGTATTGGCGCGATGTGGGAACCATAGAAGCCTATTGGGAAGCCAATATGGAGTTGGCCAAAATCACCCCGGATTTAAATTTATACGACGACAAATGGCCGATCTGGACCTATCAAGAACAATTGCCGCCGGCGAAATTTGTATTTGACGACGATGATAGGCGTGGCTCTGCCGTGGACACCATGGTATCCGGC
This sequence comes from uncultured Burkholderiales bacterium, assembly GCA_964552595.1. Classification (GTDB taxonomy): domain Bacteria; phylum Pseudomonadota; class Gammaproteobacteria; order Burkholderiales; family Thiobacteraceae; genus RBG-16-58-11. Next base: position 10,735 of record CAZKHT010000032.1, read on the forward strand.
GGCTGTATTATCAGCGGCGCGAGCGTACGGCGCTCGGTATTGTTTTCCGATGTCAGAGTGAACGCTTATAGCGAGATCACCGATTCGGTGATCTTGCCTAAGGTCGATATTGGACGCTATGTGAAATTGCATAAGGTCGTCGTGGACAAAGGCTGCCGCATTCCCGACGGCATGGAAGTGGGCTTTAACCGCGAGAAAGACGCGGAGCGTTTTTATGTCAGCGATGCCGGGGTGACCTTAATCACGCCGGAAATGCTAGGACAATATATACACCACGTGCGCTAACACGGCGCAGATTCTTCGATGTATCCCAAGGCGCGGCGGCGCAGGCTATCTGAATCATGACCACGACGCGACATCTTAATTTGATTATGTGCTGGCATATGCACCAGCCCGACTACCGCGATTATGTCAGCGGCGATTTTGTTTTGCCTTGGACCTATTTGCATGCGGCCAAGGATTACACCGATATGGCCTACCACTTGGAGCATAGCCCCAAGGCCAAGGCAGTGGTCAATTTCGTGCCTATCCTGCTGGATCAATTGGAAGACTATGCGCGCCAATTTGCCGGGGGCGAAATTCGCGATCCGCTGTTGCGCTTATTGGCGACCGAGGATATGACCACGCTCACCGGTGCCCAGCGCGATTTATTATTGGATCGCTGCTTCCGCTGTAATCACGTCACCATGATAGAACCTTATCCGGCCTATCAGCGCTTGTTCAAAATGTTTCGTGAAATCGATCAGCAAGAGTCCGGGCATTTCGAATATCTGTCCGGGCAATATCTCGCGGATTTAGTGACCTGGTATCACCTGATCTGGACCGGCGAATCGGTGCGGCGCAATTGCGAACTGGTGCCGCGCCTCATGAGCCAAGGCAGTTTGTTCAGCCCCGCGGATAGGCGGGCCCTGTTTGCCTTATATGGGGAGCTCATCACGGAGTTGATTCCGCGCTATCGCGCCTTAATCGCCAGCGGCCGCGTCGAATTATCCAGCACGCCGCATTACCATCCCATAGCGCCTTTATTAATCGATCTTAAAAGCGCGCGCGAGGCGCTGCCGGATAGCGCCTTACCGGAAGCACAAGCCTATCCCGGCGGCGTTGAGCGTATGCGTTTTCATATTGAATCCGCCATCGCCTCGCATCAGGCGCGCTTCGGCCGCGCCCCTGCGGGCATGTGGCCGGCCGAGGGTGCGATCTCGGATGCGAGCTTGGCTTTGTTCGCAAAACAAGGCTTGCGCTGGGCGGCGAGCGGCGAGGGGGTATTGGTAAACAGCTTGCGCAAAAGTGCCGAGGCGGTGCCAGATCGCGCCGACTATCTTTATCGTCCTTACCTAAGTTGGGAAGCCGATACCGCTATCCATTGTTTTTTTCGCGATGATCGTTTGTCTGATCTGATCGGATTCGAATATTCCAAATGGTATGGCCGAGACGCGGTCACCAATTTCGTGCGCGAACTCGAAAGCATCTTGGCCCGCGCCCCCGCGACTGAAAACCCTGTGGTGTCCGTGATTTTAGATGGCGAAAATGCCTGGGAATACTATCCTTATAACGGCTATTATTTTTTATCGGAATTATACGAAGCGCTGAGCGCGCATCCGGATATACGCATGACGACTTTCGAGGAATATTTGCGCGAGCAAGCTGCCGGCAGCGAAGGCGGCGCCCAGGCCGGCAAATTGTCTAAAGTGGTGAGTGGGAGTTGGGTGTTTGGAAATCTCGCGACCTGGATAGGCGACCGCGAAAAAAATCGCGCCTGGGATTTACTCTGCGCGGCGAAGCAAAGCTATGATTTGGTCATGGCTAGCGAACGGCTGAGCGAACAAGAGCGGCGTGCCGCATCCAAGCAATTGGCGGACTGCGAAAGCTCGGATTGGTTTTGGTGGTTCGGAGATTACAATCCCTCACACAGCGTGGCTACCTTCGATGAATTGTTTCGTTCCAACCTCAGGCATTTATATCAACATTTGCAGCTGCCGGTGCCGGCGGCTTTAGAGCAAGCAATCAGCCACGGCGGCAGCGCGACAGTGGAAGCCGGTGGCGCGATGCGCCGTGGCAGCTAAGCTTGCATGCCGTTTTAATGTGTCCCTTTATTGACGATAGAAACGTATGACGACGATCGCATTACTATTAGGCGTGCACGCGCATCAACCGGTGGGAAATTTCGAGTCCGTGGTCGATGACGCGCACCAGCGCTGCTATCGTCCTTTTATCGAGACCTTATACCGCTATCCGGAATTCAAATTCTCGGTACATTTTTCCGGATGGCTGCTGGATTATCTGGTGACGCGTTTTCCGCAGGACATGGCTTTATTGCGCAATATGGTGTTGCGCGGCCAAGTCGAGTTATTCGGCGCGGGCGATACCGAGCCGGTTTTGGCTATCATTCCGAATCGCGATCGCATCGGCCAAGTGGAGGCCTTATCCGATAAATTAGAAAACACCCTAGGCGCGCGCCCCAAGGGCGCCTGGCTTACCGAACGCGTATGGGAGGCTACCGTGGTGCCGGCTTTGTCGGATGCCGGCATCGATTACGTGACCGTGGATGACTATCATTTTCTCTGCACCGGCAAGCGCAGCGACGAGTTGAATGGATTTTTCACCACCGAAGAAGACGGGCGCCGGCTGGATTTATTTCCTATCAACGAAGCCCTGCGGTATCGCCTGCCTTTCTCACCGGCAGAGGACGCGCTGCGCTATATCGAAAACTTGGCGCAAGCCGGACGCGAAGTGGCGGCGGTGTATTTCGACGACATCGAGAAATTCGGCATCTGGCCGGAGACCTATGCCTGGGTCTATGAAAAAGGTTGGCTGACGCAATTCATAGAAGGCGTGCTGGCCTCGCCCGTCATCCGGACTCTGCGCTATGCGGAATACCACACGCAGGCCAAAACCCGCGGTGTGGTGTATTTGCCGACGACTTCTTATATCGAAATGAATGAATGGACCTTACCGGCGGAAGCCGCCAATGCTTACGCCGACATGGTGCATGCGGCCAAGGATCAAGGCCGCTTCGAGCAACAAAAAGCCTTCCTACGCGGTGGCATTTGGAAAAATTTTCTATCGCGTTATCCGGAATCGAATTGGATGCATAAACGCATGCTGCGTTTGTCACAGCGCTTGCATGATATTCACGGACGCGGCCCCCAGGCCAAGCTAAAGGATTTGTTGTATCAAGCGCAGGCCAATGACGCTTACTGGCATGGCTTGTTCGGCGGTTTGTATTTGCCGCATTTGCGCCGCGCCGTTTATCGCGCGATTGTGCTACTGGAGGCGGAGCTGGATAAATTAGACCGGCGCCCGGGGCGCGAGCGTTACGATGTGGATATTGATGGCCACGAGGAATTGGTGCTGCACAACGCGGCTATACAAGCCATTGTGCGCATAGATGGCAGCGCCACCGTGGCGGAATTAGATGCCTATGCTTTGGGCCATAATTTCGGCGATACCCTGGCGCGGCAAAATGAACATTACTATCGCAAAATTCATTTAGGAGGGGGCGGCGGGGCGATCCATCCAGGGTCCGGCATCGCCTCGGCGCACGACAGAGTGAGTTTCAAACACCACATCACCACCGAGGACATGCAGCTCGATACCCGGCCGCGCGCCTTGTTTTTTGATAGCTGGCTGGATGCGGACATACCGACTGAGAATACGCCGGCGCAAATGCTCGTGTACCTCGCGCAAGAAAGCGCGGGCCTGGGCGCACGCTTCGACGCGGCGGTGGCGGGCATGCGCGTGGAAAAAATCCTGCATATCGCGGACGCGCGTCTGACCGTGCGGTATCGCTTCAGTAACAATGCGCGCGGCTGGTTTGGCACGGAAATCAATCTCGCCATGCCAAGTTGCGACGGCCCGGCCGGCCGTTATTTATTTGAAGGCGGCATTCCCGGCGGTTTCGGCCAAGTATTTGAAACCGACAATATGGAAACCTTGACCTTGGCCGACGATGTGTTGGGCGGCAGTATTACCTTACATGCGAGCCGTCCTCTGCATCTGCATGCGGCGCCGCACTTCAGCGTCTCGCAGTCGGAAGCGGGCTTCGAAAAAATCATGCAAGCCGTGACGCTGAAACTGGCTTGGCCTATCACCGAGGCCCAGCGCGAAATTTCCATCTCCTTGGAAGTTGCGTCTCACGGATAGAGCCGTTGCGGGGCAGGCGCCCGCTTTCGGGTAAATTCGCTTTTTGCACTGGGAAAAATCATGTCTGAGCCCGTCGTCGCGAAACATAAAGCGATTTACATTACCTTCTCGATTTTGGATCAGCAAGGGCAAATCGTGGAACAGTCCGACGTGCCTATAGGCTATGTGCAAGGCGCCGCCAGCGGCATTTTCGAGCAAGTCGAGAATGCCTTGGAAGGTGCAAAAATCGGCGATAAGTTGGAAGTTTTTTTACCGCCTAAACAAGGGTTCGGTGAACATGATCCTAAGCTGACATTCACCGAAGATATCGACAACGTCCCCGAAGAATTTCGTTACCTGGGCGCGGAAGTCGAATTTAAAAATGCCAAGGGCGAGAATATGAAATTTCGCGTCACCAAAATTGAAAACGGCAAGCTCACCATAGATGCGAATCATCCTTTCGCCGGACAGACCGTGAAGTTTGTCGTGACCGTGGCCGCCATACGCGATGCCACGCCGGAGGAGATTGCGTATGGCCGTCCCGACGAGAGCGGACCGCCGGTATACCACTAGCAACTATCAACTCGCCTATTTACGTTTAAGGCGTTTGCTATGTTTGGTTAAATTACTATTCAACTGGGCGATGATTTCGCTCGCGGCGTGGATGATTTGACTAGAGCTAAACCCGGCTTTCGTCATCTCCCGAAAAAAAGATTTCGCCAAGATTTTTGCCAGCTGATTGGGCTTATCGCTGACATAGGCCATGGCATCGCCTATAGCATGCTTGGCTTCCTGGGCCAAAGCCATTTGCGCGAAGCGCGAGTTCAGAATATTTTCCAATTGCGTGACCTGCACGGAACGGCCGACAAACAAGGCCACCACGTCCAGTAAATGCAAGTCATCCAAATTAAACGGCCGTCCGGATTTCGGGTCGCTGATATTAATCACGCCGACAATTTTTCGGCGCAAGGTAATAGGCGCGGAAATTAAACTGCGGCTGCCTGAGGTGACGCGCCTGGCGTGCAGAGCGAAGGGCGAGTTAGCGATGTCCTCCACCAGTAGACCACTCCCCGTCGCCAATACATGGCCGGATACGCCTTCGCCTTTCTTGGTGACTTGCACATAAGCGGCGTCCGGCAAATCACCGTAAGCGGCAAACACGCGCAGCTTCAACTCGTCTTGCTCTTCTTCATCGAGCAGCATGATGGAGCAATGGGAAGCGTTTAATATCTTTGCTGCCATCTCCGCGAGCTGGGTCAGATTTTCCTCGAGATTGCCCGAAGTCTCTAAGCTGGACGCGAGATCTTGTAAACGAAGCAGTGCGCTGATGTGTTCGACCATACAATCTCTAATATAGGAAAAAAAGACGCCGCGCAACCATCTTGGAAATGCGAATCAGCTTTATTATTTTCGGCGGGACCTAGCATGGTGTATCTGCCAAAGTTGCTAAAAATCACTATCATGGTGGTCCGCGTCTGGAAAGGACAACGGAATGTCTGCCCGGTTGAAAATTGTTTTGGCTTACGCGGCATTTGCCGCCCTCTGGATTTTTGGTTCCGACCGATTGCTTGCGCATATTGTTCAAGATCGGAATCTACTTAGCTGGATAGGGACGGTAAAAGGACTAGCGTTTGTCGCCACTACGTCTTTTTTATTGTACCTGCTCTTGCGCATTTGGCCGGCGGCCCCTGATGGCCAGGTTCAAGCAGGCAAGCCTACCCGAATACGTGAATTAGTCGCCTTATTTGTTTTTTTGTCGCTAATCGCACCTATTTTTGGTTACAGCCTTTTTAAACTCTACATCCCAGAATTGCGCACGCGGGCGTTCGCGGATTTAACCGCGATCGCCGCGCTGAAAGCGGAACAAATTGAATCTTGGTTAAGGCAACGTGAGCTAGATGCAGAGGTTTTGGCCCAAGACCAAGACTTCGCAGATCTTGCATCGGCTTTGACCAAGGGCGACGGGAATAAAAC
>CAZKHT010000033.1:0-16611 GCA_964552595.1 uncultured Burkholderiales bacterium
CTGGGATCGGTTTCCAATAATTTGCGCAGTCTAGAAATCTGTACATCGATACTGCGGTCATAGGCTTCGTGTTCGCGGCCCCGCGCCAACTCCATGAGTTTTTCGCGCGACAGCGGCTGCCGCGCATGCGCGGTCAATACTTTGAGCAAAGCAAACTCGCCTGTGGTTAAAGGCATGGGCGTTTGATCCTTGGTGAGCTGACGGGTTGCCAAGTCCAAATGAAATGGACCAAAGCTGAAACTGCCTTGCGCCATTTCCGGCGCGCCCGGCGGCGGGGTCGCGCGTCTACGCAATACGGCATTGATGCGGGCCAGCAATTCCCTAGGGTTAAAGGGCTTGGGCAAATAATCATCGGCACCCATTTCCAAGCCGATAATGCGATCGATCTCGTCGCCTTTCGCGGTTAATACGATGATGGGCGTGGCCACGCCGGCGCCTCGCAGACGCCGGCAAATACTCAGGCCGTCCTCGCCAGGTAGCATCAAGTCTAGAATCAAAAGATCAAAGCGATTGCGCTCCAGCTTGCGGTCCATGTCCTTGCCCTCGGCCGCCGTATCGACGCGCATGCCTTGCTCGGTCAAATATTGCTCCAGCAATTGGCGTAAACGGGGATCGTCGTCTATGACTAAAAGTTTTATGGATTCGGACATGCGCTTATCGTAGTGTGGTCGCCGCGCCGGGCAAAGCGTTTTGTAAGCAAGCATTGCCTAAACCGGGCGCGGTTACAAATTTTTACAATTTACCGCCTGAATGCAATACCGCATTTACATACCATGCCTATGATGCGAAGCGTGCAGGACATTTATTCACTTAAGAAAGGGAGTTCACCATGAAACAGCTTACCGCCATTTTCGCAGTTGCTTTTACCTTCGTCGCAACCCAAGCCCTGGCAGAGGATGATGCGCGATTTCATCCACGAAAAAATATTAATGCGCGTGAGTATCACCAAGATCAACGCATGAAGCAAGGCATACGCTCCGGGCAGTTGACGCGCGAGGAAGCGCAGCAGCTCAAGCAGGAAAGACGGGCCATACGCCAAGAGGAGCGCGCCTATCGTTCCGATGGATCGCTGAATAAAGCCGAGCGTAAAGATTTGCAGCAAGACTTAAATCAAATGTCGAAAGATATTTATAACGAGAAACATGATGGTGAGGTGCGTCCTAGAGCAAGACGTCCTCAATAGCAACGTGCCGGATAGCGCACCGCGCGCATGCCCAAAGCGCAGCCATGACATTTCAAGCCCGGCATAGCTTTGGGCCTGTTTTCGGCACAGAGGCCCTATGCTAAAAACCATCGTGGTCGCCCTCAGTTATTTCCTTGGCCTGAGCGCCCAGGCTGCGGGCATGGGCTATGACGATGCCCGCTTGCTTTTATCTCGTACTGGATTTAGCCCGACTCAAGCGGAAATTCGACGCTATGCCGCACTGAGTCGCGGCCAAGCCGTGGATAAATTGCTGGCTAGCGTGCAAACCGTGGCGACCACGGCCGCGCCCGAATGGGCCACTCAGCCTATAGAGCGGGTGCGTCGCAAAGAATTATCCGAAGAGGAAAAAAAGGCCTACCAAGAACAGCAAATCCAGCGCGGCCTGGAATTACGTGCGTGGTGGTATCGAGAAATGTTGGATACCGCTTCGCCGCTCACCGAGCATATGACGCTCTTCTGGCATAACCATTTCGTATCCAGCCAGCAGAAAGTCAAATCGCCGCAATGGATGTACCGGCAGAATGTGTTGCTCAGACAATATGCGTTGGGCAATTTTGGCGCGCTGTTGCATGCGGTGGCCAAGGATCCGGCGATGTTGGTGTATTTGGATAATGCCAGCAACCGACGTGGCCAGCCCAATGAAAATTTTGCCCGCGAGGTGATGGAATTATTCACCCTAGGCATGGGGAATTACAGCGAGCGGGATGTGCGTGAGGCCGCGCGGGCTTTTACCGGCTGGAGCTTAGACAAAGACAGCGGCGATTTCCGCTTTTATCCGGGCGCGCATGATAAGGACGATAAAACCGTACTGGGCCGCACGGGCAATTTCGATGGCGATGCGGTGCTGGATATTTTGCTGGCGCAACCCCAGACCGCCGAATTTATCGTCGACAAACTATGGCGAGAATTTATCTCCAGCACACCCGATCCCCTCACCGTAAAACGCTGGGCAAAACTTTTTCGTGACGGCAATTATGAAATTGCGCCGCTGCTGCGCGCGATGTTTACCTCGGATGCGTTTTATGTCCCCGCCAATCGCGCCACGCTGATTAAATCACCGGTGGAACTCATGGTGGGCACTTTGCGCCAATTTTCGATTACTCATGTCGACACGCGCTTACTGGTGTTGGCAGGCCGGCAGTTGGGACAGGATATTTTTGCGCCGCCCAATGTGAAGGGGTGGCCGGGCGGCGAAGATTGGATTAACAGCAGCACCTTGCTCGCGCGTAAACAAGTTTTGGAACGCGTGTTTCGCGCGGAGGAAATGCCTATGCAGCCACGTATAGCGCGTATGGAATTCGGTCGCGGCAGCGGACGCATGATGTCCTTGATGGCTAAGCCGGCCGCCCCGGCAATGCAATTCGATGCGGCGCGTTTTTATCGCGATTTTCCTGGAAACACTACGCAGCAGCGGGCGGATATCGCGCGCTTGGTATTGGGTGGTCCGCCCAGCCAGGCGAGCACGGTGAATTTCGCCCAGCCCACCGCGCCCTATGCCTATATACAAGAATTGGTTTCCGATCCCTTGTATCAACTGAAATAAAGAGAGGCCATGATGCAGCGCCGGGATTTTTTAAAGCAGTTAGGATTCCTCCCCTTAGCATTGATGACGCCTCAGCTTGCTTTCGCCTTGGCGCCCCAGGGCAATTACCGTCGCTTATTGGTTTTAATCGAATTCAAGGGCGGCAATGATGGCTTGAATACCGTGGTGCCTTATGCAGATTCTGGCTACTACAGTTTGCGTCCGCGGCTAGGCGTCGCTCGTGATGCGGTGTTGCAGCTTGATCAAGCCACCGGCTTACATCCGGCTTTGCAAGCCTTGATGCCGCTGTGGCAGGCCAAGGAAGTCGCCATCGTCCAAGGCGTGGGCTACCCCGAGCCCAACCTCTCGCACTTTCGCTCCATAGAAATTTGGGACACGGCCAGCGCGGCTTCGGTGTACGCGAGTGAGGGTTGGCTGACGCGTACCTTCTCCGAATATCCGGTCCCGAAAAGTTTTGCCGCCGATGGCGTATTGATAGGCGGGCAAGCTTTAGGACCCTTAACCGGTACCGGCGCGCGGGCCATTGCCTTGAACAATACTCAGCAATTTTTACGGCAAGCGCATTATGCGGGCGACGCCAACAGCGGTGCGCGCAATCCGGCTTTGCAACATATCTTGAAAGTAGAAAACGATATCGTGCAAGCCGCCATGGGCCTCGCGGGCAGCGTCAATATAAAAACCGAATTCCCCAAAGATGGTTTTGGCAACGCCCTGAAAACCGCCGCCCAAGTCATCGCCAATCAGGCCGGTGTGGCGGTGGTACGAGTCACCCATAATGGTTTTGACACCCATGCCGGCCAAGCCGGCGCGCAGCAACGCCTGCTACAAGAATTCGCCGCAGGCATGGCTGCGTTTAAAACCGCCTTGCAAGAATTGAACCGCTGGAACGACACGCTCATCATGAGCTATAGCGAGTTTGGCCGGCGGCCGCAAGAAAACGCCAGTGGTGGTACCGATCATGGCACGGCCAACGCGCATTTCATCTTAGGCGGCGCGGTGCGCGGCGGCCTCTATGGCGCGAAGCCCGATTTGCAAAACCTAGACAGCGGCAATCTGCGTTTCGGTGTCGACTTCCGCTCGCTCTACGCGACCGTGATAGAACGCTGGTGGGGCGTGAATTCGCGCAATGCGCTGAATGGGAAGTTCGCTACGCTGGATGTGTTGAAGGCTTAACTCGGTTTTTCTGTATATGTCGTAATTTGTGCACCTTAGAGTTTGGGGTACAAATTCGAGCTAGTTGGTTAAATCAACGTATTTTCTTGTGGATGAAGAGCGCGAGCTATCTAATAGCGTTTCTCAGCGAAAATTAAAAAGGTTTATGAGTTTACACAGCGCATAAGTTTTATTTCACCGACGTGGTGGGTAAAACCGTGCTTTGTGTAAAAAGCGAACATTTCAGGAAGGCAGTAGAGCTCAAAATGCCTCACTGACTTCAAGCGCTCGTGACTCTTAATCAGAGATAGTAATTTGTTGCCTAGTCCCTGGCTTCTTTTATTTTTTGAAACGATGACATCAAAAATAAGTGCCTTGAAAGTGTAATCAGTTAATACCCGCGCGAATCCGACTAACTCATCATTTGTGGCAGTAAGACCGATACATATTTGTGAACCAAAAACACACCTCCTTGTGTCCTCTATTGACCGGCCCTGAGTCCACCATTCTTGCTGAAAAAGCGTATGAAGCTGCGAAATATGTTTTTCGCCAAGGCTGTAAATAATATCCACTCGACATCCCGTTCTTAGAAAATAAAAAATACTTCCCCTTCGGGAACTAGCATGGCTGTTCTAAGTGGAACAACAGAGAGCATGATTTTTTTCAGACGAGAAGTAACCACACTCATTGCAGCAACAGCCGGTGCATAAAAGTAGCGTCGTGAGGTAAAAGATACGAAAAAAAGCGCACTGCTAGCGTCGTCGTGAATGTCAAATTCTTGATATTCATATACAACATCGCTCCGCGATTCGGGGGATATTCCGGGCCTAGAAATCAATTTTCTTCGGTAAATCGAGTGTGAGTTTCATCGCTATAACTTTTATTTTGGAACAGGGAAGCGAATGGACTTGCGTTCGGTCTTACTCTCTCCCTTTTTGCGTCCCAGTTGGAGCGCCGCGTTGGGCCGCAACCCGTCGTTTGATTGGTTGCGAGATGAATTCAATCTTCAGCATGCATCCCACGGCCTCTGCGTATTTCTTGAGTGAGGCCATGGACGGCGCATGCTTTCCAGCGCTTTCAAGACGCGAGACTGCGCTTTTAGTGGTGCCCATGCGATCAGCGACGGCTTCTTGAGTAAGCCCCGCGCGAGTTCGTGCGGACAGCATTTCACGCGTGAGCGCGTACTCGGTTTCAAGGGCATCATAAGCTTCGCGAAATCCACGGCGTTTCGATGCCTTTTCAAGAAAGGCTTCGTGACTGTGTGGCATAGGATCGTATTTTAATTTACTCATTTTGTATCTCCTTCATTCGCTTGCGTGCAAGCTTCATTTCTCGTTCCGGTGTTTGCTGCGTTTTTTTAATAAAAGCATGCAACACCACCACGCGTTGCCCAATAAGAAAACAGTAGAAGGCTCTTCCTATCCCCGACCTTCCGCGCGGACGTAATTCAAATAAGCCGTCACCAAAGCTGCGGGAGTGAGGCAAGCGCAAGTTCGGACCATACTCGATAAGGAGTTCCAGAATTCTCGCGTAGTCTGCGACGACATCTACGGGCCAAGCTTCGATAGCGGCCAGCACTTTGGCGTGGAAGTACTCTACGGAATATGGCATTGCTCCTAAGTTAGCAAATATGCTAACTAGAGTCAATGCTGAAACGCTAGCTTTGGCGCTGGCGGGGAAGCGATGACTTTGGTTAGTACGTCGGGCCCGCCGTACCGCCCCGGTTTATAATGCCGCATGCGCGTACTTGCACTAGATACTTCCACCGAATTTTTAAGCCTCGCCGTCTTCGCCGATGGCGCGCTCAGTCTGCGCGATGTGCATGCCGGGCAGCGTCATTCGGAACTCACTTTACCGCTGTTGGATGATTTGCTAAAGGACACCGGGTTCTCGCTGCATGACTTCGATGGCATCGCCTTCGGTCAGGGACCGGTTTCTTTCACGGGTGTTGGCATCGCCTGCGGTATTGCCCAGGGCTGGTCGTTCGGGGCGGATTTACCGGTGATCGGCATTTCCACTTTGCTGGCGCTGGCCGCGCAAAGTGAAGCAGACTCAGTCATGGCCTGTTTGGACGCGCGTATGGGCGAGGTTTACTTCGCCGCCTATAAGCGCGACGGCGATGCCTGGAACACTGTAAGCGAGGCCGGTTTATATGCACCACACAATCTACCGGCGATAGAGGGGGATGCCTGGGTAGGCTTGGGCAATGGCTTCAAGATTGCCGACGGTGCTGTGGCGGCGCATTTTGCAGCGCAGTTGCGCGATGTATACGACGATAAATTACCCCACGCGCGTGAGATTGCGATCTTAGGCGCGCGTGCATTCGCCGCCGGTAAAGGCGTGCCCGCTTGGGAAGCGGCGCCGCTCTACGTACGCGATAAAGTGGCTCTGAAAACTTGCGAACGATGAATACCCTGCTCAGCCAGGCTTTTACGTTTCGGCCTATGCATAAAAGTGATGTAGCCAACATCATGCCGCAAGAACGTGTGTTATATGAGTACCCCTGGACTCCAGGAAATTTTACGGATTCGCTGAACGCCGGCCATAGCTGTTGGGTGTATGAGTTCGGCTCCATACTCGTCGGCTATGCGGTGCTTATGCTGGCGGCGGATGAAGCACATGTATTGAATATCGCCATCGCTAGTGAATGGCAGCGCCAGGGCTTAGGGCGGCGCTTGATGCAGCATTTGATCGTGGTGGCGCGCGAATATAAGGCTGAGATGATGTTTCTGGAAGTTCGCCCCTCTAATCACGGCGCGCGGCGCTTATACGATGATTTGGGTTTCAACGAGATCGCCACGCGTAAAAATTATTATCCGGCCCGCAGTGGGCGGGAAGACGCTATCCTCATGGGCTTGAGCTTATGAAAAATTTGCCCGATGCCTGGATGGCGGAACTCAATTTGCAGCCGCAGTGGCGGCGGCGCGAACGCGTGCACGCCGCAGCCGAAGTGGTGCCGGCAGACACCGCGGCTATCGGCGCCGACGATGCTGCAATTGCGAATTTGGATTGGACGTCTTTGCAAGCTCGGGTCGCCGGCTGTACGGCTTGCCCCTTGTGCGAGAAAAGAACGCAAACCGTGTTCGGCGTGGGCGATAAGCAAGCGGAGATTTTATTTGTGGGCGAGGGTCCCGGTGCGGAAGAAGATCTCAAGGGCGAGCCTTTCGTGGGCCAGGCAGGAAAGCTCTTGGACAATATGTTGGCCAGCATTTCGCTGCGCCGCACTGAAAACGTGTATATCGCGAACGTTGTCAAATGCCGCCCGCCGGGCAATCGCAATCCCGAACCGAACGAAGCCGCGAGTTGCGCGCCGTATTTAGATCGGCAAATCGCATTAATTGCACCTAAGCTGATAGTGGCGCTGGGCAAGGTCGCCGCCCTGCGCCTCTTAGGCCGTGACGCCAGCATTGCCAGCCTGCGCGGACAAATGCATGACTACCAAGGACGACCATTTATTGTGACTTATCATCCCGCGTATTTGCTGCGCAATTTAGCGGACAAAGCCAAAGCCTGGGAAGACTTGTGTTTCATCCGGCGCAGTCTTGCGCACTTGCAAAACGCCGAAACCGCCCTCATTTAAGTTTCACTTTTGGAATGAAAGGAAACACACCATGCTGAGACGTTTTTTATTGTTGGCGGTTAGCTTGTTTTTGCTAAGCTCTCTGAGCGGTTGCGGCTATAACACCTTGCAATCGCAAGATGAGCAGGTCAACGCTTCTTGGTCGGAGGTGTTGAATCAATATCAGCGTCGTGCTGATTTAGTGCCGAATCTGGTCAACGTGGTGAAAGGCTACGCGGCCCACGAAAAAGACGTGCTCATCCAAGTCACCAATGCGCGCGCGCAAGTCGGTCAAGTTCGCGCTACCCCCGAGCTGATTAATGATCCGCAAGCATTTCAAAAATTCCAGGCCGCGCAAGGCGAGTTGAGCAGCGCGCTGTCGCGCCTCATGGTGGTGGCCGAAAATTATCCGCAATTAAAAGCCGATAGTTTATTCCGCGATCTGCAAGCGCAACTCGAAGGTACGGAAAATCGCATCACCGTCGCCCGCAATCGCTATATACAAGCGGTGCAAACTTATAACACCACGGTGAGACAATTTCCCGGCAATCTCACCGCGAAAATGTTTGGCTTTAAAGTGAAGCCGAATTTCACGGTGCAGAACGAGCGCGAGATTTCCAATGCGCCTAAAGTCGATTTCGGCGCGCCCAGCACCGCGCCAGCGCCCAACCCGGTGCCCAATCCCGTGCCGCCTACTACACCCGCGCCTCAAGCCACCCCTAACGCTCCGGGCTTGGCGCCCGGCATGGCGCCCACACCTTAATCGCTGCCACGACGCATGTCTTTGCAACGATGGCGGGGCTATGTCTTAGCGCTGTGCATACTGGGCGCAGCGCTGGCTGGCCGCGCTTGGGCCGAGGTGGCGGTGCCCACGCTCAAGGCGCGCGTCACCGATCTCACGCAAACCCTCACCCCCGCGCAACAGCAAAACCTTGAGCAAGAACTCGCGGATTTGGAAGCGCGTAAGGGCGCGCAAATTGCGATCTTGCTGGTACCCACGACCGCACCCGAAACCATAGAGCAGTATGCGCGGCGCGTTGCCGACGCGTGGAAATTAGGACGCAAAGGCGTGGACGATGGCGCTTTGCTGCTAATCGCCAAGTCCGATAGGAAATTACGCATAGAAACCCAATACGGTCTAGAAGGCGTGATTCCCGATGCGATTGCGAAACGCATTATTGCCGAGGACATTACTCCGTATTTCAAGCAAGGTGATTTCTATGGCGGCATACAGCAGGGTGTTAGCCGCATGGTGCAGTTGATTGATGGGGAACCTTTACCGCCGCCGCCTGCATCGAATACATCTGGCGCAGGGAAGATGTCCATCAATAGCTGGCAAGGCGCCTTACCGTTTTTCTTGATAGGCATTCTGCTGGTGGCTGGTGTGGTGCGCAGTATCTTTGGCCGTTTTTTTGGCGCTGGTATCGCCAGTGCAATTGTCGCGGGCGGCATGTGGCTGATTCTAGGTTCGTTGCTGTTCGCGGCCATAGGCGGTGTGATTGCTTTTCTTTTTGTTCTCATGGGCGGCGGCGGACGCGGCTTCGGGGGTTGGAGTAGCGGCGGCTTTGGTGGGTTCGGCGGCGGTGGTTGGGGCGGCGGCGGTGGTGGCGGCTGGGGAGGGGGTGGCGGTTCAGGCGGGGGCGGCGGTGCCTCGGGGAGTTGGTGACACCATGGATATGCGACGCATCCTACAGAATATTTTTTTCCTGCCCTGGCGCTTAAAGCAGCTATTTCCAAGCTCCGCCTTACGAGCCATCAGCACGGCCGTGGCGCAATCGGAAAAACTGCATAGCGCTCAAATCCGCGTTGCCCTAGAAGGCAATATTGATTTGCCCGATCTATTGCGTGGGCTGGATGTGCGTGCACGCGCGCGCCAGGTGTTCTCCGAGCTGGGGGTGTGGGATACCGCCGCGAATAACGGCGTATTGATTTATTTATTGCTGGCCGAAAGACGGGTAGAAATAATCGCCGACAGGGGCGCCGATGCAGTGATACCAAAAGTCCGTTGGGAGGCGATTTGCGCGGCAATGCAAGCGCATTTTAGCAACGGCGAGTTTGAGACCGGCGTGCTCTTGGGCATACAACAGATAGGCGCCGAATTAGCCTTGTATTTCCCGCCTGGCGCGGCAAACAATGAGTTGCCCGACAGCCCCGCCTTGTTGTGATAATCTGTCTGCGCTTAAGATAAATCCTGCGCCTGCATATAGTCCTGTGTCGCTCGGATCGCGTTTTCTATTCCTGCCGGTTCTATGCCGAGCTTGAGCGCCTGCGCCTGTATCGCGCTCTCATCCGTTTCATCCGTACCCACGGCGTAGCCGGTTTTAACCGCTAAGCTATGCGCTAGCGCGATCAGCTGGATTTCTTGTTTATATTGATCCGCCTTTTGCGGCGCGTGATGCAAGCGCGCGATCTGTTGATACTGCATCGGGAAATTCCATTTGTTCAGTAGGGCCGCGCCGAATTCGCCATGATGCTCATCCATCAAAGCCATGCAGGCGGCTTCACTGGCTTCGGGGCGCTTCTTCGATACCTCGGCAAAAATCTGTAATAAGAGCAGTTTGCCCAAGTCGTGCAATAAACCCATGGTGTAATAACTATCCGCCTCTTTGAGGTGTAAGTGTTGCGCCAGGGCCTGAGCGCAGGCCGCGGTGGCCAGGGAATGTTGCCAAATTTTATTCAGCAGGGCTTCATAGTGAGGTGTGTCGACTTTAAATAAACTGCGCTTGGACAGCACCAGCACATAGTTTTGCGTCATCTTCAGCCCGATGCGGCTGATGGCTTTGTCCAAGGTTTTTATTTCGGAAAAGGCGCGATATTGCGGGGAATTGGAAATGCTGATGAGCTTAGTGGTGATGCCGGGATCGGTTTGCACCAATTTCACCAATTCATTGATTTCCACTTCTTCGTTCTGGAATAAGGCTTCGACCTTGTTCGCCAGTTCGGGCAGGACGGGTAGCGCGCCTACCCCGGTTTTCAGGCGTCTGAGCACTTCGTCCGCCACCGACATATTGGCCGGCATTTCCACGGCATGCGTGTCGCTATTTACCGGCGCCTTCGCCAGCAATTTCCTCGCTTTCTGTATCAGCGCCTCTTTGTCGAAGGGTTTAGTCACGTAGTCGCTGACGCCGATTTGCAGCGCGTTAATCACACTGGTTTTATCCGAGCGCGCCGTGAGGAGTAAGAACGGAACTTCTTGGGTCGCCTCGTTTTCGCGCATGGCTTGCAGCAACTCAAAGCCGGTTTTATTCGGCATATTCCAATCGGAGATCACTAAAGAGAAGTGCTGGGTCTGCACATTTTCCCAAGCCTGGGCGCCGTCTTCGCACACCACGATGTCATCGCAGACAAGGTTTTTGCGGACGATGGTTTTCAGTGCCAAGCGTATATTGTCTTCGTCTTCCGCGATTAAGATTTTAATGGCCATGCTGCTACCCCTTTTTAACTTTGCTGCTTGGCGTCGGTTTGGCGTTGCTGACGTAAAGCTTGTTCGATTTCGGCATCGGTGATGTAACCGAGATCGACCAGAATTTCGCCCAATTTTTTCGGCGCGGCGCTGGCGTCCGGTATGGTGAAAATCAAAGTCGTTCCCTGGCCCAAAACACTTTCCGCCCACAAGCGGCCTTGATAATGATCAATGATTTGTTTGCAAATCGCTAAGCCTAAGCCGGTACCTTGGGTTTTTTTGGTTTGCGCGTTTTCGACTTGATAGAACTGCTCAAAAATCTTTTCCAACTGGCTCGCCGCCAAGCCCGCACCGGTATCGGCGATCGCCACGCGAATATGCGCAAGCTTGGTTTCTATATCCCACACCCGCTTGACGCTGACTTCCACTTGGCCTTCGGCGGTGTATTTCAAGGCATTGGATAAGAGGTTTGCCAATACTTGGCGTAATTTATCCGAGTCGGCGTTGACACATAAACCGGGTTCTTCGGCATTCAGTAGGAGCGCGATATTTTTGGTTTGATAGGCCCCCGAAAAGGCGTCTAGGGCGGCGCGCGCCAGGTCGACGATGTTCACTTTTTCATCGCGCCAGACCATGCGGCCAGCTTCGATTTTTTGCAAATCCAAGATATCGTTAATCAGACGATTCAAGCGGTCGGCTTCGTCATTGATAATCCGCAAACAGCGTTTCGCGTCCGGATCATCCAGATCATCATCTAAAATCTCGGCGAAGGATTTTATCGAGGTTAGGGGCGTGCGTAATTCATGGGAGACGATCGATATGAACTCGGATTTCACCTGATTCGCACGCACTAAATCCTCGTTGCTTTTTTCCAGTTCCGAAGTGCGTTGCCGGATTAATTGCTCTAAATTAGCGGTCAGCATCTCTAATGCTTTTTGATTCGCCGCCAGCGCTTCCGCATTGCGCTTGCGTTCCGTGACATCGGTTTGAATGCAAATATAGTGGTGAATTTCACCGGCGGTATTGCGCATGGGTACCAAGGAAGCATCGACCCAACCTATCTTGCCGGTGCGGGTTTTAATCCGCATCTCCCCCTGCCATACATCGCCGCGTTGTAAAACCTCCCATAATATTTGGTGATGCTGTTGCGGATTCGGCTCCGCACTCAATAGAGTGAAGGGACGGCCTATTAAATCATCGCGCGTGTAATCGGAAAATCGACACAATCTGTCGTTGGCATAAATGAAGGCACCGTTGCGATCGACGATACTCACGATGGCATGTTGATCAAACGCGTATTGCTGCTCCTGTAACCCGGTGTGTGCGTTATTCCAAATCACGTCTTGATCATGTAGAAACCGAGCGGTGTGGTTTAAGGCATGGGTGAGCGCTTGAATTTCGCTAGCGCCGCCGCGCTGGGGTAATTGTTTGCCATGCAGCAAACCGCGCTCATGGATAAAGCTCACGGCTTCTTCGATACGATTCAGCAAATACCGTAGGCCGAAAAACACCACGCCTGCGGCGATGCCTGCCGCGAACCAATGGCTAGGGATAGGGGCGGGCCGCCACCAATCGTAAAGCGCGAGCGCGATAGCGACCGCAATGCCCGCGCTCAGGGGCAAGAAATAGCGTAAAGGCATGGATGCGGAACGCGTTTGCAAATTGGGCATAGGCCTGGAGCAGCATACAGCCGGCGGTTACCGGCATTCTCCAAACTATCGGCCGAGCCAGGGCAAACTTAAAATGCGAGGTTAAAACAAGGCTTAGGGATGGGTGCTGCTACGCGCGACTTCCATCAATTTATCGATTTCCGGACCGTGGCGATTGAGGTTGCAACGGTGCCAATTCATAACCATGACCATCACCCCGGTCACAAATAAACCGAAAATCACGACCGCGCCATTGACCGAGACATCGGCGCGCAACAACAGATAATAAGTCCCGACCATCGCGAGAATGCCGGCATTCTCATTGAAATTTTGCACGGCAATGGAGTGCCCGGCCCCAACCAGGATATGTCCGCGATGTTGCAGTAAGGCATTCATAGGCACCACGAAAAAGCCCGCGACCGCGCCTATGAGTACCATGATAATGGTGGCCAGCGGCATATTGCGCACGCCTATCATGGAAATGACGAACACCCCCATGAGTGCGCCTATGGGTAAGACCTTAATCGCTTTTTGCATGGGGATGAGACGCGCCGCGGCGACCGCGCCGGCTGCCACGCCTAAGGCGACCACGCCTTGCAGCATAGAAGCTCTATCCAGCGGTAAATGCAACGCAACCCGCGCCCAATCCAGCACCAAAAATTGCAAAGTCGCGCCGGCTGCCCAAAACAAAGTGGTTACTGTTAAGGAGATTTGCCCTAATTTGTCCTGCCATAGGAGTTTCATGCAATGCGAAAAATCGCGCACCAGATACCAGGGATTACGATGCACGGGTTTATGATCGACATCGGTTAAAGGCACGAAGAGATTGAATATCGCCGCGATGACGTAGAAAAACCCGATCACCGCGATAGCCATTTCCGGAGGCGTATTGATATGGGTGGTGATGCCCGGAAAATCGATTAAAGATAAGAGACTGCTGACATGGGGGCTAATCAATATACCGCCAACGGCGGTCCCTAAGATGATCGCGCCCACGGTGAGTCCCTCTATCCAGGCGTTAGCCAAAACCAATTGTTTGGGCGGCAAGAGCTCGGTGAGTATGCCGTATTTCGCGGGCGAATACGCGGCCGCGCCCAAGCCGACGATGCCATAGGCGAGCAAGGGATGTACGCTGACTAAAAGCAGGATACAGCCAAAAATTTTGACGCTATTGCTGATGAACATGACCCGGCCTTTGGGCATGGAATCCGCAAAGGCGCCGACAAAGGGCGCGAGCACGACATAGGAAATAGTGAAATAGAATTTCAGCAGAGGCGCGTAGTCCGGCCTATGCAATAAATCGATCAGCAAAGAAATTGCCGCGATGAGTAAGGCGTTATCAGCGAGCGCGGAGAAAAATTGCGCCGCCATTATTATGTAGAAACCGCGAGTCATTCCATCAACTAGTTCAGGGCTCAAACCGGCCCTGAGGCCGCCGCCGCAAAACGCGTTTATACCATAGAAGTGCGAGCACTCATAAGTCGATGCTCCGAAAAGCTTGGCGAGCTTGGGTAAAACTACCCAAGATATTCTAAATATGGTTAAATCCTAGCCCCTTCCCGTTTTACGCGACTCTTCGGACTACCCTCATGGCGGATCGTAGGCTACAAGTTTTTTACACCGTGGCGAAGCAATTGAGCTTCACCAAAGCGGCGGAATTGCTCTATATGACGCAGCCGGCGGTGACTTTCCAAGTCAAGCAGCTGGAAGAGCATTTCAATACCCGGTTGTTCGAGCGTAGCCATAGCAAAATTTCGTTGACCCACGCCGGGGAAGTCGCCTTGGAATATGCGGAACGCATTTTAAATCTGTCGAGCGAGATGGAAACCCGCTTGGGCGAGCTCACTGGCCAAGTTTCGGGCACCTTATTAGTCGGCGCCAGTACCACCATCGCCGAATACATGTTGCCGCGCTTGCTAGGCGATTTTAAGGTCCAATATCCCCATGTGCATGCGCGCTTGACGGTCGCCAACTCCGAGACCATAGAATCCAAAGTCGCGGACCACACCTTGGACGTGGGTCTCATAGAATCGCCTTCGCATCATCCGCAATTGACCTCGCATATATGTTGCGAGGACGATTTGGTCGCAATTTGCTCGCCTAAGCATCCCGTGGCCAAGTTCGCGTCTATTACCCCGGCCCAGCTTTCGGAGCAACCCTATGTAAGCCGCGAATCCGGTTCCGGCACGCGCGAAGTGGTGGACGAATATTTTCGGCAGAATGGCATACAGCCGGAAGACCTGCACATCACCATGGAGCTGGGTAGCCGCGAAGCGATCAAAGGCGCGGTGGAAGCGGGCCTGGGCATCGCCATCGTGTCGCGCGCCACTATCCTGAAGGAAATCAAACTCGGCGATTTGATTGCGGTGCCTTTGGAGCCGCGCTTGAACCGGCCTTTATCCTTGGTTTACGCCAAGGAAAAATTTCGCTCGCGCTTATTGCAAACCTTCTTGGATTGCGTGGTCAGCACTTTGAAAGAGCCGCGCCTTTCTTAAGCGGATGTCCGGTGAAGCGCGACGAAAAAGCCTGGTTAAAGCAATTGCGCGCGCTCAGCGAGGAGCAGCAAGAATTATTGTTCGCGTTTACTGATTTTTTGGCCGCGCGAGGGGCGAAAACCATCGCCCCGCCGGGCTTGCCGTTGAATATCCCGCGACCGCCGCAAGAAAAAGTCATACACGCGATTAAGCGTCTGCGCGCCAATTACCCCATGCTGGACGAATCGGCATTGCTCAACGAGGTTTCCGAGCATCTCACCGCGCATCTGATGCTGGGCCGCGCCGCGCCCGAAGTCATTGATGACTTGGAAAGCTTATTCCGTGAGCACTATGAGAAATACACGCAAGAGCATGCCTCGGCATTGCCGCCTACCGCGCTATAACACCTCTGCGGCATGATCGGCCAGGCGCGAGCGTTCGCCGCGCATCAGGGTGATATGGCCGCTGTGTTCCCAACCCTTAAATCTATCCACCACATAAGTTAAGCCGGAACTGCCTTCGGTCAAATACGGGGTGTCGATTTGCGCGATATTGCCCAGGCACACCACCTTAGTGCCGGGGCCGGCGCGGGTGATCAGGGTTTTCATCTGCTTAGGAGTGAGGTTTTGCGCTTCGTCTATGATCAAAAATTTATTTAAAAAAGTGCGACCGCGCATGAAGTTCAACGATTTTATTTTAATGCGCGAGCGGATTAAATCTTGGGTCGCGGCGCGGCCCCATTCTCCCGCCGAATCGTCGGTTTTATTGAGCACATCTAAATTGTCTTCCAGCGCACCCATCCACGGCGTCATTTTTTCTTCTTCGGTGCCGGGTAGAAATCCGATGTCTTCACCCACCGGCACCGTAACACGGGTCATGATGATTTCCACATAGCGCTTATCTTCCAAGACTTGGGTCAAGCCCGCCGCCAGGGTCAGCAAGGTTTTCCCTGTGCCCGCCTGGCCGAGCAGGGTCACAAAATCAATCTCGGGGTTCATGAGCAGATTCAGTGCGAAATTTTGCTCGCGGTTGCGCGCGGTAATGCCCCATACATTGTTTTTGGTGTGGGTGAAATCGCGCACGGTTTCCAGCACCGCGCTTTGGCCGTTTTGTTCGCGTACTTGCGCATATAGAGGTTGCGCGCCTTCTTGATACACAAATTCGTTCACTAATAAATCGCGGCACAGCGGGCCCTTCACCCGATAAAAGGTGCGCCCACCTTCTTGCCAGGACTCCATGCCCTTGCCGTGTTTATCCCAGAAATCGTCGCCGAGTAAGCGTACCCCGGTGTACAAGAGGTCAGTGTCTTCCAGGACTTTATCGTTGAAATAATCTTCGGCGGCAAATCCCAGAGCGCGCGCTTTAATGCGCATATTGATATCTTTGGACACCAAAATGACTTGGCGCTGCGGATATTCGCGATGCAAATGCACCATGACGCCCAGGATCTGGTTATCTCCCTTATAGCCGGGCATGGCCAGGGGCAGCTCACTGTTGATGGCGTAGGTCTGCAAGAATAAACGCCCACTCGCGGCCTCGCCGCTATGCGCCGCTAAGCTGATCCCCGCTTCCATCTCCGCTTGCGGATCGCTCACGATTTGATCCAGAAACCGGCTGGCTTGACGCG
>CAZKHT010000034.1:0-16593 GCA_964552595.1 uncultured Burkholderiales bacterium
CCATGTGAGGCACGTACGA
Organism: uncultured Burkholderiales bacterium; assembly: GCA_964552595.1. Lineage (GTDB taxonomy): Bacteria > Pseudomonadota > Gammaproteobacteria > Burkholderiales > Thiobacteraceae > RBG-16-58-11. Next base: position 20 of record CAZKHT010000034.1, read on the forward strand.
GCGTAGCCACTTTAGCATCAGGCAAAGTTAATGTCATACAGTTATTGGTAGGCTTGGACAGTGCGACCGCGGGCAGCGTGTAAATTTTAGGCCGCGACATGCAGAGCTTGAGCGAAGAAGAGCGGGTTCAATTGCGTAACCAGTCTGTTGGCTTCGTCTATCAGTTTCATCATTTGCTGGATGAGTTCACGGCTTTAGAAAATGTTGCCATGCCCTTGCTGATACGCCGCGTGGCAGATGCACAAGCCTACGAACAAGCACAGGCCATGCTCACGCAGGTCGGGTTAGCCCACCGCTTAAGACATAAACCCGGCGAACTCTCGGGGGGTGAACGTCAACGTGCAGCGGTCGCCCGCGCCCTGGTTACGCGGCCTGCTTGCGTCCTAGCGGATGAGCCCACCGGCAATCTGGATAGACATACCGCGGAGGCGGTGTTCGATTTGATGTTGGAACTTAATCAAACCTTAGGCACCAGCTTTGTGATCGTGACGCATGATATGGCGCTCGCCGGCAAGACCGAACGGGTATTGCATTTAGAAGACGGCCGTTTAGGCTAGCCGGCGCAAACGCCGTTTACGCCATTCCCAGAGCACGTGTAAACGCCATAAGCCGCGCACCGCAAAGTAGCTTGCCGCCGCGAGCAGGCACGCCAGCAAAAATAAGCCTATGAATAAGGGCGCGCCCAAGGAAAGAAACCAATGCGCGAAGGCGGGGATAGCCTGTAGCCAGGACCCCTGATTCCAATCGAAAGCGAAAGCCGGGATGCGCTGCATCTCGTCACCCGTGATCCAAGCGCCTAATTTATACGCCAGCACATACAAAGGCACGATGGTCAGCGGATTGGTATAAAGCGTCGTAAAAACCGCAACCGGCAAATTGACCCGCAGCGGTATCGCAATCAAGGTGGCGCTCAGCATTTGCAAGGGGCCGGGCACTAAGCCAGCGAAGGCGCCCACGGCCACGCCGCCGGCGACCGAACGCCGATTTAAATGCCATAAATTGTGATGCCCCAGCCAAGGCTTTAAGCGCGACAAGAAACGATGTGTGGTCACCGTCTCATGGCTGGGTAAATACTTTTTAAAATATTTTTTGGGCATGCGTCTATTTATTTTAGCCTTTGTTCTCGGTATTGGCGCGCTGCAGTTGCAAGCGCAATTGCCGGCATGGGCCTGGGCGGTGTGCGGCCTGCCTTTGCTCGCGTTGGCATTTTTTCTGCGCCGTTCGCAATGGCGCAATGTGCCTCTGGCCGCGATGGCGTTTGGCGCCGGATTTTTTTGGGCCGCCGCCGTCGCCGACGCGCGTCTGGCGGACAATCTACCGAGCGCATGGGAAGGCAAGGAAATCCAAGTCATTGGCGTGGTCGCGGCGCTCCCGCTATCCAGCGAGCGCGGTTTGCGTTTCGAATTCGATGTCGAACAAGTGCTCACGCCCGGCGCGCACGTGCCGCAACATATCCAACTATTCTGGTTCGTCCGTGGCGCCGATGTCGAAGAAGATGCCTTATTAAATCCGGGGCGCTTGCACGCGGGCGAGCGTTGGCAATTCGTGGTGCGCCTCAAGCGACCGCATGGCGCGGCCAACCCATATGGTTTCGACTATGAGGCTTGGCTGCTAGAACAAAATCTACGCGCCACCGGTTATGTGCGCAAAGACCCTAACAATTTCCGTATCGACAGCCTAGTGCGCAAACCGGCGTATCTCCTTGAGCGTGCGCGCGAGCATATTGCGCAACATTTGCAATCGGTCTTACACGATCAGCCTTATCGCGCGGTCCTGACCGCGCTGGCCATAGGCGATCAGCACGCGATTCCGCAAACGCAATGGCGAGTATTTTTTCGCACCGGGGTGAATCATTTAATGAGTATCTCGGGTCTGCATATCACGCTGTTCTCGACCTTGGTATTTTTCTTGGTGCAGGCTTTATGGCGACGCAGTCCTGCGCTTACGCTGCGCTTACCCGCGCGCAAGGCTGCGGTGCTGTTTGGCGTGATTGGGGCTTTGCTTTATGCGTTGCTCACCGGCTTTGCGGTTCCCGCGCAACGCACGCTTTATATGCTGGCTATTGTCGCCATGGCGCTGTGGATCGACCGCAGCGCATCGCCCTCGCGCATTTTGGCCCTGGCTTTATTCGTGGTGGTCTTGATTGATCCCTGGGCCGTGCTGGCACCGGGGTTCTGGCTGTCCTTCGGCGCGGTGGCGGTGATTTTTTACATCACTGCTTTGCGCATAGGCGCGCCCTCGTGGTGGGTGCAAGCCTTGCGCGTACAGCTTGCAGTCACCGTGGCTTTAATCCCGGCCATGCTTTTGCTATTTCAGCAAGTGTCTATTGTTTCTCCGTTGGCGAATGCCCTCGCCATTCCGGTCGTGAGTTATTTAGTGGTCCCTTTAACCTTGGCCGGCGCCTTTCTGCCTCTAGATTTTTTATTGCATGCCGCGCATTTTCTAATGGCAGGTTTAGTCGAAGCGCTGGCCTGGTTGGCGGCGCTGCCCGATGCGCTTTGGCAGCAACACGCGCCGCCGCCATGGAGCGTGGGCTTAGCGCTCTTAGGCGTAGCCTGGCTGTTGGCGCCGCGCGGTTTTCCGGCGCGCTGGGTGGCTGTTTGTTTGCTCTTACCTATTTTCCTCAGCGCACCACCCCGTTTGCCCGAAGGCGATTTACACGCGACGGTGCTCGATGTCGGCCAAGGACTAGCGGTCATGCTACAAACCCGCAACCACGCTTTGCTCTATGACAGCGGTGCGCGATTTTCGGCGGAAGTGGACGCGGGTGCGCGCACTGTCCTACCGTATTTACGCGCGCGCGGGGTGCGGGCTTTGGACGGCGTGCTGATCTCCCATAGCGATAACGATCACAGCGGGGGCGCGGCCTCGGTACTGGATGGCATTCCGGTGCATTGGCTGTTATCCAGCTTGCCCTCACAACATCCGCTGCTTCAAGGAACAACGCTGGCCATACGCTGCTATGCCGGCCAGCAGTGGGTGTGGGATAGGGTGCATTTCGAGGTCTTACATCCCACGCTCGCCAGCTACGCGGAAAAACGCAAAAGCAATGATAAAGGGTGCGTGTTACGCATACAGGCTGGCGCTAATACCTTGCTATTGCCCGCGGACATCGAGGCCAAGAGCGAGCGCGAATTATTGGCCCGAGGCGCGCAGGCGTTGCGTGCCAATATCTTGCTTGTTCCGCATCATGGCAGTCGCACTTCCTCCACACCCGAGTTTGTTGCCGCCGTGCATCCCCGGATTGCGATCTTCACCGTCGGCTACCGCAATCGCTTCGGGCATCCGCGGCCGGATGTGGTGAACCGCTACGCGCAATTACCGGCGACGCTGATGCAGACCGACGTGACGGGCGCGATAGATATCGATATGGGTGAAGCAGGAGAAAGTCAAATCGCAGCCTTCAAAATGAAAAACCCCCGCTATTGGCGGGGGCGCTGACGATCTGGGCCTTGGTTTTTATTTTTTATCGCTGGGTTTGGTCTCTGCAGGTTTTGCCTCTGCGGGTTTTGCTTCTGGGGGTTTCGCATTGCCCTTTAAACAGCTACTCATAAAGGCACGGCGCTCGCTGCCCTTTATATTTTTTTCCTTGGCTTCTTTGTTACAGCTCTGCATCTTCTCTTGCTGCGGCGTCATTTCTTTTTTTTCTTCCGCCGGTTTATTGCTCAAACAAGTTTTCATGAAGGCTTTGCGCTCATCGCCTTTCAACGCTTTTTCTTTTGCATCTTTGCTGCAAGTGGCCATCTTGGATTGCTGCGGGGTCGGCGCTTTTTCGTCCTTGGCCATCGCCAAATTAGCACCTAAGACGAGACCCAAGCTCAAACATACAGCTAAAACTTTTTGTTTCATTGCTCTCTCCTTTGCTGGATAAAAAAATGGCAGGGAAATCCTGCCATTTTATTGCTGCTTATTTTGTCGGAGCGGTCGGTGCGCCGGGATCGGAAGGATTGCCCGGAGCGGCCGGAGTGGCCGAGCGATCTGACGCGTCTTTCTTCATCGCCTTCTTATGCTTACGATGATGTTTTTTAACATGCTTAGGCATGGGTTTGTTTGCGGGTTCTGCCATGGGTGCGCCAGGATCAGAAGGATTGCCGGGAACAGCAGGCGTGGCGGTATCGGCAGCAAAACCGACTTGGGTAGCAAAACCAAAGGCCAAAGCGAGTAGGGCAGTAGCAAGCTTACTCATGGAAGTTCCTTTCTTACAAGGGGTTAACGGGGAATAGCACGAATCGGTGCTAACAACATAACGACTATAGCCTGTACCGGTTGACAGCCAAGCTAGGGTTTATATTTGCGCACCGCGCGCGGCTTTCAAGACCAGTACATCGAAATCGGCGCTAGTCATAATGCCGTGCGCCGCAACTAACTCGCGTATCTGTTTGCCGGATTGCTCGGATTCTTTGGCAATCTCGGCGGCCTTAGCATACCCAATATGCGGATTTAACAATGTGGCCAAGGCCACACTATCGTGAATAAAACTGAAACAGCGTTCCCGATTCACGCGCAAACCTTTGAGATTTTTTTCGGTCGCGGCTTGGATGGCGTGGGTCATCCAGTCCATGGCGTCGAATAAAGCCGAGCCCAGCGCGGGCATCATGACGTTTAATTCCAGTTGGCCGGCCTGCGTCATATAGCTCACCGCCGCATCCTGGCCTAAGACTTGGTAACACACCTGATTCAGCATCTCGAACATCACCGGATTGACTTTGCCGGGCATGATGCTGGAGCCGGGCTGTACCGGCGGCAGCACGATTTCGCCTAAGCCGGTACGCGGACCGGAGGCGAGCAAGCGCAAATCGTTGCTGATGCGCGTGAGCTCTAAAGCCAAATTGCGTAAGGCGCTGGAGAGCATTTGCAAATCCAACATGGATTGCATTTGCGCAGTCAGCTCGGAGGCAATGATGGTCTCCTTGCAGAGAGTGCTCAATTCGGCCGTGACGCGTTGTGCATAACCGGGCGCGGTATTCAATCCTGTTCCCGCCGCCGAGCCGCCCAAGCCTATTTCGGACAAGCGCGGGCGCAACTGCGCCAGTGCGTCCGCGGCGCGGCGTAGCGTCCAAGCATAGGCGGCGAACTCTCTGCCTAAAGTGGTGGGCACCGCATCTTGCAAATGCGTGCGGCCGCTTTTCACGGTGTCGCGTTCACGCTCCGCGATATCGGCAAAAGTTTGCGCCATTTCTTCTATCGCCGTTAACAGGCGCGGCAATTTTGCCAAGCAGGCCAGGCGTATCGCGGTGGGTATGGTGTCATTAGTCGATTGACCCATATTCACATCATCATTGGGATGGATAGGCGAGTACTGTCCGCGCTCCTGGCCCAAACTGAAATTTGCAAGATTAGCGATGACTTCGTTGCTATTCATATTGTGGCTGGTGCCGGCACCGGCCTGAAAACGATCCACCACGAATTGATCGAGATATTCGCCTTGCAAGATACGCTCGCAGGCGGCGACGATGGCGTCGCGTTTGGCCTCACTTAACCAGCCCGGCTGACAGTTAGCGCGTGCCGCGGCCAGCTTAATTGCGACATGGGCGCGTATGAAATCGCTATCGGGACCCCGCCCGGATATGGGAAAATTCTCAAGGGCGCGAGCGGTTTGCACGCCATACCATGCTTCCTGGGGAACTTTAAACTCACCCAGCGAGTCTTTTTCTACGCGATGGCTCATACGAGTCTCTCATGACGGACAAAAGCGGCATTTTATAGGAGCGTATCGTGTTACGGCGAGTTGCTTTAGCAGTGTTGATGATGATTTGGGTGGGTGTGGCGGCAGCGGAGGGTTTCACCCTCAAAGATACCCAAGGAAAAGTGCACCGCCTGGAGGATTACAAAGGCAAATGGGTGCTGGTGAATTTTTGGGCAACCTGGTGCCCGCCGTGCTTAGAAGAAATCCCGGATTTAATTAAGCTGTCGGAGACGCGTAAGGATGTGGTGGTGATCGGCATCGCGATGGAATATCAAAGCGCGAAGTATGTCAAAGAATTTGCCGATAATTTGTTCGTGACTTATCCCGTGGTATTGGGCGACAGAAAAATCGCGGCGCAAATCGGTTCCATTCCCGGTTTGCCCACCAGCTATATGTACAACCCGCAAGGCAAACTCGCGGCGCAACATGTGGGTCCGTTGACGCGCAAAGCCATCGAAAGTTATATTGACAGCAAAACCACCGCGGCCAATACGCCCTAGCGGAATAGAGGAAGCCTGCCATGTTGAACCCGGATTCACTTGCTAAACCTAAATGGCGGGCGGCCTTATTACAACTTGGCTTGATCTTTTTCCTAAGCGGCTGGAGTGTCTACGGCGTTGCCGCGGCACGCGATGTCGATCAATTTTTCTTCGATCAAAAGTTAGGCGATTTTAAAGCCGAACTGGCCACGGCAAAAAAAGCGGGCAAGCAAGGCGTGCTCTTGATGTTCGAGCAAGAGGATTGCCCTTGGTGTCATCGGATGAAAACCACGGTGCTGAATCAAGCCGAAGTACAGGACTATTACAAAGCGCACTTTTTGATTTTCCCCCTGGATATAAAGGGCGATACGACCATGGTGGATTTCAAAGGCCGCGAGACCACGGAGAAAGCATTCTCGGCGGAAAATCGCGTGCGTGCGACGCCGGTATTCGGGTTTTTTGATCTGGATGGGAATTTGGTTTTTCGCTGGACCGGCGTCACCAAGGACGCGGCCGAGTTTTTATTGCTAGGCCGCTACGTCGCCGAAGGGGCTTACAAGACACAATCCTTTGCGGTTTTTAAACAAGGGACCAAATGAAGCAGGTGCTTGCGCTACGGCGCTTGCCCGGAGTCCTCAGTCTTCTCGGTTTAGTTTTTTCTTGTATCAATCTTGTGAGCGCCGCTCCGGATGCAAGTTCCAGTAGCACCCTGACCTTAGAACAAGCCTTGCGCGCCGCCGATGCGCCGCATCCTGATTTGCAGATTGCCACGGCGGAGCGGGATTTGGCGCTGGCCGATCAATCCGCGGCGCGTGCTCGGCGTGATTTGTCCATTAATTTCGAGGGCCGTTTGCAGCGTGCGCGGCCCGCAGTTTCCGGTGCGGAGTTCAGCGCCGATAACAGTCTACGTCTCGCCGCGCGTAAAAACCTTTATGATTTTGGCCGCAGCGTGAACGCCGAAAGCGCGGCCGCCGCCGTGGTCCAGGCCCGCGATTTAAATCTGCTAAGCGTGCGCGATCAACGCCGCATCGATATCATGGCGCGCTATTTCGACGTGCTGCTGGCCGATTTGCAATACGCCGCCGACAATGAATACATGGCGGTCGCCTATGTGACCTTCGACAATGCGCGGGACAGAGTAGAGCAAAAATTATTATCCAAAACCGATTTAGCTGAACTCGAAGCGCGCTATCAAGATTGGCTAGTCAAGCGCAATCAAAGTTTAGCTCGGCAGCGATACACCCGCGCCCTACTCGCGGATGCGATGAATCAGCCTGGAAAACTAGGCGCGGAATTAGAAGATCCGGCCTTGCCGGGCAACACGCTCCCGATTGTCGATTATGAAATTTTGCGGGGCATGCTGGATCGTAATCCGCGCCTGCTCGCCAGCAAACAATTACTGGAAGCATCGCGCGAAAGATTAGACGCTATTCGCGCCGATAGCCGCCCCAGTTTAGATGCGGAAGTGGAAGCGGCGGATTATGCGAATCGACAATTGCCCGGTCGCGACGCGGCACGCGCCGGTATTGTTTTATCTTGGCCTTTATATCAAGGCGCGCGGGTTTCCTCACAATTGGCGCGCGAGCAAGCCCAGTTTTATAAATTGCAGGCGGAAACCGAGAAGTTGCAGCGCGACTTATCGCTGGCCGTATTAAATCTTTGGTCGGAAATCGAACAATTACAAAAGACCGGGCGCAATGCGGCCAAGATACAAGCCGATTATCGCGATTTAGCGCTAGAGCGCGCGCGGGGTTTGTATGAAATGGAGTTGCGCGCGAACTTAGGCGATTCCATGGCCGCGACCGCGCAGGCGAAGGTGCAGCAACGCGCGGTCGAATATCAATTGGCTCTGGCCTTGGCCAAACTGGAAGCTTTGTTAGGCCAGCCGGTGCCGCGCGCGCAAAAGAAATGAGGTGTTTATGATGAAATTGTCTGTGCTGCTTATGCTCAATATCGCGCTGTCCAGCATCGCCCAGGCAGCCAATGTGCCTGCGGTGTTGCAATGGTCGCAACGCGTTGAACTGGGCACTCCGGTTTCCGGATTGGTGCAAAGCGTGCAAGGGGAAGTGGGGCAGCGCGTTAAGAAAGGTCAACTCTTGGTGAGTTTGGATGCGAGCAACTTACGCGCCGCCGAACAAGAAATCCAAGCCAGCCAGGCGCGCAATCGAGATGAAGAACAAGACGCCCAACGCAATTTAGACAGAGTGCAAGAATTGTATAAACGCACCGTGATTTCAAGCTCGGAATTAGAAGCCGCGCAAACGCGTTATATCCGCGCTAAAACCCAGCATCAGGAAGCGGCGGCGCGCTTACAGCGCGCACGAAAAAATCTGCAAGAAGCGACGGTGCGCGCCCCCTTCGATGCTTGGATTATCGAACGCCGGGTGGAACCCGGACAGGCGGTGGCGAATCAATTGCAGCCGCAAGCGCTCATGGTGATTGCGCGCGCAGGCGAAATGAACGCCCGTGCCGCGCTTAGCCTGGCGCAAATTCAAAGCTTGAAAATCGGTCAGCAAATAACCGTGGAAGCGAACGGCAAACCCTATGCGGGGAAAATAAAAAGCTTAGGTCTGGAGCCTTCGAAGAACGACGCGACTTACCCGGTCGATGTCGTTTTTGCGACGAATGAAGTATTGCGGGCGGGGACGCCGGCAACACTCAAGTTACCTTAACTGGATTTTTTCGGCGGCGTTTGTTCAGCGGTTTTGCGGTTGGGATTGTAGTCCCAAGCCCAATGGGTTTTCCACGCGCCTAACACCAGATTCGGATATTCCGCCTGGCCTAAGCTGCCGTTGTAGCGGCCCAGCGCGCGAAATAAATTCCCTTTTTCCAAATCCAAGTAATGCCGCAATATCGTGCAGCCATAGCGCAAATTGGTACGCTGATGAAATAGATTTTGATCAGGCGAGCCTATCAGCTTCACCCAGAACGGCATGATCTGCATATAGCCACGGGCAGAAGCGCTGGACACCGCATATTTTTTAAAGCCGCTTTCCACCTGAATCAAGCCCAATACCATTTGCGGGTCCAAGCCGGCGCGGGTGGCTTCATAGTGCACGGTAGTGAGCAACTCACGGCGGATTTCGGGGTCGGGCAAATAACGCTGCATGCGTTGCGACATGGTGGCCAGCCAAACTTCGCCTTCTTTTGCATCGGCAAAAGCCAATTTTGGGCTCATGCTATCGGCCACGGTTTTATGCATGGAGGCTTGTACGCTGGCGGACAAGGGCTCATATATTTGCGCGCCGGCCAGGGCCCAGCCGGGCAGGAGCAAGCTCAAGGCGCAAGCGCAGCGTAAAAAAAAGTAATCGAGTTTCATCATGGATTCCCCCACAACTTCGTCTTCAAAAATTCCAGAACATTTTGCGTTGCCAGCGGTGTCGCGCTGCTTTCTTCGCGACCTTGGTATTCTATGGTGCCGTCTTTGAGTCCGCGTTCGCCGACCACCAACCGGTGCGGAATACCGATGAGCTCCATATCTGCAAACATCACGCCAGGTCGCTCATCTCTATCATCTAAAAGCACTCCTAGGCCGGCCGCTTGCAGGTCAGTGTAAAGATTGTCGACAGCTTCTCGCACTGCCGCGCTCTTTTTAAGCCCTATAGGCACGATGACGACGTTAAACGGCGCCAACGCCGGGCTGAATATAATACCCTTGGCATCGTGCTTTTGTTCTATCGCCGCAGCCACGATGCGTGATACGCCTATGCCGTAGCAACCCATTTCCAGCGGCTGGGCCTGCCCTTGTTCGTCCAAATATTGCGCTCCTAGGGCAGCCGAGTATTTGGTGCGCAATTGAAAAATATGGCCGACCTCTATGCCGCGGCAAATCTCTAAGGGGCCGGCGCCATCCGGGCTCTCATCGCCGGCGACGACATTTCGGATATCCGCGATCACGGGTTCGGGTAAATCCCGGCCAAAATTGACACCGGTGTAATGGAAACCGTCTAGGTTCGCGCCGCATACGAAATCGCTCAGTTGGGCGACTGCTCTATCCGCGATGACGGGGAGCGATAAACCGATAGGCCCTATAGAACCGGTGCCGCAACCCAAGGCCGCGCGAATTTGGGCCTCGCTGGCCAGGCCCTTGTAAGCATCCAGAGCCGGCAATTTAGCGGCTTTCACTTCATTTAATTCATGATCGCCACGTATTAAGAGCGCGACTAAGCCTTGCCCGGCTTCGACTACCAAGGTTTTAACGACGCGCTCGGCGCCGACCTTGAGCCCAGATGTCAGATCGGTAATGCTATGCAGCCCGGGCGTCGCGATTTTTTCCAGGGCTTGGGTGGGAGAGAGTCGAGCCGCGCGAGGCGCAACTGCTTCGGCTAATTCCACATTCGCCGCATAGCCGGATGCCGGGCAATAGGCGATGGCGTCCTCCCCGGAATCGGCCAAGACATGAAATTCATGCGAGCCGGTACCGCCGATGGCGCCGGTGTCGGCGCTGACCGCCCTAAACTGTAAACCCAAGCGCGTAAATATCCGGCTATACGCTTCATACATGACTTGATAAGTTTGTTCCAAGCTCGCCGGATTGGCGTGAAAAGAATACGCGTCCTTCATCAAAAATTCGCGCGCCCGCATCACCCCAAATCGCGGCCGTATTTCATCGCGAAACTTGGTTTGGATTTGATAAAAATTCAGCGGCAGTTGCCGGTAGCTTTTTATTTCGCGGCGCGCGATATCGGTGATGACTTCTTCATGCGTAGGCCCAAAACAAAAATCGCGCTGATGCCTATCTTTAATTTTCAACATCTGGGGGCCGAAAATTTCCCAGCGTCCGGTTTCTTGCCAAAGTTCCGCCGGCTGTATCGCGGGCATGAGTAATTCCAAGGCACCGGCGCGGTTCATTTCTTCGCGGACGATGGCTTCGACTTTACGCAAGACGCGCAAACCCAAAGGCATCCAGGTATACAGGCCGCTGCCCAGGCGCTTAATCAAACCGGCGCGCAGCATCAGGCGATCGCTGATTAATTCGGCTTCGTTGGGGGCTTCTTTGAGCGTGGATAAAAAGAACTGACTGACGCGCATCGTACTGGAGGTGGCCACAAAATGGCCCGCCATTGTACACCAGAACCTACGCCGGCCAAGGGCGGCGGGGAGGGGCTTAACGCAGCTTAAATAGGGTGACCGTTTGCTCTAAACCAGCCACGTGCTGGGCCAAAGCCTCGGCTTTCGCGGCGCCGTCGGCGACGCTTTGTGCGCTGGCATTAATCAGGCAATCGATTTCAGTGATGTTGTCGCGCACGCTTTTGACATCGGCATGCTGCACTTGAGTGGCTTGCGCGATACTGCCGACCATGGCGGATAAGTCCTGGACTCCGGAGACAATAGCCCGCAAGGCCAAGCTGGCTTCTTCGGCGCGCGCCAAACCGTTTACCACTTCGGCTTTCCCCGCGCTCATGGTGTGCACCGCTTGCGCCGTTTCGGATTGAATCGCGGCTATCATCTGACTGATTTCTTGCGTTGCACCCGTGGTGTTTTCAGCAAGCTTGCGCACTTCATCCGCTACCACGGCGAAGCCGCGGCCCTGCTCGCCGGCGCGCGCGGCTTCAATGGCCGCATTCAAAGCCAGCAGATTGGTTTGATCGGCGATTTCTTTAATCACCGCGACAATGGCCCCTATGCGCTCCGAACTCACGCCTAAATTTTCCACGGCTTGAGCCGCGGCGGAAACCGAATCACTGATGTTATTCATGCCCGCCATACTGAGATTGACCACCTCGCCGCCTTTGGCGGCGTGATCACTGGCCCGCGTGGCTTGCGCGGCCGCTTCCTTGGAGTTGTCCGCGATTTTGGAAACCGTGTGTTCCAGATGGTCCACCGAGCTCAGAATTTTTTCCGCGCGTGTGGATTGAATGCCGATATTGGAATGGATTTGGCGTATGCCATCGCTGATCTCGCCGCTGGCATTCCGTACATTGCCGGCCAGGGATACGGTCTCGCCCAGCAGTTCGCGCAGATTGACCGACATGCGGTTAAAACTGTCTATGATTTCGCCCACCGTGTCGGCGCTCTTGATGGTGCAATGATGGGTAAGGTCGCGCTGCGAGATGGCGTTCGCCACCTCCAAAATTCGCCGTAGTTTTTTGAGTAAAATCGTATTCAGCAACCAGTAATTGGCAAACCCTATGACCAAGCCCGCGACCAAACAGCCGACCACGAACCAAGGCAACATGCCTGGCTTCCACAGCACAAAAAAATCGGCGTAAAAAGGGAAAACGGCGGCCACCGCGACGCCAAAGCCTAGGAAAGACAACAACAGGGTACGCAAAATACTGGGTTTCACCGCAAATACCTCAGGCAATAAGTGGAGTTTGAATACTCTAGCTAACGGCGGCTCGGGCGTTTTCTTGAATCAATTCCGAGCTTTGCCCTTATCTTGGTGTTATAAATCAGCTATGGGATTTTTTTCACGTTGGCGCATCCATAAACGCGTCGCGAAACAAGGCCAAGTCGAGGTCAGTGAATTTAGAGGCGTGCGGCGTCTCCACCTAGGCGGCGACACTGTGCAGAGTGCCATGCGGGTGAACGCACCGGACGCCTTGGAAATTGCTTACACCCGCAGCATGATGGCTTTTTTGCTGTTTCAAACGCGAACGACCGAGATTGCGATGATAGGCCTAGGCGGCGGCTGTACCGCGAAGTGGTTATATGGACAATTCCCCGCTGCGCATATCACGGTGGTGGAAATCAATCCGGCGGTGATCCCGATCGCGCACAATTATTTTTATTTACCCAGTGATCCCGCGCGTTTACGGATTTTAGTGGGCGAGGGCGCAGATTATATTGCGCAACATCCAGGTGCCTGCGATGTGTTATTGGTGGATGGCTATGATGAAGTGGCGCTGGCGCCTAGCCTGGCGACCGCCGCGTTCTTTAGCCACTGCCGCTTGGCATTGAAATCCGGCGGCGTATTCGTGATGAATCTTTGGGGATCGGATCCCCAATTTCGTCACTACGTCGATCTGCTCACGGATTGCTTTGATGGTTTATTACTGTGCTTGCCCGCTGCCGAACGCGGCAATATCGTGGTGCTGGGATTTGAGTGCAGCCCGAATATGCCGACTTGGGACGCATTAAAACAACGTGCGCGTGAGCTTGAAGCCTTGCATGGCTTGGAGTTTTTAAAGTTCGTCGACGGCTTACAGAAAATGAATTTGCATAACGAAAAACGTTTGATTGTTTAAATGCGTGCGGCGGGCATGCTCTTCCTGTGTCCGCTGCGAAAAGCTTAATTTTGCGAAAATTTTTTACGCCGCCTCTTGAATCAAAGGCGTACCTGCGCGAGCATACTTTGCGCGAGCGAGATTAAACTCTCAGCCTGAAGTGCAACGTGCGTTCTTATCCAACTTCATCCATTTGATAAACCAGTCTTTGACTCTTTGCCGCGCGTGCCGAGTCGCAATTTTTTCTTCGGGCGATTGATCGGCGCGGAAGTCGAAGGCGCGCCGTGCCAGCGGATAATATTGCATCTCCACCGGCACGCCGCGTTCGTATAAAGAATAAAAAGCCCGGCCGCCGCTCATGCGCCGCAACTCGAAATCTTGTTCGCCGATTAAATAAAGGATGGGAGTGGTGATTTGCGTGATCTCGGGCGCAACGCGGAATAATTGATCCGGCTCGGGCGCATTGGGGTTCTGCATATGGCCGTAATAACTCGCGATTGCGGCAATGTCCTTGCCCCGTTTCGCCGCCAAGCGTATCGCATAATACGGGCCGCGCGATTGGCCGACGATGCCTATGGGTATCTTGCAAGCCAATGGGTGCTTAATTAAGAAATTCATAGCGGCTTCCACATCTAATTCGGTATCCGGATTATGTTCCGAGGGCCAACGCTCTATCATGCGTCCGCTTTGCCAATCCGGCATGACCACTAAAAATCCTTGCGTCGCGAGTTCCGTAATGTGCTGCCGCTCATTCTCGTCGATGCCGCGCTTGGCGTGTATAAACAACACGGGAGGAAACGGCCCTTTGCCTTCGGGGATGGCGATATCCAAGGGAACGTCGACCTCACCGGATTTCACCGTGGTTTGCTGTATGGTCACCACAGCGTGGGCAGTTGAAGCGGCTACAAATAAAAAAACGGCAAACAGATATTTCATTGGAATGCTCCATACAGCCTATGCGGTTAAAAGCGAAATGGTAGCAGAATCGCAAGCGCTGCTCGGCGGGCCATGCCATGCCATGCACTAATACGTCTACCTACTTTCCCACTCTGCTGCTTTAGTCCTTACGTACCGTCTTGTATATGCCTAGCCTCGCTCCATTGATACTTAAGCGACGCCTCGCTCCATTGATACTTAAGCGACTCTTGTCCCAGTCCGGCTGGTGAACATTGCGGCGGAAGCCTATTGCGGGCTCGAAAAAACAAATAGCTAATAGATGGTTCAGCTAAGAACAGTAAGAATGCCGTAACTGCCGAAGCACTAGAATAAATTTAACTCTATTAAAGTTATATCGGGATAAGCCGTTGTTTGAGCCGATTACATGACTCTAATAAAGGGCATCACAGTGGCAATTACACACTTCAAAATAGGCACTCGGCTTATTGGCGGATTTTCCCTCCTTATCATCTTGATGCTGGTGATGGCGGCAATTGGGATATATAACTTAGCTTCCGTTCAAGCGAGACTGTCCCAGATCGCAACGACTAACAATGCCGAGGTGAAACTCATCACCACAATGCATAGCGCGGCTTATCATAAAGCCCTCGCCGTCAGAAATATCGAGCGACTAAAATCACCCGCGGATAAGCAAGGCGAGCAAGAAAGGTTGCTTGCTCAAGAAAAGCGTTATGTAGAAGCGGAGCAAAAACTCGAAACCATGTTATCTGAAACAGGCGCGGATCCTGAGCAAAAGGTGAACTTTGCCAAAATTCGAGAAGCCAAGGTGAAAACCTTCGATTTAATCAACGCAGTAGTCGAATTGGGTCTGGCAGGAAAGTCAGATGAAGCGGCAACCATGCTGATTAAGGAGGTGCGGCCTGTACAGCGCGAATGGTTTGATCAGATGAATCATTTTGCCACAACCGAAAACGAGCTTAGCGAGCGAGCCGCGATTGATGCGCGTGCGGCTTACGTATTTTCTCGTAATATGATAATCGGGATCGCGCTGCTCGCCATGGTGTTGGGGAGCGCGCTAGCGTTGTTGATTACGCGTAGTGTGACGCGACCTATCAATGAAGCTGTAACTACCGCAGTGCGTGTCGCCAAGGGTGATCTCACCGCGCGGATCGACGTGATGTCGAGCGATGAAACCGGTCAGCTAATGCAGGCGCTTAAAGACATGAACGAGAGCCTAAAGACCCTCATAAAGCAAACCCATGGTCATGCTGAAAATGTCGCGAGCGCGGCAGCGGAATTGGCTACCGCGTCGGGACAAGTTGCTAGCGGCTCACACCTGCAAAGTGAGGCGGCGTCATCCATGGCGGCCTCGGTGGAAGAAATGACGGTCAGCGTGAACCAAATTGCCGACCATGCTAACGAGGCGTATGCAATATCGGCGGATTCCAGCAACTTGGCGACCGAGGGCGGAGAAATCATAAATGCGACTATTGGAGAAATGACGAAAATCGCTGCATCCGTGAACGAATGTTCGGACATTGTGCGGACCTTGGCGACACAATCCGAACAAATAAGCGGCATAGTCGGTGTTATCAAAGACGTCGCGGAGCAAACCAATTTATTGGCATTGAATGCGGCGATCGAGGCGGCACGCGCCGGCGAGCAAGGCCGTGGATTTGCCGTTGTTGCCGATGAAGTGAGGAAACTGGCGGAGCGCACCTCACTTTCGACGGTGGAAATTTCGTCAGTCATCGGCAAAATTCAACTCGGCATTATCAGCGCGTCGGAAAGCATGCGATCAGGCGTAGAACGCGTTAACCAAGGGATGGCGCAGGCAGAGCGTGCTGGCGAATCCGTAAAACGGATTAACGCGGGCGCGCAACGGGTGGTAAGCGCGGTCAATGATATTAGCGCCGCTCTCAAAGAGCAGGGCATAGCCACCGAAGATATCGCGAACAGTGTAGAGCGCGTAGCGCAAATGGCGGAAGAAAATAGTGCTGCCGTATCTGAAACCGCGTCGACCGCCCAGCATTTGGAGCGCTTAGCCACTGAATTACACGAAACCGTTTACCGTTTTAAAACTTAATATCGGTCGGCGTCGGCGATACAGCGTGATATAGGAAGCACGCTTTCGGCAGCGCAATGAGCGATGTGTTTTACGGGAAATTGTTTTTGATTTTGACGTATGGAAAAAGCAAGCTGAGCTAATGGCTTTTTATCCATGCGCTGATGTTGTTGATGACCTCAGTCTCAAGACCATTAAAGCCGTGGTAAGCACATGCTTCGCATGGGTCCCCTCGGTTGTTGCCACCTTGTACTATGATCAATGTTTTCTTTGAGGAG
>CAZKHT010000035.1:0-16355 GCA_964552595.1 uncultured Burkholderiales bacterium
TTCCCGCGTTTTGCGTTCCGCGCTGCGCCAAGACCCGGACATCATGTTGATCGGCGAGATGCGCGATCAAGAAACCGCGCAGATCGCGATGCGCGCCGCGATCACGGGTCATCTTGTGCTCTCGACGCTACACACCAATGACGCCGCCAGCACCCCGGTGCGCTTACTGGATATGGGTGTGCCGCCGTATATGGTCGCAATGTCGGTGCAGGCCGTGTTGGCCCAGCGTTTAGTGCGCATGGTGTGCGAGAGTTGTTCCACACCTTATGCGCCTAAGCCTTCGGAGTTAACCTGGCTGGGTTTGGAAATGGGGTCGGATGCCAAGCATCGCAATTACTTTCATGGCCGCGGCTGTACTCATTGCAACGGCACGGGGTTTCAAGGGCGCACTGGCGTATATGAAATGATGGAAATGACTTCGCCCTTAGCCGAAGCGGTGAATCATGCCGATCCCAATCATTTTTTGCGTCTGGCGCGGGAACAAATGGCAGGCGCTTCCTTGCGCCGCCACGCGGTAACGCTCGCGGCCAGCGGTAAAACCACCGTCGCCGAGGCGATGCGGGTTAGCAACATGGCGGACGAATAGTGCCGCTCTACGCCTATAAAGGACGAAATCCGCGCGGTGAACTGGTTCAAGGCACCTTGGACAACGTCAGTTCCAGTGCGGTCGCCGATCAATTATTCAATAGCAGCATCACGCCGATAGAAATCACCGCGGCGCCGATTACTGCGCGCATGCCGGGCGAAGGCTTCTTTGCCAAGCTCACCGAACCTAAAATCCGCGCCATAGATATCTTGCTGTTCAGTAGGCAAATGCACACTTTGCTGCGTTCCGGCGTGCCCATCATGCGGGCTTTAGCGGGGCTGCAAGAATCCAGCATGAACAGCAGCTTTGCCAAAAAACTCCAGGAACTGCGCGATAGTCTAGACGCGGGGCGCGAGTTGTCCGCTGCCATGCGCCGCCAGCCCGAAGTGTTCTCGCCGTTTTATGTGAGCATGGTGCGGGTAGGGGAATTAACCGGCCGCATGGAAGAAATTTTCATACGCCTCTTTGCGCACCTGGATTTCGAGCGACGCACGCGCGAGCAAATCAAAGCGGCAATGCGTTACCCAACTTTCGTCGTCCTGGCAATTATTGCCGCCATGGTCGTCATTAATATCTGGGTGATACCTGCGTTTGCGAAAGTGTATGCGGGGTTTAAAGCGGAGCTGCCATTTTTAACCAAAGTGTTAATCGCGACCTCTAACTTCACCTTACATTACTGGCCGCTGATGCTTGCGGCGACTGTAGCGGCGATTATTGGCTTCCGCTTTTACACCAAGACGCCGGATGGTAGATACAAATGGGACAAACTCAAGCTGCGTATCCCAATTGTCGGCGATATCGTCAAGAAAGCGACATTGGCGCGCTTCGCACGCAGCTTGGCCTTAGCCGTTAAAAGCGGCGTGCCCATAGTGCAGGGGCTAACCGTGGTCTCATTAGTCGTGGATAACGCGTATATCGCCCAGCGCATAGAGCAAATGCGTGATGGCGTAGAGCGAGGCGAAACCATTTTGCGTACCGCGATGACGACTAGTGTATTCACCCCCGTCGTATTGCAGATGATTGCGGTCGGCGAGGAAACTGGTTCCATCGATGAATTAATGCAAGAAATCGCCGATATGTATGATCAAGACGTGGAATACCAGGTGAAGAATCTATCAGCGCAAATCGAGCCGATTCTGATCACTGCAATAGGTGTCATGGTTTTAATCCTAGCCTTGGGCGTATTCCTACCGATCTGGGATCTCGGACAAGTGGCATTAGGGCGATGACGAGCGGAGCGAACATCTATCGAAGGTTAAGGTCCGATAGCGGCCTGGGGCGGGGTTTAAGTTGCGCGGGTTTTACCCTACTCGAGCTATTGGTTGTGATTATCATCATAAGCACGCTGGCTGCGGTGCTTTTGGATAGGCTCACGTTTTATCAAGAGGCTGCGGAGAAAGCGGCTATGGAACAAATGGTCGGCAATTTGCGCAGTGCGCTGCATATGCAAATCGCGGACAAATTAGTACGGGGCAAGACTGGCGATATCGCAAAACTACCCGATGACAATCCGATGGAATGGCTGGCGGAACAACCCTCGAATTACATAGGCGTGCGTTTCGCGCCACCGGCCAAAGATGTCTCAGGCGGGAATTGGTATTTTGATTTGAAAGATAAATCACTGGTCTACGCGGTAAAGCGCGGCGAACATTTCGTCGCTAATAGCGCGGGGCGTAAGGAAGTGCGGTATAAGGCGCGGTTGATTTATAGCCGCGATACCACGGATAAGCGGGATAACGCCGAGGAAAAAGAAATCAATGGCGTGATCTTGGCTTTGGTAGAACCGTATCAGTGGTTCTAAGAATAAGTATGTACCTTAGGCATGCTTATTGCTGTACGGGGTAAGACGGGTTTAGCAGGCTGTTGAAAGGGTGGGTTGCAGAGCAGGGCGCTTTCACCAGCCTGTTGGGCACATTTAACGATTTGCCGAATGGAGAGAGAAATGCAAAACCAACGCGGTTTTACTTTGATTGAATTGATAGTCGTAATAGTGATTTTAGGTATTTTGGCGGCGACGGCCTTGCCGAGATTCTCTAACTTGACCAATGATGCACGTAGAGCCACCGTGGACGGAATGGCCGGTGGTTTACGTTCTGCAGCAGCGTTAGCGCGCGCTTCTTGGCTGGTCGGTGGTAGCTCGGGTACGTCGGTAACAATGGATGGCGTAACGGTGACCGTGAATGGCACCACGGGTTATCCAGTGAATTCGGCTGCCGGTATCGGGAATGCGATGCAAAGTATGGACGGGTTTACGCCCGACTATACCGGCACCCCCGTTACGTTTACGCCCACTGGCTACACTGCAGGAACCTGCCGTGCAGAATACAATTTAGGTGCGGCTTCGGCGGTGAAGACGGGTTGCTAAAAATAAGTTGTATGGTTTCATCCTCGCAGAGGGGCAATTTTGAGACCAGCTGGTTATACCCTAGTTGAACTGATAGTCGTCATTGTGATTGTCGGCATCGTGGCGCTCATTGCAGCGCCACGTTTTTTTTCGCGATCCGGATTCGATGCTAGGGGTTTCCAAGACGCGGCAATCGGTGCTATTCGCTATGGCCAAAAAGTCGCGCAAGCGCAGCGCACAAATGTCTACATTAACGTAACCGCGAATTCGGTGCGTTTATGTTACGACCTGGTATGCGCAACACCAGTACTCAGTCCCAGTAATAGTGCAGCCTACATCGTAACCGCATCCTCGGGCATTACCTTAGGTGGCGGCGCCAATTTCAGTTTTACCAGTCTTGGACAACCCGCTAGCAGCGCTGCTTCCCCTGTTGTGCTGCTAACCAATACAACTTTTAATATTGTCGGCGATACGGTTGCACGGCAAATTGTGGTCGAGCGCGAAACAGGCTATGCGCATAAATAAAAATTCGTTTTCGAATATGCGCGTCGTGCCGGCCATGCTCCGTGGCTTTAGTTTACTTGAGCTTATTGTTTTTATAATTATCGTAAGTGTGGCGCTGGCTGGTGTATTAGCTGTCATGAACCTAACTACCCGGCATAGCGCGGATCCGCTCATACGCAAACAAGAAATTGCGGTTGCTGAATCGCTTTTGGAAGAAATCGCCGCGCAAAATTTCACAGTCACAGGCGTTGCGCCGGCGCCCACGCAAGCCAACCGCGCTAGCTTCGACGATATCAGCGATTACAACGGATACAACACCGTGACGCAAAACGCTGTATTTCCTATGGTTGGCATGGTCCCCGTGCTAACTGGTTATGCAATAGTTAACGTTACCGTAGCAGCAGCCGATCTGGGGCCCGCCGGCAGCATATTAACGGCAGCTTCGAACACCGCGCGACTGATCACCGTTACCGTCTCAGGCCCAGACGGTAGCACGGTGACCTTGAGCGCTTATAGAACGGCATATGGCGACTAACTTAGCGCGCGGCTTCACCCTCATAGAAATGGTGGTGGTCATCGTCATCACCGGCATTATCGCGGGCGCCGTTGCGGTTTTTATTCGATTGCCGGTGCAGGGTTATGTGGATTCCGCGCGCCGCGCGGAGATGACGGACGTCGCGGACACGGCCTTGCGCCGCATGGGGCGCGATTTACGCTTGGCTTTGCCGAATAGTGTGCGTGTCACCGACGCGGGCGGAACAATGGAATTTCTCATCACTAAAATTGGGGCACGTTATCGTGCAGTGCCTACCGTGCCTGGCGGCACCGATTTTTTAGATCTGACACAACCGATTACTACTTTTAATTTTTATGGCCCCTTAGCCACCGGCGTCGGGCAAGGGATAGTAGCAAATGATGTTGTAGTAATATATAACCTAGGGCCAGGCATCACCCCGGCGGATGCGTATACCGCAGGCAATAGCGCGGTTATCACTGGCCCGCCGGTCGCGGTCAGCGCGATCGAAAACCGGCTGAATTTTTCTTCCATGCAATTTCCTTTGGATTCGCCTGGGTCGCGGTTTCAAGTGGTAGAGGGGCCGGTGAGCTATGTCTGTAATCTGGCAGCCGGGACCTTAACGCGCTATTGGGGCTACCAGATTAGCGCGGGTCAGCCCACTGCCGCAACCCTGCCTGGCATCAGCCCGAGTAGCGCCTTGGTCGCAACGAATGTTTCCAATTGTGCGTTTGATTACACACCGGGAATCAGCACGCGTTTAGGCGTGGCCACATTGGCCTTGAGACTGACCAACACCGGCGAATCGGTGCAGCTTTATCACGAAGTGCATGTGACCAATGTACCCTAAACATCCCATCGCAGCTTTTGCACAGCGCGGTTTTAGCTTAGTCACCGCGATTTTTATCTTAGTGATATTGGCGACGCTAGGCGCTTTCATGGTGAGTTTTTCCACCGCGCAACACAGCACAATCGCCATGGACATACAAAGCGCGCGCGCTCTTCAAGCTTCGCGCGCGGGCATCGAGTGGGGCGCTTATCAACTGCTGGTACCAGCCGGCGGGCCTGCGGTTGCGTGCGCCGACGCGCCCGGGTCCACCCCTTTTTCGATGACATTCAATGCGCCGTCGCTCACTGGATTTACGACCGCGGTGACTTGTTCCAAGACGACGCACACCGAGGGCGCGAATACCATTATTGTTTATGTGCTAACTTCTACTGCGACTTATGGCGCAGTGAATACCCCAGACTATGTGGCGCGCCAAATCACTGCGCGTATCGCAACTTGCACTGAACCCGGCGGAACCTCATGTTAACCCTTTGGCGCGCCTAAGGTGACTATAGCTTGCCTTTATTTTCGGTTTGCGTTTTATATTCCTTAGCGGCAACTTTTAAACTCAAAGGTGTTGGTCGAATGAATAACTTTAATATCAACCTTTCTCGATACCGCTCCTGCATCGGCCAGCGGGTTCTTGCAGCATGAAATCATTCGCCTCGTTAAAGCGCTTCCCGAAATCCTCTGGCCGTTTTATTCAAAACGGGCGAAGGACTTTGCGGAGCGCCTTAAGAAATATTTTCTTCGTCGCGAGCGCGATGCTAATGCTCGGTTTGTCGAACACTACCCAGGCAGCAATTACCTATGTCGCAAGTTCCAGCTCGGCCCCGAATTCGACGTCGTCCACCTTTGCGTTAAGTGCACCCACAGGTATACAAGTTGGCGATATATTGATCGCGGAAATTGCCGCGATAGGAGGTACGTCGGTGACCCTAACCGCGCCAGCGGGTTGGACTTTGATTGTACGCACGAATAGCACAACTGCTTTTTTGCAAGCGGTCTATTACAAAATCGCTGTAGCAGCAGACCTCGGCGCAACCTATACCTGGACCCTAAGTTCCTCGCAAAAATCTACCGGCGGCATGGTCGCCTATAGAGGTGTAAATAGTTATGAGCCGATAAATGCTTTTTCCGGGCAGGCCAACGCTTCATCCACTTCAGTCACCGCGCCTTCGGTCACGACCACCGCCAGTAATGCGATGGTGGTGGGGTTCTTTGGGCTCGCGACCGCGCAAGCACTCTTTACTTCGCCGGCAGGGATGGTGGAACGTTATGACGTGTCCTCCAATGCATTGCCAGGAACTGCGAGCGCAGCGAGCGATGTGATACAAGCGGCGCCCGGCGCCAGCGGGAATAAAGTCGCGACCGCTGACAAAGCGGCCGTGAACATCGGCCAACTCATTGCACTACGGCCAGCTGCGACCTTGCTTGCGGATTATCATTTTGACGAATGCAGTTATACCGGCGTGGGCGCGGAAGTCATAGACTCTACGGGAAGCTATAACGCGACAGCGAAGAATAGTTTAAACACCAGTACCCCTGGTGTTGTGCAACGCTACGGTAACTTCAATACCTATGCGACATATGCGCAAACCGCGATTTCCATCCCAGGTGAATGGACGCTCAGTGTGTGGTTCAAACTGCCCATACTTTCGGCTCAGCAATATCACGTCATCGGCGCTGTCGCGGGCGGTGGCGACTTGCTTTATCTAGATGCCAACGATGGCCTGCGTTGGGGTGTTTACACTTTAACCGCCACGACTGCGGGTACTTTCCGCTTCAATACGCTAGGCAGTGGATGGCATTTCATGACCGTCGTAGGCCGTGGCGCGGATACTCTGCTGTATGTTGACGGCACTTTACGCGATACCGTGACGAACAATAAAGCTAAAGGCACATTGACTTACTTAGGAACCTCCTATGACAACGTAAACACTGCGGCGGCCCAAGGTTTCGGTGCGCCTTTAGACGAAATGCGTGTTTATCTTAATCCCCTGACTCCCACGGAAATCACAACGCTGTATAACAACCAGCTCGCCGGAAATAATGCCGACGGCACAACGCGCACGGGAGCGGGCTGCATTAATCATTTTGCGATATCGCATAGCGGTAGCGGCGTGAACTGCCAAGCGGAGCCGGTTACACTGACGGCGCACGATGCGACTCATAATCCGATCAATGCGAATGGGAGTGTCATAGGAATAAGCACTTCCACTGGGCGTGGCGATTGGACCTTACAAACGGGTAGCGGAACCTTGCTGAATAGCGGAGGCGGAGTCGCAACTTATACCTTTGGTAATGAAAGCAGCGTGGTCCTCCTATTAAAAGATACCTTTGCGGAAACAACGAATATCAATCTCAGTGCAGGCAGCGTGACTGAGTCCGCAACCGAGGACCCCTCTTTAACTTTCGCGCCCTCGGGTTTTCGGTTTTTGGATGCGGCAAACGTCGCCCTCATTGCGAATCAAACTGCCGGTGTAACTTCTACCACTTATTATTTGCAAGCGATACGCACCGATACCAATACAGGGGCTTGCGTGGGTGCGTTTAATGGGCAAACGGTGAACATAGACTTGGCATCGCAATGCAATGATCCGACTACATGCGCTGGGCAAGTGGTTAATTTTAGTGGGACGGCTATCGCCTCTAACCCTAACGCTGGCGTTACGAGTTATACCACGAAGGCGCTCACATTTTTAAGCGACGGTACATCACGCAGCAGCTTCACTTTTACCTACCCCGATGTTGGAAGAATCAGTCTTCACGCGCGGTACAACATCCCTAGACCCGACGGCTCGCCGTCTGGAAATTACATGACAGGCGCTAGCAACACTTTCGTAGTGAAGCCCTATGCTTTTACTGTCAGCAATATCAAACGTACCTCGGATAACTTTGCCAACCCGGCTGCGGCCACTGCCAGTGGTACAGCCTTTATCAAAGCGGGCGATGCCTTCACCGCGACGGTGACCGCAATTGCCTTCGGCGGAACAACGACTCCTAACTTCGGCAAAGAAACAACTGCCGAAGGCGTGGTACTGACACCCAGTTTGGTCTTACCAGTAGGCGGGACCAATCCCAGCCTAAGCAATGGCAGCATCAGCGGTGGCAGTTTCACCAACGGAGTGGCCACCGTCACCAATTTAAGTTGGGGCGAAGTCGGCATCATCACCCTCACCCCCAATATCAGCGATGGCGATTATCTCGGCGCCGGCAATTTCATTGGCAATACCACCGGCAATATCGGCCGATTTTATACGCATCACTTCTCCATCAATGGCGCTTTTGTAAATCATCGCAGCGATCTAAGCTGTGCTCCGGTTTCCGCCTTCACCTATATGGGCGAACCCTTCAGACTCACTTTTAATTTGATTGCGCAAAACGCCGGCAACACCACCACTCAGAATTACGTCGGCGCCTTCGTTAAATTAGACGCCAATACCGCCAGCAAATGGACCACCCCACCCACCGCCCTAGGCAGCTTAGACAGCATGGGCCTAGGCGCGGTAAACAGCGGCACCCCACTCACCAGTCGTCTAACGGCGAGTAACACCAGTGGCAGCTGGACCACAGGCATAGGCACATTAATTGCAAACATCGCGCTTAATCGAAACGCCACCCCCGATGGTCCGTATAGCAGCTTAAATCTTGGGGCCGCGCCCACCGATGCTGATGGTGTGCAATTGCTGCCGGGTGCGTTGAATATGGATGCGGATGTGAATAGTGTGAACGAGCGGCAATTGCTCACCAGCACTGTTGTGCGCTATGGCCGAGTGCGCTTAAGCAATGCCATAGGCTCGGAGCGCTTGGCTTTGCCGGTGCCGGTGCGTGCGCAATATTTTAATGGCTTGAGTTTTGTGACCAATGATTTGGATAGCTGCACCGCATTTAGCTTGTCGCCGGTATCGCCACCAACGACGAGTATTCAATACGGGAATTTATTAATCGACAACCCATTGGGAGGAATGACGCTGACTGCGAGCACGCCCAGTATTCCCGCAGCGCAAAATCCGCTGCTTGCAGGGGTAAGCGAGATTGATCTGACTGCGCCCAATTTAAGCGGCAGCATAGATTTGACGTTGACCGTGCCAAGTTATTTGCAATTCAATTGGACCGGCGTCATCGGCAACCCCAAAGCCCGCGCTACCTTTGGTCGCTATAGAAATAGAGACCAATTTATTTATCAACGGGAAAATTATTAGGATTTAAGGAGACTAAAACTATTTGACAACAATAGCTTATTGCTATAATTTCAAGTAGTTTCCATTATGGCTTCCATAAGATTTATGCTGGAAAAACTTTTCGGCCGCGAAAAAAAACATCCGGGGTGGATGGCGATGAGCTTCATCCCCGAGGGCCTATGTTTGGCGCACGTGCAACGGGTCACGGATGCCAAACCGGTCGTCACGGTGTGCGGTGTCGCGGCGGACGAGGGCATGAATCCAAAAATGTTGGAAAAAACCGCCCGCGAAATGCGCTTATCGCACTATCACTGCAGTACTTTGCTGGTTCCGCACGAATATCAAATGTTGGTGGTGGAAGCGCCGAATGTGCCCCCCTTGGAACTCAAAACCGCGATGCGCTGGCGGATAAAAGATTTGCTCGATTTCCATATTGATGATGCGACGATTGATGTGATGGATATACCTCCGGATACAAATGGCGGCGCACGCGCGCACTCTATGTACGCGGTGGCCGCGCGCAATAGTGCGATCGAGCGGCGCGTAAAGCTGTTTGACGCGGCTAAGGTGCCCTTGGAAGTAATCGATATACCCGAGCTCGCGCAACGCAATATTGCGGCGCGTTTGGAGGAAGCGGGACGCGGCCTGGCGCTGATTTCGTTTAATGACGACGGCGGTTTGCTCACCGTGACCTATGGCGGCGAGCTTTATCTCGCGCGGCATTTGGATATTGGTTGGCAGCAATTGCTACGCGGTGAAGCCGAATCCCGCGAAACACATTTCGAACGAATCACACTGGAGCTGCAACGCTCACTCGATAATATCGAGCGGCAATTTCCTTTTATCAGTATTTCGCGTTTATGGATCGCTTTCATGCCGGCGGCGGAAGCCTTGCGTGCGTATTTGGTGAACAATTTATCGGTCTCGGTTTCGGTGCTGGATCTCAATGATGTTTTCGATTTCTCGCAAGTCCCCGCCGTAGGCGCGCTGAACAATCAAACCCGTTTCTTCCTGACTCTAGGCGCTTCGCTCAGACACGAGGAGCGCGCGCTGTGAGTCAGCAGATCAATCTATACAATCCGATTTTTTTAAAGCAAAAGAAAATATTCTCCAGCAAAACCATGTTGGAAGCGCTGGGTGTTTTGCTATTGGGATTAGTCGCGTTTTACGGCTACGCACGCTACCAAGTAACGACTTTGCAAACCGAGAGCGAGCGCAGTGCGAAGCGCCTGGACGCCGCGCAAACGCGTTTCGGCCGCTTATCGCAGCAGTTCGGGCCCAAACAAAAAAGCGCGGATATCGAAGCGCAAATACGCCAAACCGAAGCCGAGTTAAAAACCCTGGATGAAGTGCAAGTGGCGCTGAATAAAGGCGTGCTCGGCGGCGGCAGTGGTTTCTCGCCCTATTTGATTGCCTTCGCCCGGCAGTCGGTGAGCGGGCTTTGGTTGACCGGCTTTTCCATCACCGCGGCCGACATGGCGATTAGCGGGCGTTCCTTAAAGCCCGAATTAGTGCCAGTCTATATTCATCGTTTGGGTGAAGAACCGGTGATGCAAGGGCGCAAGTTCGCGATGCTGGAAATGCGCCAGCCGGTTAGCGCGGCCGCCACCGCTGACCAAAAAGAAAGCAAACCGGCGAACTTGCCCTATGTCGAATTTACCCTGCAGTCCACGGTCGAGAAAGCGCAGCCATGAAGGCCAAACTAAAACAATATATCGACCGCTTGGACGCGATGAGTTTACGCGAACGGGTGTTGATTTTTCTGATGCTGGCCGCGGTGATGGTGGCGCTGATATTTACCATGGCGATAGATCCGTTAATCGCGAAACAAAAAGTCTTATCGCAAAATTTGGCGCAGACTCAAGCGCAAACCCAAGCCATGGAAGCGCAGATTCAAGCGCTGGCGGAAGCTTCTAAATTAGATCCAGACGCGGCCAATAAACAACGCTTGGCGCAATTGCAATTTCAACGCGAAGCGGCCTATACCGATTTGGCGGTAATGCAAAAAGGCCTGGTAAGCGCCGATAAAATGACGCAGTTGTTGCGCGATTTGCTGGGTAAAAACCCAAGACTGAAACTCGTGAGCATGAAAACGATTCCTGCCACGCCTTTGCTTGATAGCGCAAAATCACCAGACAAATCGTCAGACAAATCACTGGAAAAACCGGTCCTCGCGAACCCCACAAGCAAAGCGGAAGCCAATGCGGTGGCTACGCCCGCGCCTACACCCCCACCAACCCGGGTCGCGCAATTGGGTTTATATAAGCACGCCGTGGAAATTACCGTGGACGGTAGTTACGCGGATTTGCTGGCGTATTTAAACGAATTGGAGCACATGCCTTGGCATGTGTATTGGGGCGGCGTCAGCCTCAGCGCGCGCGACGCGCCGGTTTCCCGCTTAACCCTGGTTGTCTACACCTTGAGCTTGGATAAGACATGGCTGGCCGTTTAATTCTTTGCGGATTTTTGGTTTTCAGCAGCACGGGATTGCAGGCCGAAACCTTGCCCGATCCCACTCGGCCGCCCGCCAGTTTAGATGCGGGTAGTGCCGCGCCCACCGTTCCTAGCGGCCCCATCGTGCAAGTAATACGAACCCAAAATGGCAAGCGCAGCGCGCTCATCAGTGGGCAAGAAGTGGTCGCGGGTTCGAAGTTCGGCGAGGCCACGGTGGTCCGTATCGATGAAGATAAAGTTGAGTTGCGTGGCCCTGAGGGACCGCAGACTTTGAAATTATTCCCGGACGTGGAAAAACGTCCTGTCGTGGTGACGCGCGTGGTGGCGCCGGCGAAACATCGCAAAACGCAAGCAAAGCGTCGGACAACAACGCATAGCGAAAAAGCAAAACGGAAGGAAGCGGAATGAAAAAATTGGTCCTCATAGGGCTGCTGCTAATGGCGGGTTGTAACACCATGCCGGAGACGCGTCCCACCACCCTGGAACAAATCAATGAAGAAATGACGCGCGCCACCCGGGTGACCGCCAAGCCGGCAAGTGCTGACGTGGTGAGCCAGGCCTTATTGCCGCCGCTACGCGTGGAGATTCCCAGTTCCGGGGCACGCGCGGTAGAGCCGAAGTTTGATCTCGTGGTGAGTAACGCGCCCGCTAGTCAGGTGTTCATGGGCATCGTGTCGGGCACGCGCTACAGCATGCTGGTGCATCCCGAAGTCGCAGGGACGATCTCGGTTAATTTAAAAGACGTCACGGTATTGGAAGCGCTACAAGCCATTCGCGAATTGTACGGTTACGATTACCGAGTGGAGGGCACGCGCATTTATGTGCAGCCCTTAACCCTGCAAACGCAAGTTTTTCAAGTCAACTACTTAACCTCTTTGCGCAAGGGCACGTCGGAAATAACGGTCACCTCGGGTTCTATCAGCAATTCTTCTTCCGGTACCGCGACACCTACAGGATCCACCACCTCGCCCACGACGACTTCCACGGCGTTACAAAGCAGTAAAATTTCCACGACTTCGAGTAGCGATTTCTGGGGCGAACTGAAAGCGGCATTGTCCGCCATCGTCGGTTCGGAAAATGGGCGCAGCTTGGTAGTGAGCCCACAGTCCGGCGTGGTTGTGGTGCGCGCTATGCCCACCGAATTACGCGCCGTGGCGCAGTATTTACGCGCGACCCAGATTTCCGTGGACAGGCAAGTGATATTGGAAGCCAAAATTATTGAAGTGCGTTTAAACGATGGCTTCCAATCGGGGATTAACTGGGCAGGTTTTGATAAAAGCAGTAATTTCAAGGGAGGCTTAGGCGCGAACGGAGAAAATGTATTGCTACCCGGGGGCGGCTTAGACACGGGTACGACGCTCTCTAATTTATTGGGCGGTGGCTTAGCGACCGCTTCCGGCGCCACGACCAGCGGTTTATTCGGCTTGGCCTTCCGTACCTCGAGTTTCGCGGCGCTTCTGGAATTTTTGGAATCGCAAGGCACGGTCTCGGTTTTATCCAGCCCGCGCATCGCAACCTTGAATAATCAAAAAGCCGTGCTCAAAGTCGGGACCGATGAATTTTTTGTGACCAATGTGAGCACGAGTACCACCACGGGCACCACCACGACCTCTAATCCCAGCGTAACCCTGCAGCCTTTCTTCTCCGGCATCGCTTTAGATGTCACGCCGCAAATCGATGAGAATAACAACATCACCTTGCATATTCATCCTTCGGTCAGCGATGTCACCAGCGTGAATAAATCGATTAGCCTCGGTTCCTCCGGCACTTTGAACCTGCCTTTGGCATCCAGCGCGGTGAGCGAAACCGACAGCATCGTCCGCGCCGAAGATGGGCAAGTGGTTGCGATAGGCGGACTCATGCGCTCCTCTTCGCTGGCGAACAATAATCAAGTACCCGGAGTAGGGGATGTGCCGGTGTTGGGTAATCTTTTCAAACACACCAACAACAGTAGCAGTAAACGCGAGTTGGTGATTCTGCTTAAACCCACCGTGGTCAAGGGCGGCGAAACCTGGGCACAGAATATTTTAGAATCGCAGCGCAGCATCCAAAATCTGCACCGTTAACCAAGCCGCGCTTTTCCGGTCTTTAGCGCTGTGCGTGCCGAGTGAAGGCGGTATAATCCGCGCATTCGCAACACGGTGGGGCTATGTACAACAAACATTTCGGATTGCGTGAAGCGCCCTTCTCCATCACGCCCGACACGGCGTTTTCCTTCGCCTCCGGCGTTTTTCAAGAAGCCCTCAATACGCTGCTGGTCGCAGTCAAGAACGGCGAAGGCTTCATCAAAATCACGGGTGAAGTCGGTACCGGCAAAACCCTGCTCTGCCGTAAATTTCTGGCGAGTTTGGATCATGAGTTTGTTTCAGCCTATATCCCCAATCCCTATTTAGAGCCGACGACCTTGCTGATGGCGCTGGCGGATGAATTGAATCTGCCGCTGGAGCGCGATTTGGATCAGCACGCCATGCTTAAAGCCTTGACGCGTGCCTTATTGGAATTCGCCCGCGAAGGTAAACGCGTGGTGGTGACCCTGGACGAAGCCCAGGCCATGCCCTTGGAAACCCTAGAAGCCTTGCGCCTACTGAGCAATTTAGAAACCGAGAAGCGCAAATTACTGCAAGTGGTCTTGTTCGGCCAACCTGAATTGGATGTGAAACTCGATCAGCCCTCGCTGCGGCAATTGAAACAGCGCATCGCCTTTCATTACAACTTACGCGCCTTGACTCGCGATGAAATGGATTACTACATCGCCCACCGCTTAACCGTGGCCGGTTTCCAGAGCGGTACTTTGTTCACCCGCCCGGCTTTGCGCGCCTTGTACAAAGCCAGCGGCGGCACACCTCGCATCGTCAATATCTTGAGTCACAAATCTTTGCTACTGGTTTTTGGCGAAGGGCGACAGCAGGTGGAGGAACGTCATGTGCACTTGGCGGCCTCCGATACGCCGGCGGCGAAACCGCATCCGGTGAAGCGTTGGCGCTGGGCGGCCTTAGCACTGCTCGCGGTTGCGATGGGATTAGGCGCCGGCATGGTATTGCGATGAGCGTCATTAATCGCATGTTGAAGGAATTGGAAGAAAGACGGGAAGACGTGATGCAAACCCGTATTCCGGGTTTGGTACGCGCGGTGCCGGCGCGCGGTGCGCGGGCGCTGAAAAGCTTACCCTGGCCTATGCTAGGCGGAGTGATGATTTTGCTGCTGATCGCGCTCTTAAGTTGGCGTATCAGTTCGCAATGGCATGCGGACTATCCTCCTACTCCGCCGCCTCCGCCACCACCAGGCACCGCAATGCCGTTGGCGGCGAGGCAGTCTGTTCTACCGGAGGCGCCCGCGCTGCACACCGAAGCGGTGTTAAGTGCGGCGCCGGCCATTCCTGCCGCGCCCGCTTCTGAGCGCAAAATCGTCAATCATGTCTCCAGTCCGGCTAAATCCGCACCGCGCGTAATCATCGCCGATGCGATTCCCGCCGCGCCGGCGGAGAGTGCGCGTGAGCCGGAGGCGCCGGCAATTTCCGCTCCGTCGATTCCCACTCCGGCAAAATCGCCTAGCGAAAAAAATCCCAGCGAGAAATCGGCGCCAGAAGGGGCACCCAGTGGACGCGTCCATCGTCAGGAGCTTGCGGTTACGGAAAAAGTCGAAATTCTCAAATCCGCGCCGGGCGGCGAAACGCCCTTGTCCAGCATGAAGCAAGTGTCGAAAGAGCAGCGCGCGGATTTCCGTTACCGTGAAGCGCTGGCCTTGATTACCCAGGGGCGGGTGCAAGAAGCGCAAACCGCGCTGGACGAAACCTTGCGTTTGGATCCGCGGAATTTTCCGGCCAGGCAAGTGTTATTGGGTTTGCTGTTAGAAGCCAAGCGCTATCCGGAAGCCGAACAACTCTTGCAAGACGCCCTGCAAAATAATTTGGCGCCGGCCAATAACGCCATCGCGTTGGCGCGTGTGCAAATCGAGCGCGGCGAACAGGCCGCGGCTTTAAGCACCTTGGAAAAATATTTACCGCAGGCTGGCGGCGCCGCCGCCTATCACGGCTTTTACGCCGCTTTATTGCAGCGCGCCGGGCGCCATGCGGAAGCCATTACGCAGTTTCAAAGCGCCTCGCGCGCGCAACCCAACCAAGCCAACTGGTGGCTAGGCCTGGGCGTGTCCTTGCAAAGTGAAAAACGCAATCCGGAAGCAGAACAAGCTTATCAGCATGCGCGCGGGAGCAATACTTTGAGCCCGGAGCTGCAAGCCTTCATCGAACAGCGCTTAAAACAACTACAAGCTGCGCGGCCATAAAAAAAGGGGCCACGCGGCCCCCGATTCATACATTCAATTATTTAATTATTTACCCGGCGCCGATACTCGTGGGTGCGCGTATCGACTTCAATTTTGTCGCCGGTTTCGCAAAACGCCGGCACTTGCACTTCAAAGCCGGTGGAAAGCTTGGCCGGTTTTAAAACCTTGCCCGAGGTATCGCCGCGCACTGCCGGCTCGGTATAAATAATTTCTCGAATGACCGAGGTCGGCATTTCGACCGAAATGGCTTTGCCGTTGTAAAACACGACTTCCACCGGCATGCCGTCTTCCAAATAATTGAGCGCATCGCCCAGATTGTCTTTTTCCACTTCGTGCTGTTCATAGTCGCTATCCATGAAGACATACATGGGATCGGCGAAATAAGAATACGTGGCTTCACGGCGCTCGAGCACGATGGGATCAAACTTATCGTCGGCTTTGTATACGCTCTCGCTTCCGGAGCCGGATAATAAATTCTTGAATTTCAATTTCACGACCGAGGCATTGCGGCCGGAACGCGTGTATTCGGCGCGCTGCACCACCTGAGGCTCGTTGCCTATCATCACGACATTGCCGGGACGTAGTTCCTGTGCGGTTTTCATAACATGACCTATTTAGCGGGGATGAAAAACCGCGCATTATAGCTTGCTTAAGCTGAA
>CAZKHT010000036.1:0-15707 GCA_964552595.1 uncultured Burkholderiales bacterium
CCACGTTTCCATGCCCACACTAGTGGCGGCCGAAGCCTTTGGGGCCATATGCAAGCGTTCCCCCGTGCCCCTGGTCTCAGATATTCATTTCGATTACAAGATCGCGTTGCGCGTGGCGTAGTTGGGTGCCGATTGTCTACGGATTAATCCCGGCAACATCGGCCGCGAAGACCGCGTGCAAGCCGTGGTGCAATCGGCAAAAGATCACGGCATTCCGATACGCATAGGCGTCAATGCCGGGTCTTTGGAAAAAGATTTGCAAAAAAAATATGGTGAACCCACGCCGGAAGCACTGGTTGAATCCGCCTTACGTCATGTGGAAATTTTAGAACGCTTAAACTTTCACGACTTCAAAGTCAGTGTGAAAGCCTCGGATGTATTCATGGCGGTGGAAGCCTATCGTTTGCTGGCCGAACAAATCGAGCAGCCCTTGCATTTAGGCATCACCGAAGCCGGCGGATTTCGCTCCGGCGCGGTGAAATCGTCCATCGGTATCGGCATGCTGCTGGCCGAGGGCATAGGCGACACCATACGTATTTCCTTGGCTGCCGATCCGGTGGAAGAGGTGCGGGTCGGCTTCGATATATTAAAGAGCCTGCGCCTACGCAATAAAGGCGTGAACATCATTGCCTGTCCTTCTTGTTCGCGCCAGGAATTCGATGTGATACGCACGGTGAATTTACTCGAAGCGCGCTTAGAAGATATTTTGGAACC
Source organism: uncultured Burkholderiales bacterium (assembly GCA_964552595.1). Taxonomy (GTDB): domain Bacteria; phylum Pseudomonadota; class Gammaproteobacteria; order Burkholderiales; family Thiobacteraceae; genus RBG-16-58-11. The sequence goes on from CAZKHT010000036.1 coordinate 715, forward strand.
CTTGGATCTGGCCATCATAGGGTGTGTCGTGAACGGCCCGGGAGAGGCGCGCGAAGCGGATATCGGTTTAGCGGGTGGCCAGCCTAATCTTTTATATGTGGACGGCAAGCCCAGCCATAAAGTAAACGAGACTGAATTGGTGGACGAGTTGGAACGGCAAGTGCGGGCGAAAATCGCGGCGACCCGAGCCAATACCGCCGCGATTACCATCCCCATCAAAGCCGTCGTATAAATCCCTCAAACTATTAGAAAGCACGGTCGCGCCGTGCACGCACTCATGAGCAAGCCCCTACAAGCCGTCCGCGGGATGAATGACATCCTGCCGGGCCATACTCCGCTATGGCAATATTTTGAAACGGTGGTCCACGATTGGCTGGAGGCCTATGGCTATCGTGAAATCCGCATGCCGATTTTGGAGCACACCGGGCTATTCAAACGCGCCATTGGCGAAGTCACCGACATCGTGGAAAAAGAAATGTATACCTTCACCGATGCGCTCAATGGTGAGAGCCTCACCTTGCGTCCGGAAGGTACGGCGTCCTGCGTGCGCGCGGTGTTGGAAAATAATTTATTGTTTGGCGCCGCACAGCGCTTGTTTTATAGCGGGCCCATGTTTCGTCACGAGCGTCCGCAAAAAGGCCGCTATCGGCAATTTCATCAAATCGGCGTGGAGGCCCTGGGCTATGCCGGGCCGGATATTGACGCTGAGCACATTGTGATGACGCAGCGTTTATGGCAAAAGCTCAAGCTATCGGACCTGGAGTTGCAGATTAATACCCTGGGAAGCGCGGCCGACAGAGCGCGGCATAGGGCGCGCTTAATCGCCTATCTGGAAGCGCACCAGGAAATCTTAGACGAGGATGCGCGGCGACGTTTACACAGCAATCCGCTACGTATACTGGATAGTAAAAATCCCGCGTTGCAAGACATGATCGCGGGCGCGCCGAAATTATTAGATGATTTGGAGCCAGCGTCTGCGCAACATTTTCAGGCCTTGCAAGATTTATTGCGCAGCGCGGGCGTGGCGTTTGTGATTAATCCGCGTCTGGTCCGCGGTTTGGACTATTACAATTACACCGTATTTGAATGGGTGAGCCAGCAGCTCGGGAGCCAGGGAACGATATGCGCGGGCGGGCGTTACGACGGTTTGGTCGAGCAATTGGGCGGTAAAGCGGCGCCGGCTTGCGGTTTTGCCATGGGCATAGAGCGCGTGCTGGCGCTCATGGAGGCGCAAGGACATATCACCCCCACAAGCACGCCGGATGTCTATCTGGTGTATCTGGGCGAGGGCGTCGCGCCATATGCGTTAAGCGTCGCGGAAGAATTACGCGATGCCGGCTTAAGCGTCATCATGCATTGCGGCGGCGGCAGTTTTAAAAGCCAAATGAAAAAAGCCGACGCCAGCGGCGCGCGTTTCGCGGTGATCGTGGGAGAAGACGAGTTACGCACCCATCATTTAAGTATTAAACCATTGCGGGTCGCTGCGGATCAGATCAGTGTACCCAAAGATCAAGCGGCGGCGGCATTGCGCCATTAAGACAGTCGGGAGAGAAATATGGCATTGGATTTGCAAGAACAGGAGCAACTGGATGCGCTCAAAGCCTGGTGGAAAGCCCATGGTCAGCGCACCTTATGGGCGCTGACTTTGCTCGCGCTGGCCTTCGCCGGCTACCAAACTTGGCGCAACTATCAGGCACGTCAAGGCAATGAAGCGGCGGTGTTATTTGATGCTTTACGCCAGCAATTGGCGAGCAATGACGTGAAAAAAATTCGTGAAGTCGGCGGTCAAATCGTGGAGAAATTTCCGCGCACCGTGTACGCGACCGACGCCGCCATGATTATCGCCAAAGCCAATTTTGAAACGGGTGATGTCAAAAGTGCGAAAGCGCAATATCAATGGGTCATAGAGCATGCGCAACAAGATCAATCCAAAGATTTGGCGCGTTTGCGTTTAGCGACTATTTTGTTGGATGAAAAAAATTACCCGGCGGCCTTGCGTGAAATCAATAGCCCGCATGCGCCGGCCTTCGATCCTTTGTTCAACGATTTAAAGGGCGACCTGTACGTCGTGCAAGGCGACGCTAAAGCAGCGCGCACCGCTTATAAAACCGCCATCGACAAAATGCCCAAGGACAACCCCTATATCAGCTTTCTGCAAATGAAACTGGATGCCTTAGGGGAAGCCGGATGAAACGTTTATTCGCAGTATGCGCTTTAAGCCTGGCCTTGGCCGGCTGTCAGACCCTAGGGGGCTGGTGGGATGATTGGTTCGGTTCCAGTAACACCAAAAACGCGCCGTCGCCGCTCTTGGATTTCAAACCCAGCCTAGGTTTGAAAGTCCGTGCTACTGCGGCCATAGGCGGCGCCGGCGGTACCGTGTTCACGCCCGCGCTCAGCGGCGACGCGGTCTTCGCGGCCAGCTACGAAGGCAAGCTGGCGCGCTTCGACGCCAATTCTTTAAAAGAAGTATGGCGCGTCGATACGGGAAAAAAACTTTCCAGCGGAGTCGGCCTGGGCCCGCAACTTATACTGCTAGGCACGCCTAAGGGCGAGGTTTTGGCCTATGATTTTTCCGGCAAATCGATATGGACGGCGCGGGTCAGCAGCGAAGTTTTGAGCGCGCCGCAAGTCGCCGGCGAGCTGGTCATCGTGCGGTCAGGCGATGGCCGGATTTTCGGTCTGGATGCGAAGGACGGTAAGCGCAAATGGTTTTATCAGCGCGCCACGCCCGCCCTTACCGTGCGCAGTTTCGGCGGGGTGGCGGTAGACAAGAATGCCATTTTCGCGGGCTTCGGCGGCGGCAAACTGGTTGCCTTGGATACGGACAGCGGCAATTTGGGTTGGGAAGCCACGGTCAGTCAACCGCGCGGGGTATCGGAACTGGAACGCATCGCCGACATCACCAGCAATCCGGTGACCGATGGCAATGCGGTCTGCGCCGCGGCCTTTCAAGGCCGCACCGCATGTTTCGAAAATCAAAACGCCAATCCGATTTGGGCCCGCGATGTCTCGAGTATCGCCGGTCTGGCGATGGATGCGCGCAATGTCTATATCGCAGACGATAAGGGCGCGGTGATCGCCTTGGATAAAAGCAGCGGCGCCTCGGTGTGGAAGCAAGACAAACTTACTAACCGCCAGCTTTCCACGCCCCTGGTATACCGAGGCTATGTGGTGGTCGGCGATGTGCAAGGCTATGTGCATTTTTTATCGCGTGAAGATGGCAGCTTTGCCGGGCGCATTGCCACCGATGGCAGCCCCATACGCGCGCAAGCGCAGCCCTTGACCGACGGCATTTTGGTGCAAACCAAAAAAGGCGGCCTGTTCGTCCTAGGTTTTCAGTAGGCGACATGCAAGCCACCATCGTGATCGTGGGCCGGCCCAATGTCGGCAAGTCCACTTTATTCAATCGCCTGACTAAAACCCGCACGGCACTGGTTGCGGATTTACCCGGTCTCACCCGGGACCGCCATTATGGTCATGGCGTGGTCGGCGGCAAACCTTATTTAGTCGTAGATACGGGCGGTTTCGAGCCGGTAGCGAAAGACGGGATCTTGCATGAAATGGCGCGGCAAACGCTGCTCGCCATAGACGAAGCCGATGCGATTTTATTTTTAGTCGACGCCCGCCAAGGCTTGGTCGCGCAAGACAAAGCCATCGCCGAAAATTTGCGTAAGTCGGGTCGTCCCTTATGGTTGGTGGTAAATAAAGCCGAGGGCATGCGCCGCGATATAGTGGCTGCGGAATTTTTCGAATTGGGCTTGGGCGACCCTCTGCCTATATCCTCGAGTCATGGCGAAGGCGTGCACGACTTAATGGATTTAGTCTTGCAACATTTTCCGGAAGAGGCGGGACCGGGTCCAGATCCGGATCATCCCAAGATTGCCATCGTTGGCCGACCTAACGTCGGAAAAAGCACGCTGTTGAATAGCCTATTGGGCGAAGAGCGGGTGATCGCCTTTGATCAGCCCGGCACCACGCGCGACAGCATTTATGTGGAATTCGAGCGCGACGGCCATGCTTATACTTTGATCGACACCGCGGGTATGCGCCGACGAGGCAAGGTATTCGAGTCGGTGGAAAAATTTTCGGTGATTAAAACCTTGCAGGCCATAGAAGACGCCAACGTGGCGGTCTTGGTCATAGACGCGCAGCAAAGCATTTCCGAGCAAGATGCGCACATCGCCGGTTTTATATTGGAAGCGGGGCGGGCGCTGGTAGTGGCGGTGAATAAATGGGATGGCTTGGACGAGTACTCACGCGAAAGAATCAAAGTTGAGCTGGCGCATAAGTTGAGTTTTTTAAGCTTTGCAAAATTTCATTACATATCGGCGCTACAAGGCGCGGGGCTGCCGCCGCTGTTGAAATCCGTGGACGCCGCCTATAAAGCGGCCATGGCGAAATTGTCCACGCCGCGCCTCACCCGTTTGCTGCACGACGCGGTCACCGCGCATCAACCGCCTAAGAATGGCCCCTTCCGGCCTAAGCCGCGTTACGCGCACCAAGGCGGCAGTAACCCGCCGGTGATCGTTGTCCATGGCGCCAGTGTGTCCGCCATCGGCGATTCTTATAAGCGCTATTTAGAAAATACTTTTCGCACTGCGTTTAAATTAGAAGGCACGCCTTTGCGGGTGATTTTCAAGCAAGGGGCGAATCCCTTCGAAGGACGCACGCCGCCGCCACCCACGGAGCGTGATGAAAATAAACGCCGGCGTGAAAAACGCTTTTCCAAACGTAAATATGGTCGATGAGGTGAGGCAATGAGCGAGAAAGAAGTGCGCGAGATTCGCATTAATCCCATAGTGCCCAGTGAATCCGTTCTGGTCGCCACGGCGCGCAGTATGCGCCCCAAAAAAGCCGAAGAAGCCGCGCCGCGCGATACGCGAAAACAAGTGGACACCTGTCCCTTTTGCAAGGGTAACGAAGATAAAACCCCGCCGGCGATCGCAGCTTATCCCAGTGCCGAAACCTGGCAGGTGCGCATAGTCGAAAATCTGTACCCGGTGTTGGGGGACGACCGCACTCATGCGAATCTGAGTTTCGGACTACAGCAAACCATAGACGGCTATGGCCGGCACGAGGTGATGATAGATCATGCCGAACATGGCACGGCCATCCATGAAATGAACGATGCTCACTTGGGCTTGGTCATTACGGCGTACCAGGACCGGGTGCGCCAGTTATATGCCAGCAATCCGCGTCTGCGCTATGTTTTAGTGTTTAAAAATTTCGGCCCGGCGGCGGGGGCGAGTATCGCGCATACCCATAGCCAGATTATCGCGATGCCAGTGGTGCCGGAGAACGTGCAGCAAGAAGTGGTCAACAGCGCGGCGTATTTTAAAAAACATCATCAATGTATTTTTTGCGCCTTGATAGACGAGGCGCTGACCTATGAAGCGACGATTTACGATAGAGAATCCGGCGCGGTACGGCGCAAAATTAATGTGGGTCAGTATGTAGTGGAACGCGGCGAGAAATTTATCGCGATCAAACCGTTTGCTTCGCGCTTCGAGTGGGAGTTGCATATCTTGCCTTTGAAGCATCAAGCCGAGTTTCTGGATGCCCGGCCCGATGACCTCGCCGATTTCGCGCGTGTCTTGCGCCGAACCATGGCGCGTTTGGACGGGGTCTTAGGCGGCGCCCAATACAATTTCTTTTTGCACTCGGTGCCGCACGATGAACACAACGACGAGCATGCGGCGAGCTATCACTGGCATCTGGAAATATGCCCGCGGACCTCTATCCCCACCGGCTTTGAGCTGGGTTCCGGTTTATTCGTTAATACCATCAGCCCCGAACAGGCCGCCGCCCGTCTGCGCGAAGTCGATTTAGAAAAAAGCCCCTAAACTCTTGGGGTTTCTGTCCGATACCAGGGGATACCTTGAACTGTATCCTCGATGAACGATAAAACTATTACCCCCAAGCGCGCACCCTCTCTGATTCAACTAGGCAGGCGCGGCCTTTTTGTATTAGGCATGACGGCCTTATTATTGGTCGCAGGCTGGCTATGGTTTTCTTGGAATAATTTGCGTATCGCCCATCTGCAGCGCTTGCGGGTTGTGGCCTCCCTGGGTGCCAATCAATCTCAAGCTTATTTCGATAATCTATCCAGCCATCTAGAAGCCCTGGCTTTAAAAATAAAATCCGGCGACACCTTGCACGATAGGCGACGCGTGGAAATCTTTTTGAATGAGTTTAAAGCGCGGCATCCGGATTTGGGCGGCGTGACTTTGATCTTGCCTGATGGCCAGATGATGGCCTCCACCGCTTCCGCATCTAGAGCCGTCTTGCCCAATGTAAAAGACAATCCCGAGTGGCATGAAGATTTCAACCATAACCTGGCTATGGACGGTTTATCGATTAACCGGCCGCAGCATGGCTATCTGTTGAAGACTTGGTTGATGCCGGTGCGCTACACAGTGCGCATGCCCGATAGTGGCGTGCAATTCCTTATTCAAACCTCGGTGCTATTGGAGAAGCAGCAAGCCCTATGGGCCAATTTGGGCTTAGTCCCTGGAACGCAGATCGGTTTGGTGCGCGAAGACGGTATGTTGCTTTCCATGTGGCCTTTGCTGAATGGTAAATTCGATCCGGGTCGTGGCGCGGACAAGGCCCTCACCTCGGCGCTGCAAGCCAATCCGGCGACGGGGTTTTTTCACACCGATAGTCCGAAATCTTGGATAGACGAAAGAGTTGGGGCTTATCAACGGGTTCGTAGTTATCCTGTTTACACCTTTCTGTCGGTATCCAATGGGGTGTTATTCGGCATGTGGTGGAAGATGGTGCAAGTGCCTATTTTTGTTCTGGCTCTTTTATTCATCGTGGGAACCTTGGTGTATGCCAGATTAGCGCGGCGTTTTGCGGACCGCATGTTGAAAATAAAAAGCGTGATGGCGCTGCGCCTGTCGCAAACCGCGCTCCCCAGCAGTGGCGTACGCGAGATTGATGAGCTGTGTGAAGCCTTGTTGTCGACTCAGAAAAGCTTGCAAGCGTCGGCGCAAAATCGCGAACGCCAATTGCTCTCGGCGGCGGACGCCGGCACCTATACCGTACGCATGCGCGACGGTACCGTGGTGCAAGCCAATGACGCCTTTCTAGATATGTTGGGTCGCAGCCGCGGCGAAGTCGTGGGTCGGCCCTGGGCCGCTTTATTTGATCAAGGCGATGGCACAGAGGGCGCCCGCTCGGGTCTTTATCCCAGCCAAGAATTATCGCTACGCGTGCTGCGTTTCAAGCACAAACAAAACCGACCTTTGTGGTTGTCTCTAGCGGAATATGTCGATGATTCCGATGGCGAGCTGCTGCGCCAAGGCTTGGCGATCAATGTCAGTGAACGCGAAGAATTATTGGCCAAAGTGCAAATCCATTCGGAGCGCTTGCGCACTTTATGGCGGCTCGCTACCGAGCGCGACACGATGGAGACCGATAGGCTGCGGCAAATGTTGCGCTTAGGCTTGGATACCCTAGGGATGGAAGTCGCCATGATTTCCCAGCATGTCGAAGGCATGTTGCACGTGCGCTATAAAGTAGGCACGCCCATACTGTTTGAAGAGGGCAAAGCCGGTCCGCTCACCGATAGCTTGTGTCGGGAGACCCTGCGCTATCAGCGCAGCCAATTCATAGAGGATTTGTCCACCCGCCACGAATATGCGGCGAGCCGTTTAATTAGCGATTGGCAATTACGAGTTTATATCAGCGCGCCTATTTGGGTCGGTAATCAACTGTTTGGCACCTTGACCTTTTTCGATAGGCGGCCGCATCCGCAGGGCTTTAGCGAGGAAGACAAGGTCTTCGTGGAACTGCTCGCGGCCTGGTTCGGCAAAATGCTGTTTGAGCAACAACAGCGCGCTGTCTTGGAAACCATGGCCATGACCGATAGCTTGACCGGGCTGGCTAACCGGCGCGCCGCCGAAATGCATTTGAACGCGGAGCTGGCTCGTGCTCGGCGTGCCGCCGAGGTGTTCGCAGTGGTTATTTGTGATTTGGATAGATTTAAACTCATCAATGATCATTTTGGCCATGACATCGGCGATCAGGTACTACAGCACATCAGCAAATTAATGCGTCATGCCTTGCGTGAAGGCGACTGGGTGGCGCGCTGGGGCGGCGAGGAGTTCATTGTCTTTCTGCATCGTTCCAGCGGCCAAGAGGCCTATCAAGCAATGGAGCGTTTGCGCGAAACCATTAAGACGCAACCTTTGGAAACCCACCACGGCGTCTTAGAACTGACCGCAAGTTTCGGTATCGGGATCTATCGTGGCGGCGACGGCGATGTGACACAAATACTCTCGGAGGCTGACGGCTGTTTATACGAAGCAAAACGCCGTGGCCGAGATCGGGTGATGATGTTGGGCGCGGCAAACCGCGGCCTGCTGTGGCAGGCGGGCATGCTGCAACACGCTTTACAAGAAAAACGCATCGTCGCCGCTTACCAAGTCATGGTGGATTTGAAAACCCGCGCACTGGTTGCCGACGAAGCCTTGGCACGCTTAATCCAGATGGATGGCAAAATTTTGCCCGCCGCGGATTTTGTCGAAGCGGCTGAAGGCATCAATCTCATCCATGTCGTGGATGATGTCATTGCGCGCAGCGCCATTCAACGGGCTTTGGGCGCAGGGCAGGCCAGCGGCCAGATCGTACATTTCATCAATTTGTCGCCGCAATTCCTGGCGCGCCGGGATTTGCTCGACACCTTGTTGGCGGATGTAAAACGCTTGGCCCACGAAGCCGGTGCCCCCGCTGGAGAATGTCCGCCTATCGTCTTCGAAATCACCGAACGCCAGTTGCTGGAAGATTTTTCCACCATGCGCGAAGATTTGAAACAATTGCTGGATTACGGTTTCCGTTTTGCCCTGGATGATTTCGGCAGTGGTTATTCTTCGTTTTTATATTTGGCTGAATTGCCCATCAGCTTTATTAAAATCGAAGGTTGGATGGTGCGCAATATGCAGCACAACGCGCGCATATTCAGCATGGTGAAAAGTGTGGTGATGTTGGCCAAGACCCTCAATATGATTACCATCGCCGAATGCGTAGAGGACGAAACCACGGCGGAAATGCTGCGCGATATGGGCGTGGATTGGGGTCAAGGTTTCCATTTTGGCCGCCCGCAGATACACGCCGCGGGAACTAATGCCGCCGCCTACTCTCTTACCTGAAGTTTTCAGCTTCAAAAAATCTAGCTATCACCTATGATAACGATACTGGTGCACGACTTACGGTGGCACCCGGCTTGCCAATGGAATATACTGGCATGACCTCAATCTTAAATAACTCACTATCTTTGGAGATGCCATGAGCGGGAAAGGGCAATTACTACAAGACCCGTTTTTAAATACCCTACGTAAAGAGCACATCCCGGTGTCTATTTATTTGGTAAACGGAATTAAACTGCAAGGCCAAGTGGAATCGTTTGATCAATATGTCGTGTTATTGAAAAATACCGTGACGCAAATGGTGTACAAGCACGCGATTTCTACCGTGGTGCCCGCCCGACCCGTGAGTATCACGGTCGACATGCCGGATGCTTGATCGCGTTACCGGTGATGTCATCACCGGAACAGAAATAGCGGAAAATACAGCGGTCTTGGTGGCTCTAGACTTCGGCGAGCCGGATGTTGCCGAAAGTCTGGACGAGTTGCGCCGTCTTACCCAAAGCGCGGGGGTGCGAGCCCTGGCTACGATACAGGGTAAACGCGCGCGGCCGGATGCCGCCTTGTTCGCCGGCAGCGGCAAAGTCGATGAAATTGCCCAGGTATTGCACCAAACCGGCGCAGCCGTCGCCATTTTCAACCATGACCTCACGCCCGCGCAGCAGCGCAATCTCGAGCAGCGCTTGCAGCATAGAGTCGTCGATCGTACCAGCCTCATTTTGGATATCTTCGCGCAGCGTGCCCAATCCCATGAGGGCAAGGTGCAAGTGGAGCTCGCGCAGTTGCAGCGCCTTGCGACACGGCTGGTCCGTGGTTGGACCCACTTAGAGCGGCAAAAAGGCGGCGTGGGGTTGCGTGGCCCCGGCGAAACGCAATTGGAAACGGACCGCCGGCTCATAGGCTTACGCGTGAAATCCCTTAAAGCGCGCTTAAAAAAACTCGGCCGGCAGCGTACCACTCAGCGCCGGGCGCGCTCTCGTAAACCGGTATTTTCGGTGTCCTTAGTCGGCTATACCAATGCCGGCAAATCTACCTTGTTTAACCGCCTTACCCATGCCGGGGCCTACACCGCGGATCAGTTGTTCGCAACTTTGGATACGACTTCGCGGCGTATGTTCTTACCGGAGGTCGGCCCTATTGTCATCTCCGACACCGTGGGGTTTATTAAGCAATTGCCCCACGGCTTAGTGGAAGCCTTTCGCGCCACCCTGGAAGAAGCGGCCCAAGCCGATTTATTGCTGCATGTGGTGGACGCCTCTAGTCCTTTGCGCGACAGCCAAATCGAACAGGTAAATACGGTGCTGGCGGAAATTGGCGCGGCGGATTTGCCGCAAATTTGGGTGTTCAACAAGATAGATGTGATTCCGCTGCCTCCCCGCGTCGAGCGCGATGAATATGGTAAAATCACGCGCATTTGGGTCAGCGCCGCCAGTGGTGCTGGTCTAGACCTGATAAGGCTGGCTTTAAGCGAAGCGGCGCCCACAGCCGCACAGGTCTCAGCCGAATTCGCTTCTTAATTCCCTCTACTCAGGAATCGTTATGGCTTGGAATGACCCCAATTGGGGAAAAAAAGGCAACAATAGTGGCCCCCCCGATTTGGATGAACTCTGGCGGCGCTTTAATGAGCGCCTATCCGGTTTACTAGGCGGCAAAGGCCGCGGTCCCTCGGCTCCGAATAGCGGCGGCAGTAGCGGCAAAAATGCCAGCCCTACGAGTGGCATGCTCTTGCTGATCGGCTTGGTCTTGGCGATTTGGCTGGGCAGTGGCTTTTATATCGTCAATGCTAGAGAGCGCGGCGTGGTTTTGCGCTTCGGTAAATTTTCTGAAATCACCTTGCCCGGCCCGCGCTGGCATTTTCCTTATCCGATTGAGGCAGTGGAAATTGTGGACACCGCGCAAAATCGCGTGACCGAGGTCGGCTATCGGCAGAATGAAAGAAGCAAACAGCCGAACGAAGCCGCCATGCTGACCAAGGACAAAAACATCATTAATGTTTTGTTCGCGGTGCAATATGTGGTCAGCGATCCGCGTGCCTTCGTGTTCAATAACTATGTCGGCGACGATGCGTCTTTTGTGCGCCAAATCGCGGAGAGCGCGATGCGCGAAGCGGTGGGCAAGACCTTGGTCGATTCGGTGCTCACCCAAAGTACGGAAGTCGCCATAGAAGCGCGCAAATTAATGCAGTCGATTTTGGACCGCTATCAAGTCGGCATCACGGTGGCCAATGTCACCATCAGCCAGGTGCAGCCTCCCGAACAAGTACAAGCCGCCTTTGATGACGCGATTAAAGCCGGCCAAGATCGCGACCGGCAAAAAAATGAAGGCGAGGCCTATTTCAATGACATCGTTCCTAAGGCTAAAGGGACCGCCGCGCGACTGTTGCAAGAAGCCGAGGGCTATAAGCAAAGCTCTATCGCTCGCGCCGAAGGCGATGCCTCTCGCTTCAAACAATTGCTCACCGAATACAGCAAGGCGCCCGGTGTGACCCGTGACCGTTTGTATATCGAGGCCATGCAGCAAATTTATTCCAACACCACTAAGGTTTTAATTGATCAAAAAGCCGGTAGCAATCTGCTTTATCTCCCCTTGGATAAGCTGATGCAACATGCCACCGAAACGCCGCCCGCGAACCGGGTGGCGCCGGTGGAGGCCATGCCACGCACCAACGATACCGATAGACGAGATGCCTTGCGCAATCGGGAGGCGCGTCCATGAGCCGCAATTTCGCAACCTTTCTGGTCGTCACCATCATCGCCTTGGTGGTGTTGAATTTTACTTTTTATACCGTGGATCAGCGCAAACAAGCCTTGGTCTTGCAGCTGGGTGAAATTGTCGGCTTGAAACAAAAGCCGGGTTTATATGCCAAGGTGCCCTTGTATCAAAATGTCGTGTTCATCGATAACCGGGTGCGTACGCTGGATTTGCCCGAGCCTGAGCTGATAATCACCAGCGAAAAAATCAATATGCTGGTGGATACTTTCGTGAAGTGGCGGGTCATCGACGCCAAGCAATATTTCATTAGCGTGAGCGGCGACGAGCGTTTGGCCGAACAACGCCTGATGAATATTGTGCGCGACGGCTTGCGTGCGGAGTTTAATAAACGCACCGTGGATGAAGTCGTATCGGGTCAGCGCGAACAAGTGATGGAAGGCCTACGGCAAAATGTCGACCGCGATGCCCGCGCCCTGGGCGTGCAAGTCGTAGACGTGCGTTTGAAGCGTGTCGACTATTCGGAAAAAGCCGAGGACTCGGTGTTCGAACGCATGCGCTCGGAACGTTTGCGGGTTGCCAATGAACGCCGTTCCACGGGTGCCGCGGAAAAAGAAAAAATCCAGGCCGACGCCGAAAAGCAAAGAGACATTTTAATCGCGCAAGCCTATCGCGACGCGCAGCGGATCAAAGGCGAAGGCGATGCGAAGAGTACCTCGACTTATGCCGCCGCGTATTCCGCCAATCCTGAGTTCTACGCTTTTTACCGCAGCTTGGAGGCGTATAAAGAAAGCTTCCGCGGTAAGGAAGATTTGTTGGTCGTCGATCCCAATAGTGATTTCTTCCGCTACTTTAAGCACACGGGAAAAGGGAGTAAGTAGGCTGCCATGAACAGCCTGTTGGCGGCGTTTGGCATGGTGCTGGTCATAGAAGGCATCCTACCTTTCCTCGCGCCTAAATTGTGGCGCGAAGGCTTTCGCAAATTTCTCGAATTCAGCGATGGGCAGATGCGTTTTATAGGCCTCATCGCGCTGCTCAGTGGGCTGGCTTTGGTGGTCGCCGCGCGTTAATCATGCATACCTGGTTGTTACCCGAATATCTGGAAGACATATTGCCCCCGGCGGCGGCGCAAATCGAATACGCGCGGCGCCGCGCCTTGGATGTGTTCAAGAGCTATGGCTATGAGCTGATCATTCCGCCGCTGCTGGAATACCTAGAGTCCTTGCTCACCGGTACCGGCAGCGATATGGCTTTGGACACTTTTAAATTAGTCGATCAACTGAACGGCCGGTCCTTGGGTTTGCGCGCGGATATTACGCCGCAAGCCGCGCGCATTGATGCCCACTTATTAAATCGCAAAGGCGTGGCGCGTTTGTGTTATGCCGGTTCGGTCTTGCACACCAAGCCCGGCAATATGCAAAGCAGCCGCGAGCCCCTGCAAGTCGGCGCGGAATTATTTGGACATGCCGGTTTAGAAGCCGATTTAGAAGTCCAAATCATGTTGCTGCAAACCTTGACTGCCTTGGGCGTGCAAGCGGTGCATTTGGATTTAGGCCACGTCGGTATTTTTCGCGCGCTGGTGGAAGCCGCGGGCGTTGATGCCAAAACCGAAGCGGCTTTATTTCATGCCTTGCAGGCCAAAGACGTGCCGACCCTGGGCGAATTAACAAAAAATTTGGACCCGGCCTTGCGTGCAGCCTTGCAAGTCTTACCCAGTTTGTACGGGCAACGCGAAACCTTGCAACGTGCCGCCGCCATATTGCCGCCGCTACCGGATATAGCGCGCGCCTTGGATGCCTTGGAGACATTGGCCGATGATTTAAGCGCCGCCGGCGCGACTTTGTATTTTGATTTGGCGGAGCTGCGTGGCTACCACTATCACAGCGGCGTGGTATTTGCCGCATACGCCCAAGATGCCTCTTACGCCTTGGCGCAGGGCGGACGTTACGACAATGTGGGCCTGGTCTTCGGCCGCGCCCGCAGCGCCACCGGTTTCTCTTTGGACTTGCGCGCCTTGGCGCCGGCTATGCAGGGGATCGCTAAGCAACGCGTGATATTGGCGCCGCAGAATAACGATGGCGCTTTGCAAGCACGCATCCGCGAACTGCGCCAAGCCGGCGAGATCGTGGTCGTGGAATTGCCGGATCAGCAGCAATTTCGCAGCGAGACGGGCGCCACGCATATCTTGACCCGGCAGGCGCGCGGCTGGGAAATCGAAAAACTATAAGCAGGTAAATTGAAAGTAGAGACATGACGAAGAATGTAGTAGTGATAGGCACCCAATGGGGCGATGAAGGTAAAGGCAAGATTGTGGATTGGTTGACCGACCATGCGCAAGGCGTGGTGCGTTTTCAAGGGGGCCACAACGCGGGGCACACCTTGGTCGTAGCGGGACAAAAAACCGTTTTGCATTTGATTCCGTCGGGCATTTTGCGCGAACAAGTGAAATGCTATATCGGTAACGGCGTGGTGGTCTCACCGCATGCCTTGATGGAAGAAGTGGAGATGCTGGAGAAAGCCGGCATAGAAGTGCGCGGCCGCTTAATCATCTCCGAAGCTTGCCCGCTGATTTTGCCGCATCACATCGCACTGGATGTCGCGCGCGAAGCGGCGAAAGGCGCGGGAAAAATCGGCACCACGGGACGCGGCATCGGCCCCGCCTACGAAGACAAAGTCGCGCGCCGGGCGATACGCATGCAAGAGCTATTGCACCGCGAACGCTTCGCCGCCAAACTGGGCGAGGTCTTGGATTATCACAACTTCGTTTTGAAAAATTATTTCAAAGCAAAAACGGTGGACTTTCACCAGACCCTGGATGAGACCATGCAGTTGGCCGAGCGTATTTTGCCCATGTTGGGCGATGTGCCACGACAATTGTATGAGGCGAATAAAGCCGGCAAAAACCTATTGTTCGAAGGTGCTCAAGGGACTTTGCTCGATATTGATCATGGTACTTATCCCTTTGTCACCTCGTCCAATTGCACCGCGGGTGGCGCGGCCACGGGCGCCGGCGTCGGCCCGCATACCTTGCATTATGTTCTGGGTATTACCAAGGCCTACACCACGCGCGTGGGCTCGGGTCCTTTCCCCACCGAGTTGGTTGATGATATCGGCAAACATTTGGCCGAGCGCGGC
>CAZKHT010000036.1:15717-16345 GCA_964552595.1 uncultured Burkholderiales bacterium
GTTGTTTGGTGTTTTTCGGTAAAAATTTGGCGGGCGGCGCCCAGTGGTCCGGTTCCACCACCGGCGGTCCGCGACGCTGTGGCTGGTTCGACGCCGCTGCTTTAAAGCGCTCTATTCAAATTAACGGCGTGTCGGGATTGTGCGTGACCAAACTCGATGTACTGGATGGTATGGAGACCCTGCGTTTATGTACGGGCTACAAATTTGCCGGCGGCCATAGCGATATCTTGCCCGTGGGCGCGGAGACCTTGGCCGAGTGTGAACCGGTTTACGAAGAAATGCCGGGTTGGAGCGAAAGCACCGTCGGCATCAAAGATTACGCCGCATTACCGGCCGCCGCGCGTGCTTATTTGAAACGGGTGGAAGAATTATGCGAGGTGCCGGTGGATATTATTTCCACCGGTCCGGACAGAGAAGAAACCATCGTGATGCGGCATCCGTTTCTTTGATTGCCGCTTGCCTAGGCAGCGTACAATGCATGGCGGTATGCGTGTTGCGTGGGATCAGCATCAGCCGCCGCATAAAAAAACCGCGCCGGCTACTCGGTAGCGCGGCGCGGTTTTGATTTATTTTTTTTGGTGCCCAGAAGAGGACTCGAACCTCCACAGTGTTGCCACCGCTAGGACCT
>CAZKHT010000037.1:0-16297 GCA_964552595.1 uncultured Burkholderiales bacterium
CCGTCGCCCCGCCGAGGGCGGGGGTCCAGGAAATCAATATTTTCGTTGGATCCCCGCCTTCCCGGGGATGACGGGAATTGTACTTTGGCGCGCCATTTGGCGCATCTCTGGTTTTGTCACACATCCTTCAAACGCGTGTCATGGTTCAAAGGCATCGTAAGCGCCGGGGTTGATCTGCCATCAGGCGGCGCGCCCCATCCCACACCCCGAGGGCCTGCCGGCCACAACCTTTGAAGGAGATCTGCATGAAGATTCGGAATCGGCGTTTACTGTCTATGATCGCGTTCAGCATTGCGATCATAGGGCACCAAACCGCTGGCATCGCGAGAGAGCTGGACCATGATGACGATGACCGTAAGGCCAAAACGCGCACGCCGATAGAGCACGTGATCGTGATCATAGGCGAGAACCATACTTTCGATAATTTATTCGGTGTATATCAACCCCGCCCGGGCCAGCACGTGGACAATTTATTGTCCAAGAAAATCGTGCGCGCCGATGGTAGCCCCGGCCCGCGTTTTGCCAAGGCCGCTCAGAATCAAGCTTCCGTATTGACGCGCTACAGCATCGATCCTTCCATCACCGGTGCTTATGCTGTCCTGCCTCAACCGCAAACGACTTATGCCACCGGCCAGCCACCCGGCGTACCGGATATGCGCTTCCCCGCTGATTTGCCCAACGGTCCTTTTCAAATCACAAAATATGTCGGCTACGATGCGCACACCGGCGACCCCATGCATCGATTTTTTCAGATGTGGCAACAAGCAAATGAAGGCAAGAATGATTTATTCGTATGGGTGAATAAAACCGTAGGCATCGGTCCGCAAAATGTGCCGCCTGCAACGCCGGCGAACACCTTCCAGGGCGGCGAAGCCATGGGTTTTTATAATATGAGCACGGGCGACGCGCCGCGCTTCAAAGCCTTGGCCGATGAATATGCGATTAGCGATAACTACCATCAATCCATTATGGGCGGCACTGGCGCTAACTTTATCGCCATCGTCAGCGGTGACGTCGCTTTCCATAATCAAAATGGCGTGCCCGATGTGCCGCCCGCGAATCAAATCGAAAATCCGGATCCCATGCCCGGCACGAATAATTTTTACACCCAGGACGGTTATCGCGGCGGCTCTTATGTGAATTGCGCGGACAAAACGCAACCCGGCGTGGAAGCCATACAGGACTATTTGCGCAGCCAACCCGGCCATGCTTTTAATCGCGGCAATTGCGCACCCGGGGCCTATTATTTGGTGAATAACTACGGTCCCGGCTACACCGCCAACGGCCAAGTCAAACCCCTGGGCCCCACTTATTTCACCCTGCCGCCGCAAACCATGCCCACTATCGCCGAGGCGTTGGCGGCGAAAGGTGTGAGTTGGAAATGGTACACAGGCGGACGTAACGATGGTGTCACCACCACCAGCGAATACTGCACGATTTGTGATCCCTTAACTTTCTTCAAAGGCGTGATGACCACCTCGCTTAAGGATAATCTCCAAGACGTCACGCAGTTTTATCAAGACGTGAAGGACGAAAAAAGCTTGCCCGCGGTGTCCTTCATTCGTCCCTTTGAAAGCAAGGCGGGGCACCCGGCCAACGCGACCATGCCCGACTTCGAGAATTTCGTGCAGGACGTGGTGGACCGCGTGAAAGCCAATCCTAAAGCATGGGCGAAAACCGCCATCATCATCACCACCGACGAAGGCGGCGGCTACTACGATTCAGGCTATGTGCAGCCGGTGGACTTCTTCGGCGATGGCACACGGATTCCTTTAATCGTGGTGTCGCCCTTTGCTAAAAAAGGCCATGTCGATCATGTCTACGCTGATCATGCTTCGATTTTGAAATTCATCGAAGCGAATTGGGATATGAAGCCTTTATCCATGCGCAGTCGTGACAGCTTACCGAATCCGATCACCCGGCACGATCAGCCTTATGTGCCTTTGAATCGGCCGGCGGTGGGGGATTTGATGAGTATGTTTGATTTTTAAGATTGGGTTGAATCTTCGATTTAGCAGGATTTGACCGCGTTAAAAAATGAGCCCCTGTTTTGCAGGGGCTCATTTTATTGAATGGCTGAAACCAAACGAAATTCCACGCCACAGTTTTTTACTGACTGGATTTTAAGAAAATCCGTACGAATGGATATGTAAAGCACGATCCACCTTAGAGGGTACAACGAATTCTTGGTTATCGTTCTCTCCGACCCAAGCACCCATTATTTTGATTCTCGTTCCTTCGGGAGCCTGCACCCCAAGCAAACTCCTGTCTTCAATAGTCACGGCAGAGTATTTTTTATCGTCCCAAGCCCTAATAACGCGTCTTGCGACGTTCACCCACCTAGGAATATTTAAGGCAATAATTTTTTCTAAGTCACGATCTTTTTGGTCCAAAGTTGATTCATCTTCATCTATCCACACTTTTGCTGAAGGGTATGTGAGTGAGTTCTTTATCTGCTCCTCGGTCATTGTTCGATTATTCGATTGCAGAGAGTGATCGACAAGTTGATCCTTAAGCCTCCGTATCAGAATTCTTGAACACTCGTTACCTGCCCTCGGATCAAGATAATAATGGGCGCGACAGCCTTGGGAGCTGTTGAAAAACGCATCTACCGTCTCACTATTTACGCTAAATGAAAATTTAGCTCGAACTTTACCAATGGCTTCTTTCGTACCGGATTCACATGAAAAATTTAGCTTACACATTTCTTTAAGCATTCGTTGAGCAATGGACGAAAACGGAATTTCTTGCTTAAGCGTCGCAAGTCGTTTTGCTCCAACAATCTCAGGCCGAAAATCCCATTCTTTTATTTTTAAGCGCGATGCAAACGGTTTCATATTAAATTCTGGCTTGCCCGACATAAATTGTCATTGTTAACGTGCAGCGCGATAAATCTGTTCATATTAATTTTTTAGCCGAAAAGCGAGATAAAGCTACAACGCTTACAGCCCCAGCCGCTGCCAAATCGTAGAAGTCGCGCCCGCCTGATTCAGCGTATAAAAATGCAAGCCGGGCGCGCCATGCCGCAATAAGCGATCACACAAATCCGTGATCACATCCAAACCGTAAGCGCGTATGCCGTCGATATCCTCACCGTAGGCCTCTAAACGCTTACGCAACCAGCGCGGAATTTCGGCGCCGCAGGCATCCGAGAAACGTGCGAGTTGGGTGTAATTATTAATCGGCATGATGCCCGGCACGATAGGAATGCTTAAACCCAGTGCCGCGCAATCGTCGACGAAGCGCGCATAGGCATCGGCGTTGAAAAAATATTGCGTGATGGCGGCACTGGCGCCGGCTTTGACTTTGCGCTCAAACGCCTGCAAATCTTCGCGTGCGTTTTTCGCTTGCGGATGCACTTCGGGATAAGCCGCGACTTCGATTTGAAACCAATCACCGGTCTCTTTGCGTATGAATTCCACCAATTCATTGGCGTAGCGAAACTCACCGGGGTCGGCCATGCCCGAGGGCAAGTCGCCGCGCAGGGCGACGATGTGACGTATGCCATTTTCGCGGTAGGTGGTCAGAATGTCGCGTATGTTTTCTTGCGTGGAGCCTATGCAAGATAGGTGTGGCGCCGCCGCTTGGCCCTCGCGCTGAATTTCCAGCACGGTTTCCAAGGTGCGGTCCCGCGTGGAGCCGCCGGCGCCGAAGGTGCAGGAAAAAAACTCGGGCTGCAATTGCGCCAATTGCTTACGCGTGGCGCGTAGCTTTTCCATACCCTCCGGCGTTTTCGGCGGAAAAAACTCGAAACTAAAAGTACGCTTGGCCTCGGTCATAAAGAACTGGCCGCGCTTAGTAGCGATAATGATCAGGCTTGTAGGGACCGTCCTTGGGCACGCCTATGTAGTTGGCTTGCGTGTCGGAGAGTTCGGTCAAGTTCGCGCCTATTTTTTTCAAATGCAGGCGCGCGACTTTTTCATCCAGGCGCTTAGGCAGCACATATACACCTATCGGATAATCATTGGTGCGTGTGAATAATTCGATCTGCGCGATGGTCTGATTGGAAAACGAGGCCGACATCACGAAGCTAGGATGACCGGTGGCGCAGCCTAAATTCACCAAACGACCCTTGGCCAGCACGATAATTTTTTTGCCATCGGGAAAAATAATATGATCGACTTGGGGTTTGATTTCTTCCCATTGATATTTTTCGGTGGAGGCGATGTCGATCTCGGAATCGAAGTGACCGATATTGCAGACGATGGCCTGGTCCTTCATCTTCGCCATGTGATCGTGATTGATTACATGCACATTGCCGGTGGCGGTGACGAAAATATCGCCTTTGTCGCAAGCATCATTCATGGTCACCACGCGATAGCCCTCCATCGCGGCTTGCAGCGCGCAAATGGGGTCGATCTCGGTTACCCACACGGTCGCACCCATGCCACGGAAGGCTTGCGCGCAGCCCTTGCCCACGTCGCCATAACCCAGCACCACACAAATTTTGCCGGCTATCATCACATCGGTGGCGCGCTTAATGCCGTCGATTAAAGATTCGCGGCAGCCGTAGAGATTATCGAATTTGGATTTGGTCACCGAATCATTGACGTTGATCGCTGGGAATTTCAAACGGCCTTCGGCGGCCATTTGATACAAGCGATGCACGCCGGTGGTGGTTTCTTCGGTCACGCCTTTAATCTGCGTCAAACGCGCGGCATACCAGCCGGGTTGGGTTTCTAAGCGCTTTTTGATCGCGGCATAGAGTACGCGCTCTTCTTCGCAAGTGGGGTTAGACAAAACCGAAGCATCGCCCTCGGCACGTGCACCTAAATGTAAAAGCAAAGTCGCATCGCCGCCGTCGTCCAAAATCATATTGGAAAACTGCTTATCGCCATTCTTGGCGTTAGGCCATTCGAAAATGCTGTGGGTGTATTCCCAATATTCTTCCAGCGATTCGCCCTTGTAAGCGAATACCGGTATACCGGCAGCAGCGATCGCGGCGGCGGCGTGATCTTGTGTAGAAAAAATATTGCAGGAGGCCCAGCGTACTTCGGCACCCAAGGCGGTCAGGGTTTCGATCAAGACCGCAGTTTGTATCGTCATATGCAGCGAGCCGGTGATGCGCGCACCTTTTAAAGGGTGGGCGGCTTTGTATTCCTCGCGTATGGCCATGAGGCCGGGCATCTCGGTCTCGGCAATGGCGATTTCTTTGCGGCCCCAATCAGCCAGGGAAATATCGGCGATTTTGTAATCGGTAAAATGGGAATTTAATACAGCGTTCATAGCAGCTCCATTCAAAATTGATCAGTCATCGCGAGAGGCGAACTGAGTCTGAGTAAGCGCGTCCTGGCCCTCTCTCCTGCTCTCTCCCGTGGACGGGAGAAAGGGATTTAGGCTCGCTACGCGAGTTTCATTTGAGTGGGCGCCGTTACTACGGTGAGCCGTTACGCCAAGCCTGACTTAGTCTTGCACTAAGCTGCAGCGCCCCTAGGCGGAACGGAAAAAACTAAATACCTGCGTCGGCTTTCAACGCTTCGACTTTATCTAAGGCTTCCCAAGTGAAGTCCGGCTCGTCGCGGCCGAAGTGGCCATAGCTCGCGGTTTGGGTGTAAATGGGACGCAATCGATTCAGCGATTGAACAATGCATTTATGCCGTAAATCGAAATGCTTTTCGATGAGCGCGACGATTTTATCATCGGCGATTTTACCGGTGCCGAAAGTGCTGACCATCAGACTCACGGGCTTGGCCACGCCTATCGCATAAGCGACTTGCACTTGGCATTTATGCGCGAGACCGGCGGCGACAATATTTTTCGCCACATAGCGGCTGGCGTAGGCGGCAGATCTATCAACCTTAGAGGGATCTTTGCCGGAGAAGGCGCCGCCCCCGTGCGGTGCCGCGCCGCCGTAAGTATCGACGATGATTTTGCGGCCGGTTAAACCGGCATCGCCCATGGGACCGCCGACTACGAAACGTCCGGTCGGATTGACCAGATAGCGCGTGTTCTTGCGCATGGCTTCCGGAATAATCGGTTTGATGATTTCTTCTATCACCGCTTCCGACAATGTCGCATGTGATACCTCAGGGTGATGCTGAGTGGAAATCACCACGGTATCCACATTGGTCGGCTTGCCGTCCACATATTTAATCGTTACCTGGGATTTGGCATCCGGACGCAACCACACCAGGCGACCGTCCTTGCGCAACTCGGATTGGCGCTGCATTAAGCGATGCGCGTAATAAATCGGCATGGGCATGAATTGCGGCGTTTCATCGCAGGCGTAACCGAACATTAAACCTTGGTCACCCGCGCCTTGATCCAAAAACAAGCCCTCGCCTTCATTCACTCCCTGGGCAATATCGGGCGATTGTTTACCCAGGCTTACCATCACCGCGCAAGTGTGATAATCGAATCCGACTTCGGAGCTGTCATAGCCGATGCGCTTGACCGTGTGTCGAGCGACTTGATTAAAATCGACCACCGCATTGGTAGTGATTTCACCCGCGACCACGATTAAACCCGTGGTGCATAGGGTTTCGCAGGCTACCCGCGAGTTCGGGTCCTGGGTTAAGATGGCGTCCAAAATGGAATCTGAAATCTGGTCAGAGACTTTATCCGGATGGCCCTCGGAAACGGATTCCGACGTAAAAAGAAAATCGTTCATCTTGTCCAATCTGTGGTTCGACGTTCGCAGTAACTCTATAGGATACCAAAGCTTCATGAATACAGAAAGGCGCGACAACGGCATATGAAGCTGCTGCGTGGGCTCGCCTATTTGCCTTTGGTTTTGGTGCACGGGGCGGGTGCCGTGCTGGGCTGGCTGGTTTATTTGGCCGACGCCCGATATGCCCAGCGCCTCAGAACTAATCTACGGATTAGCGGACTGGCGCATACGCCTTTGGCTTATCTGCGTTTACTGCTTGCGAATATCAGCGCTTCCGGAAAAAGCTTAGTCGAAGCACCTCTCATCTGGAGCCGCTCATTGCCCGCCACGCTGAAACTCATTCGCAAAGTGGAAGGCTGGGAATATATAGAGCAAGCGCGCGCGGCGGGCAAAGGCACGATTATTTTGACGCCGCACTTAGGCTGCTTCGAGATCGCCGGCTTGTATTGTGGCTCGCGCTTTCCCTTCACTTTGCTATTTCGACCGCCACGCGTGGGCTGGTTAGCACCCATCATGCAAGCGGGGCGGGAACGGGGCCAAAATCGTTTGGCCAGTACCGATTTTGCCGGTGTGAAAAAATTATTGGCGGCTTTGCACCGAGGCGAGGCGATAGGCGCGCTGCCGGATCAAGTGCCCAGTCAGGGCGAAGGCGTATGGGCGGACTTTTTTGGCCAGCCGGCGTATAGCATGACCTTGATTAGCCGCTTGCAGCAAAAGACCGGCGCCGCCGTGATTTTTTTATACGCGCGCCGTTTGTCTTGGGGGCGGGGCTACATCATTCATTGCATGCCCGCACTCGATTTAGATTCCGATACCCTAAGGGCGACCGCACAGATCAATGCCGCGGTAGAACAAATCGTCCGTCTTTGTCCGGAGCAATACATGTGGAGTTATAACCGTTATAAAGCACCGCGCGACGTCGCGCGTCCGGACTAGCGATGGTGCGCTTTGGAATCGCCATTTTATGGCTGCTACGTTTTCTACCTTTGCCCTTGTTGAATCCGCTAGGCCAAGGCGTGGGCATTTTGTTTTATGCGCTGGGGCACGAGCGGCGGCGCGTCGTGCAAACCAATTTAGCTTTGTGTTTTCCGCAGATGACGGCGCCGGAACGCGAGCGCGTAGTGCGGCGGCACTTTCGCGTACTGGGCCGGGCGTTTCTTGAGCACGGCATCTTTTGGTGGTCGAGTGCAAAGCGCATACGCCGCTTAGTCCGCATCGAAGGTGTGGCCCATCTGGATGCGCTAAAAGGCCAACCCGTCATGTTGCTGGCGCCGCATTTCGTGGGGCTAGACATGGGCGGCGTGCGCATCTCCATCGATCATCAAGTTGCTTCTATGTATGCCAAGCAAAAAGATCCCGTTGTCGATGCCTTGCTTTTGCATGGCCGCAAGCGTTTTAATGCGCCGCGTTTATTTTCGCGTAGCGACAATGTACGTTCCGTGGTCAAAGCGTTGCGCGAGGGCCTGCCGTTTTATTATTTGCCGGATATGGACTTGGGCCGGCGCGATTCTATCTTCGTGCCTTTTTTTGGTGTACCTACCGCCACGGTCACGGCGCCCTCGCGTTTGGCCTTAATGGGGCGCGCCACGGTGTTGCCCGCCGTCACGCGTATGTTGCCCGGTGGCGCCGGCTATATATTGCGCATTTATCCCCCCCTGGAAAATTTTCCTTCGGACGATGTGGTAAGCGATACAAAAACCATGAATGCCTTCATCGAAGCGCGCGTGCGCGAAATGCCCGAACAATATTTTTGGGTGCACAAACGTTTTAAGACGCGACCCGAAGGCGAGCCTTCGTTTTATAAATGAAGAGTTGTTTCTAAGCGCGTAAATCGTTTGAGCATTTCATAATCGCGAACCTGCCAAGAGTCGTAGAACAGCTTTTTAACCCGAGCGCAATAGGTCGAAATAACTTTCATCTATGCCTAAAAAAAGCTGTTATGCGGGATTTTAGTTGTGTTACGATTCCTCGCACCTGTACAACCCACACCACACCAGGAGGAAAGCAATGGCAAAAAGTAAAGCCGCCCCCGCAGCGAAGGCGCCGACAAAATCCGAAATCATGGCTCAGATGTCTAGCGACACGGGCATCAGCAAAAAAGACGCAGGTGCGGTATTGGCCTCGTTGGCTGGCATGATGGGCAAGTCACTGAAAAAGACCGGCGTATTCGTTGTTCCCGGTTTAATGAAAGTTAAAGTGGTTACCAAACCGGCGACCAAAGCGCGCAAAGGCGTGAATCCTTTCACCGGCGCGGAAATGATGTTCAAAGCTAAACCAGCACGTAAAGTCGTTAAAGTCCTCGCGCTCAAAGCGTTGAAAGACATGGTCTAGTTTTTCCGCACTTCCGGTCCTCGCGGCTTGGATCGGAAGTGCAGCTTCAGCACTCGCTTGATCTGCATTATTCAGCTTCCGTTTTTCTAATCCCGCTTTTGTAAATAAATCCCTAGCAGTATGATGGCGCCTTCGTCCCAGGCCTGGCACCGTGTTCGATAATCCTGCTCCTTCCGCAATACTCGATTTATTTCAACGCATGCACACCATCGCGGTTTTGGGCTTATCGCCTAAGCCCAATCGGCCTAGCCATAACGTGGCGAAAGCCATGCAGGGCTTTGGTTTTCGCATTATTCCGGTGCGTCCCATGGTGCAAGAAATTTTAGGCGAGCCGGTTTATCCGACCTTGGATGCCATTACCGAGCGCATTGATGTGGTCAACGTATTTCGCGCCGCGGAACATTTAGACGCTATCGTCGATGAATGCGTTCGCTTGCATATACCCGCGCTATGGATACAAGAAGGTATTGTGAATATTCCCGCCGCGCAGCGCGCCCGCGATGCGGGCATTTTCGTCGTAATGGATCGTTGTCTTTACAAAGATTATGTCGCGTATAGGACTTAGCCTAGCATTCTTGCTGATGGCCTTAAGCGCACGCGGCGATGAGTTGGGGACGGCGATGAGCCAATATCGGGCGGGCAATTACGCAGCCGCTCTACCGCTCATGCGCGAACTCGCGGGCCAAGGCATAGCCGCGGCCCAATTAACTCTAGGCGAAAGCTATCACGCCGGGCACGGGGGCCAAGCTGATTTGAACTTAGCCATGCAATGGTTTAAACGCGCCGCCGAGGCGAATTATGTACCGGCGCAAATAAGCTTGGCGGAGCATTACGAAAGCGGTGCGGGCGTGGTGCAAGATTTAGACATGGCCGAGCGCTGGTTTGTGAAAGCGGCGACGAGCAAGGACGGTTTCGCGCAATTACAACTGGGACTGTTTTATGTCCGCTTGAATACACCATCGGGTTTTGAACAGGCGGCGCCCGCGTTGCAAGCGGCGGCGGAAAAAGGTCTGCGCGATGCGCAATATTTTCTAGCGCGTTTATATCTCGATGGCAAAGGCGTGGAAGCAGACCGCGCGCTGGCGATGCTGTGGATGAGCCGCGCCAGTGCCCAAGGCCATATCGCCGCGCAACGTTTTTTGTATCTATTGAAGCAAGCGGACACGCCCGAAACCGGTTTAGCGATGCGCGAATTGCGTCGCAACCTTGCCGCGGGCGAGGCGCAATTGAGCGGGGTCGCCAGCGATGCCCAATATGGTTATGGGTCCAAGCAGCCGATTAAAACCGGCTTGGGCTTTGAAGCGGAATGGCGCTATTTAAATGCCTTGCGTGGCCCGCAGGGCGAGGCCGTGCATTATGAGCGCCTGGGGCATTGCTGCGAATTTGTCAGCGAGCGCGCTGAAAACGGCAAAGCCTTTCTCGATCAATATCGTGTGCGGTATACCGGCCTGCCGCAGCCGGTGACACTGTATTTGAATATGTTTGAGGAGGCGCAGCCGCTGGCCCCCCAAGGTTTCAGCTATGCGCCGAAAATCGAGGAATGAGCAGCTTGTAATCCAAATTTATCGCCGCCCCCACGGAACATGAACTATATTGGGTCTTACCCGTGCGCGATTGCACGGTATTTCAGGAGAGATCAAGTGGGAAAGAAATTGTATGTCGGTAATTTAAGTTATGGCGTCAACAACGAGGAACTCGAACAACGTTTTGGCGCGCATGGCTCGGTGCAGTCCGCGCAAGTCATCATAGACCGCGACACGGGGCGCTCCAAAGGCTTTGGTTTCGTGGAGATGGGCAGCGATCAAGAGGCCCAGGCCGCGATTTCCGCGCTGAATGGCCAGGAACTGGACGGCAGGGCGATTACCGTTAATGAGGCGCGGCCCCAGACCAATAGCGGCGGCGGCATGAAACGCGGTGGCGGTGCCCGGGGCGCATATGGCATGGGCGGACCCCGACGGTAATTTTGGCTTCTGGCTCTCGGCGTTGCACAAACGCCTTTCTCCACATATGAAATATTCCACAATCGGTGTAATCCTAGGCTGTGTGCTGCTCGCCGCATGCAACAAACTTACCGTTGAAAACTATGACAAGCTGAAAACCGGCATGCCCTATGAAGAGGTGAAACGCATTCTGGGCGCGCCGGCGAAATGCAGCGAAGTCTTAGGGATTAAGCAATGCGTATGGGGCGACGATAAACGTCATATCGACGTGAGTTTCGTGGGCGATCAGGCAGTCGTGTTCAATGGCGAGAATATTCATTAGCGGGACGTGGCACACTAGCCTGTTACCGAACTTGGCGCTTCTACCCTAATACTCGTATAATTCGGCTTCCGTACGCCTTCCCAATCAAGCGTACCGGTCCTTTTCCCACCCGATCTATTCGATCTCTGAGTCGTCTGCCTCGATTGGTGTCGCGTTGCAACGCGATAGGCCGTCGCAGGAGTTTTGCATGTCCACAGCTATTTCCTTCGCCGATCTCGGCTTAATTTCCCCTTTGTTACGCGCGCTGGAAGATGCGGGTTACGACACGCCCACGCCCATACAAGCGCAAGCCATACCGCAGGTGTTGGCGGGCGGTGATTTGCTCGCCGCGGCACAAACCGGCACCGGTAAAACCGCCGGTTTTACTTTACCGATTTTACAAAGACTCAGCCTGGACGAGCCGGCGACCAGCAAGGGCAAACCGCGCTGTTTAATTCTGGTGCCGACGCGTGAGCTCGCGGCTCAGGTGGAAGCCTCGGTGCAAAAATATGGCAAGCATTTGGATCTGCGCTCGCTGGTGATTTTCGGCGGCGTGAATATCAATCCGCAATTGCGTGCCCTAGGCCAGCGCGTAGACATCTTGGTCGCCACTCCCGGACGGCTCCTCGATCACGTAGGACAAAAAACCGTGGATTTATCCGGCGTGGAAATTTTAGTCCTGGACGAAGCGGATCGTATGCTGGATATGGGCTTCATTCGCGATATACGTAAAATTCTAGCCTTGCTGCCTAAGCGCAGACAGAATTTATTGTTCTCCGCGACCTTTTCCGATGAAATTAAAACCTTGTCCGATAGCTTGTTGCATGAGCCTGGACTCATAGAAGTCGCGCGGCGCAATGCGGCGTCGGAGTTGGTCAGTCAGTCCGTGCATTTAGTACCGCAAGCACAAAAGCGCGATATGTTAAGTTACCTGATCAAGCAGCAGAATTGGCAGCAAGTGCTGGTATTTACCCGCACCAAGCATGGCGCCAATCGTTTAGCGGAAAAGCTGATTAAAGACGGCATCCCCGCCGCCGCGATACACGGTAATAAAAGCCAAGCCGCGCGCACCAAAGCCTTGGCGCAATTCAAAGACGGCGTGTTGCCGGTGCTGGTCGCCACCGATATCGCCGCGCGCGGTTTGGATATCGATCAATTACCGCATGTGGTGAATTTCGAATTACCGAATGTGCCGGAAGATTATGTGCATCGTATCGGCCGCACCGGCCGCGCGGGCAGCGAGGGCGCGGCAGTATCCTTGGTGGATAAAGAAGAAATTAAATTGCTGAACGACATAGAGCGTTTGCTCAAACGTGAAATTCCGCGCATTGCGGTGCAAGGGTTTGTGCCGCCGCTGCGCACCGAACCGGAAATCGAACGCGGGCCGCGACGCCCACCGTCCGGACAGCGTCGTTCCAAAACTCCGCACGCGGATGAAAACCTAGGCAACCGTATAGAGCGCGCCGCAGCAGGCCATCGCGGCGCGGCGCCGGACCAGCGGCAAAGACCGCGGGTGCAGGGACTACCCGGAGATGGTCCCACGCGTTTGTCGCGGCCGAAAAGAACGCCTCTGCCGGAAGGGGTGACGCGGCCAGAGGGCGGGGCACGCCCCGCGTCCAGCCGCGCGCAGTCAGCGCGTTCGCAAGACGGCACGCGCTCTGCCAACAATAATGGCGGCAGAGCGGGCCGCAATGGTTTGCATGGCGAGCGCCCAGCAAATCGAGCGCAAGGACCAAGACCGAGTAATGGCGCGCATCGCTCGCAGCTGGGCGCGGGTGGCTCCAGAGCGCCGCGCGCCGCGCAAGCAGTACCGGCCTTAATGAAAAGCGAAACCCAGGATACTAAAAATATGTCGGAGGCGGCGCGCCATCAGGCCATGCCGCAAACCCCTTTGTTCTCACCCAGGCCGGTCAAACGCGGACGCTGATGCGGATCTGGGTCGATGCCGACGCCTGCCCGGGCGCGATTAAAGAAATATTATTTCGCGCCGCCGAGCGCACTCATATCATGACCACGCTGGTGGCGAATCGTTTGCTGCGCGTGCCGGCTTCACCTTATATTCAAGTGCTGCAAGTGCCGCAAGGTTTCGACGTCGCGGACGATAAAATTGCGCAAGCCATGCAAGCCGACGACTTAGTCATTACCGCGGATATTCCGCTCGCCGCGCAAGTCATAGAGCGCGGGGGTATCGCACTCAATCCGCGCGGCGAGTTATATACCGAGGACAATATACGCGAGCGTTTAGGGATGCGTAATTTCCTGGAGGAATTGCGCGGCAGCGGTGTGAATACCGCAGGCCCGGCAAGTTTCAGCCGCAGCGATTGCGCTGCCTTCGCCAAGCAATTGGATAAATTTCTCGCCGGGGTGAAACCATGAGCGAAAAAATCCGCCTCTCCAAATTGATGTCGGCGCAAGGTTTGTGCTCGCGGCGCGAAGCCGATAGCTATATCGCGCGCGGCTGGGTGTATGTCGATGGTCAGCGCATCACTGAACTCGGCACGCGTATTCTGCCCCAGCAAAAAATCACATTGGATAAATCCGCGCAGGCCAAGCAGGGCGCGCGGGTCACGATCTTGCTCAACAAGCCCATCGGTTTTGTTTCTAGCCAGGCTGAAAAAGGCTATAAGCCGGCGGTGTCTTTAATTTGCGCGGAATCGCGTTATCGCGATGACACATCAAAACAAAATTTTTCGCCGGCGCATCTTATGGGCTTAGCACCTGCCGGCCGATTGGATATCGACTCGCTGGGTTTGCTGGTACTGACTCAAGACGGTCGTATCGCAAAGCAACTCATAGGCGAAGATTCGGATATTGAAAAAGAATATCTCGTCCGCGTGGAAGGCCAGTTGTCGGATAAAAATCTAGCGCTGCTCAATCATGGCCTAAGCCTGGACGACGAAGCGCTCAAGCCAGCCAAGGTCAGTTGGCAAAACGCGGATCAACTTTGCTTCATTTTGAAAGAAGGCAAAAAACGTCAGATACGCCGCATGTGCGAAGCCGTCGGTTTGAAAGTCCTAGGCCTAAAACGTATACGCATAGGCAAAGTGGTGCTGGGGAACCTGCCGATAGGCAAGTGGCGTTACTTGGGCGAGCAAGAACAATTTTAGAAAACTGTTCTTGGCTCAAGAGCTGGGGTGAAACAGCGGCGCGCGAGCTATTCCTCGCAGACGTTTCATGTTTAAATCGCTTACATGAAACTTAAGTTTTCTAAAATGCATGGCCTGGGCAATGACTTCGTCGTTATCGACGCGATTTCACAAAAGGTGAAACTGAGCGCCGAGCAATATCGTTTTATTGCCGACCGTCACTTCGGCATCGGCTGCGATCAAATTTTATTAATCGAAAAGCCGACGCAGGGCGATGCGGATTTTCGTTATCGCATCTTCAATAGCGACGGCGGTGAAGTCGAGCAATGCGGAAATGGCGCGCGCTGCTTCGTGCGCTATGTGCACGACCACGGCTTAAGCGACAAAACCGAGATTCGGGTGGAGACCGCCGGCGGCATCATCATCCCGCGCCTAGAGTCGGATGGGCAAGTCACAGTCGATATGGGTCTGCCGCGCTTTGAACCGGGGGAGATTCCTTTTCTCACTGACCACAGAGCGCCGCTTTATCTCTTGTCGCTGGAAGAAAAAATTATCGAAATCAGCGCGCTTTCCATGGGCAATCCGCACGCCGTGCAAGTGGTGCCGGATGTCGCGCACGCCCCGGTCGCCGTGGATGGCCCGCGCATAGAACAACACCCGAGCTTCCCGCAGCGCGTCAATGCCGGATTCATGCAAGTAGTGGATCGCGGCCACATTCAACTCCGCGTATATGAACGCGGTGCGGGGGAAACCTTGGCCTGCGGCACCGGCGCATGCGCTGCCGTCGTCGCGGGCGTACAGCGCGGTTTGTTGGAAAGCGAAGTGCGCGTCACTACAAAGGGTGGGGATCTTTTAATTCGCTGGGGCGGAGAAGGGACTTCGGTGTTCATGACAGGCCCGGCAGTCGAGGTTTTCGCGGGCGAAATGAGGTTGGCGTAGTTACAGGCAACAAACCGTGGTCCGGAAACCGGGATTCGCTAAATGCAAGGGGGCAAAATGCGCATCGCACTTTTACTTGTAGCGCTAATATTTTCTATCGTGGCCCATGCGGGTACGGTTTATAAATCCATCGGCCCGGATGGCAAGACCATTTATAGCGATCATCCGCCCGAGACAGGCAAGGTAGATAAGACATTCAATTTCGCGCATCTGCCATCCACACCGCTCCCCGAATCGGTAATTCGATATAGAGATGCCTTAGAAAAAGGCATGAAGGCACGATTGTCCGAAGCGCAAAAACCTCAAACGCGCAAACGTCCGATACTTTTTTCTGCGCAATGGTGCGGTTATTGCCGGCAGGCAAAGTCGTATCTCAGCGAGAAAAAAATTGCTTACACGGAATATGATATAGATACCGCAGACGGCGTACGCGCTTTGGTAGAGGCTGGGGGCGGGCAGGGCGTGCCGATTTTACTTTGGCGGGAGCAAAAGGTCAGCGGGTTCTCGCCGCAAGCCTACGATCAATTGTTTGGTAACGCGCAATAGCCCTAGCCCGCGCTAAATCCGCATCACCCTGAGCGGCGTAATGTCGGCTGATTTTATGTATTTAATGCCGGCTCGCATTCAAGTTTTCTGTTTTTTTGATCGCTATACGTAACAGGCATAGTGCCTGCGTACAGAGATCGAGAAACCCATGAAAAATCAACCTATCCTCACTAAAACCGGTAAAGGCACGCGTACATTACAGCATTGCGAAGCCGCCCTGTCCGCTAACGAATGCCGGTTTTTGGCGCTGGTAAACGGAAAGTTTTCTTTCCATGATATTCAATCGCGCCTGCCCGCCATGAGTGGGAAAGAATGCCGTAGCGCGGCCAAAATTTTATTGGAGCAGGGCTATGTGAAACAGCTGTCTTTAGAAGGTGGCAGCATGGAGGGTCCGTCGACTATCGTCGGGGTTACCGAATTGGATACGGAGCATGGGGTGCGCGAGTGGGCCGCTGCCACCCGTGCCGCCGAAGCGCTGAACAGCCAAGGATATTATTTAACCCGGGAGGAAAAATCCAAGTGCAAGGATCCTAAGCAAATCTTG
>CAZKHT010000038.1:0-16203 GCA_964552595.1 uncultured Burkholderiales bacterium
TCTAGACCTCAGCAAGGCGGCTGGGTCTGCCTCGGCAACCGCCGGCGAAACGGCATTAACCGCGTCTACCCTAGCCCCTGACGGGGGGACGACTGCGCACTTGCCACCGCAAGACGATATGCCTTTATAGTAATCAGCCATGCAATCCATACTTCAAAAATCCAAATGTCTGGTGGTGAAAGTCGGCAGCAGCCTCGTCACCAATAATGGCCAGGGCTTAGACGGGCAGGCGATCGCGCAATGGGCCGATCAAATTGCGCGCTTGCATGCGCTGGGCCGGCAAGTCGTGCTGGTGTCTAGCGGCGCGGTGGCCGAAGGCATGCAGCGCCTAGGATGGAAGCAAAGACCGCATGCCGTGCATGAATTGCAAGCGGCCGCCGCCGTGGGCCAAATGGGCTTGGTGCAAATGTATGAAAGCTGTTTTCGCAAACATGACTTACACACCGCACAAATTCTTTTAACGCATGAAGATCTGGCCGACCGCAAACGCTATTTGAACGCGCGCTCCACACTGCGCACGCTCCTGGCGTTAAAAGTGATCCCTATCATCAACGAAAACGACACCGTGGTCACCGATGAAATTAAATTCGGCGATAACGATACCTTGGCCGCCCTGGTGACAAATTTAATCGAAGCCGACGCGCTGGTCATCATGACCGATCAAGCCGGCTTGTATTCCGCCGATCCCCGCAACAATCCGCAGAGTCAGTTAATACAAGAAGGGCGCGCCGGCGATCCAGCCTTGGAGGCGATGGCGGGCGGTGCCGGCAGTCCATATGGGCGCGGTGGCATGCTGACCAAAATTCTCGCGGCCAAGCGCGCCGGACGCAGCGGCGCGCACACGGTGATTGCTTGGGGACGCGAGCCGGATGTGCTGTTGCGCCTGGCCCAGGGAGAATGCATAGGCACGCAATTACTCGCCGACGAAGGCAATAAAATCGCCGCGCGAAAAAAATGGCTAGCCGATCATTTGCAGGTAAGAGGTCGCCTGGTGCTCGACGCGGGCGCGGCCAAGGCCTTACTCAGCGAAGGCAAAAGTTTATTGCCCATAGGCGTGCAAGAAGTGGTGGGCGAATTCGAACGCGGTGAAGCGGTGACTTGCGTCGCCCCCGATGGCCGAGAAATTGCGCGCGGCCTGGTGAATTACACCGCGCAAGAAACCCGCAAGATTCTGCGCAAACCTTCCAGCGAAATCGAAGCCATACTCGGCTATGTCGACGACGCGGAATTGATACACAGAGACAGCCTGGTCTTACTCTAGTTTTATTTATTCGGCTCGGAAGACGCGTTTAAATTGGCATCATAGCGGGCAAGAAATTGATCGCTGCAATTAATGCCGCGTAGATTCAAAATATGGCTGCGCACTGCGACTTCTACCAGCACCGCGAGATTGCGGCCGGCCGCCACCGGTAGCCGCACTTCCGGGATTTGTATGCCTAAAATCTCATGGGTGACTTGCTGCATATGCAGGCGATCATAATTCGCCGCATTCAATTGCGCGGCTTTTTCCAAATGAATAATAAAACGCAGGGTTTTTTTCGGCTTCACCGCGACTTCGCCGTATAAAGCCCGAATATTCAAAATTCCCAGTCCACGCACTTCAATAAAATCTTGGAGCAGAGAAGGACAGCGGCCTTCCAAGGTTTCGGGCGAGATTTCATAAATTTCCACCACGTCATCGGCGATCAAACGATGGCCACGCGTAATAAGCTCTAAGGCCAATTCGCTTTTACCTATGGCCGCATCGCCGGTGATTAACACGCCTATCCCCATTACCTCCATGAACACACCGTGTAGCGTCGTGTATTCGGCCAAGGTCTTGGCCAAATAATGGGTCAATATTTGCATTAAGCGCGGGCTGGGGAGGGGTGAGGCGAACAAGGCGGTCTCGGTGCGATCCGCGGCGTCTAACAAACCTTGCGGCAACTCTTCTTTATTCGCGACGATCACGGCTGCGATTTCGGTGCCGTATAGATTGTTAATGGCTTGCTGCAAATTTTCCGAGCTTAAGCTGCGCAGATAATCCATCTCCGCCGCGCCCAATACTTGCACTCGATTCGGGTGCACGAAATTCAGATGGCCTATTAAAGCCAAGGAAGGTTTTTGCACGGTCTCGCTGGTGAGCAATTTGCCCGCGCCATTGCGGCCGGCGATCCAAGACAGATCGAGCTTATGCCGCGTCTCTTCAAATAAGCGATTAACCGTGATTTGCGGCATGGGGTGAGGTAAGAAGGCGTAAAATTTCGGCCGGGTCTAGGCTGGATAATAAACGTTCACGCAACGCGCTATCGCCAAAGGTTTGCGCGAGCTCCGACAGAATTTGTAGATGTAAATCCGTGGCGTGTTCCGGTACCAATAATATAAACAATAAACGCACCGGCTTTTGATCCGGCGTATCGAAGGCGACACCGGCTTGCGCGCGTATAAAAATGCCGGTCGCTTGGCGCAAATGTTTAATCCGTCCATGCGGTATTGCCACGCCTTGGCCCAAGGCGGTCGAACCCAATTTCTCACGATGCGCGAGACTGGCGATGATGAGCTTAGGAGCTAAGCTTAGGTGCGGCGCGACATGCTGCGCCGCTGCTTCGAACAAGCTTTGCTTATCGCTGGCCGGGATGTCCAGCAGCACATTTTCTAGCGTGAGTAGGGAAGCAAGCAGAGACATGAAAAAAGGCCGCTAAGCGGCCTGAGGTTTTTATTCCGCGACTTCGCGATGCTTTAAGGCGTCGCGCCCATGCGCGCCATTTTTTTCTTTATGCTTTAACACCTGCCTATCCAGTTTATCCGCCAGCAAATCGATCGCCGCATACATATCCGCGTCGCGGACTTCCGCAAAAATATCCTTGCCGCTCACATGTATTGTCGCTTCGACTTTTTGCTCCAGCTTATCGACGCTCATGATGACATTCACGTCTATCACATGATCAAAGTGTCGCGTGACTCTATCCAGTTTTGCATTGACGTAATCTCGAATAGCGGGGGTAACTTCCAGATGGTGGCCGGTAACATGCAGATTCATAACGTCACTCCTTTCAAAGGGCCTTACGGAGATTCACCGGGGGGATTTGTAGGGCCTCCCGGTACTTGGCAATGGTTCGGCGGGCGACGATGATGCCTTGCTGCGACAAAATTTCCGCGACTTGGCTATCCGACAGCGGTCGTTTGCTGTCTTCGGCCGCGACCAGTTGTTTAATTAAGGCGCGTATCGCGGTGGCGGAACAAGCACCGCCGGTATCGGTTGCGACATGGCTGCCAAAGAAATATTTGAGTTCGAATATGCCTCGTGGCGTCAGCATATATTTTTGGGTGGTGACCCGCGAGACTGTAGATTCGTGCAAATTCACTTCCTCGGCGATTTCGCGCAAGACCAGGGGCCGCATCGCGACCTCCCCATGATCGAAAAAATGCCGCTGCCGCTCAACAATGGCTTGCGACACGCGCAATATCGTATCGAAACGCTGTTGTACATTCTTAATGAGCCAACGCGCTTCTTGCAGCTGATTGGCCAAATCCTTATTCGAGGCATTACGATTGCGCCGTAATATATCCGCGTAGACGCGATTAATGCGTAATCGCGGCATGGCGTCGCTATTCAAACGGACTGTCCACTGGCCCTTGGTTTTACGTACTTCCACGTCGTGCACGATGTAACGCGTATCGGTGTTGGCATATTCGCCGCCGGGCCGGGGATTTAGCCCCGTAATCAGCGCGCGCGCTTGGCGCAATTGGTCATCGTTGCATTGCAATAATTTTTTGAGCTTGGTGAAATCGCGGCCGCCTAAAATTTCAAGGTGATGGCGCGCAATCTCCATCGCCGATTCCCACCCGGGCGTATCCTCATCCATGGCCGCCAGTTGTAAGCATAGACATTCTGATAAGTTTCGCGCGCCTACGCCCACCGGGTCCATGTTTTGTATATGTTTTAAGGCGGTATCGAGTTCCACGGGATCGACTTCGAGTTCTTCCGGCAAAAGCGCCGCGAGCTCGGCTAAATCTTGCTGCAAATAACCGGCGTCATCCAAGGCGTCGATTAACAGTAGGGTCATGGTTTTGTCGCGGTCGCTGAGTGGCAGCAAATTCAGCTGCCAGATCAAATGTTCACGCAGCGTCTCGGTGCACGCGGCCATTTGCGGGCCGTCTTGATCATCATCATCGTTTTGACTATAGGCACCCGGCGCTTCGTCCCATAAATCATCGGCGTGCTCATTGGGGGTTTCGGGGATTTCCGCCGGCGCTTCGGTTTGCGGCGTTTCGCCCACCGTCGCGGTTTCCGCCTCCGTTGTCCCCAGATTGGCTTCGCCGTTGAAAGGGGAATCGTCGCTGCCGCTGTCTTCACCGTTGGCGTCGAAGCGTTCCAGCAAGGGGTTGTCTTGCAGAATAGTCTCCAGCTCTTGGTTCAACTCTAGCGTGGAGAGTTGCAGCAAGCGTATAGATTGCTGCAATTGCGGCGTCAGGGTGAGCTGCTGGGAGATTCTAAGCTGTAAGCTATGCTTCATGAGATTTAGATATCACTCTGACCGGAAGCGCGGCCGCGCACAAAATTCTTAAAACTAGAGGCGGAAATTTTCGCCTAGATAAACCTTACGGACATTTTCATTATAAACAATTTCATCCGGTTTGCCGCTAGCCAGTACCAAGCCATCGTTAATGATATAGGCGCGGTCGCAGATCCCTAGCGTTTCCCGCACATTATGATCGGTAATTAATACGCCTATCCCGCGCTCCGAGAGAAAGCGGATGATTTTTTGAATATCCAAGACCGCGATAGGATCGACGCCGGCAAAAGGCTCGTCCAGCAAAATGAAGCGGGGTTTGGTCGCCAAGGCGCGCGCGATCTCGACCCGCCGCCGTTCGCCGCCGGAGAGGCTGAGCGCGGGCGCATCGCGCAGATGTTCTATGTTCAGGTCATGCAAAAGCTCATCTAAACGCAGCGTAATTTCCATTTCGGTTAAGCGCTGCAATTCTAAAATTGCCTGTATGTTTTCGGCGACGCTTAGCTTACGAAAAATAGAAGCTTCTTGCGGTAAATAACTCAAACCGAGAAGCGCGCGTCTATGGATAGGCATGGCACTCATGTCTTGGCCATCCAGCAAGATTCTGCCGCCATCTAAACTGGTGAGCCCCACCATCATATAAAAACTAGTGGTTTTGCCCGCGCCATTCGGCCCGAGCAAGCCTACGACATCGCCGCTGTGGACATTCAAGGAAACGTCTTTGACAACCACGCGCGCCTTATAGCGCTTGCGCAAATTGACGACTTCAAAGGTACTCATCGTAGCGGCCGATTAATTCGGCGCGCTGGTCGAGGGCGCGGGTTTGAGCGGCAGGCTATTTTCCTTGGCCGGTGCTGGAGGGGTGGCGCTGCTGCGTTTGGGCTGTATGACCGCGCGCACTCGGCCGCCGGGATTGGTCTCGCTCGCGCCTTCGCGTCCGCCTATCACCCGATAAGACTCGCCCTGGCCATCATAAGTAATGTAATTACCGCGCACTTCGTCTTGCCCGCGCTTTACACGGGCTTGAGTGAACATCTCCAATTTTTCGGTTTTGCCGTCGTACTCTATGCGTTGCGCCCAGCCTTCTATATTTTCATCCATACCATCGCGCTTTTGTTTGAAATACGCCGGTTTGCCGTAGGCGGTGCCCTTGGATAAGCCTTGCGCATCTTGCACCACCACCAATTTATCGGCGCTGATCATTAAAGTGCCTTGGGTTAAGCGCACATTGCCTTGATAAGTGCTGACGCGGGTTTGATCATTCACATCCACGCTGTCTGCTTCCAGGTTTATCGGTTTGTCGCGATCGCCGCGCTCGGCCAATGCGCCACCATTCATCAATAGGGTGGCTAAGCACGAAATCACGGAAAGCAGTTTAAGGGCGGCGCGGTTCATATCTGGCCTTTACACGGGAAAGTAGTTTTAAAAGGTGGTTCTTGCTGTCCAATTTTAAGCCAACGGCGGTGCTATGGGTATTCGCATCGCTAATCACCACGGGCTTATCGGTGAGGGCCAAATCTTTATCCGGTATCACATGCAAAAAAGAGGTATCCAAGCTCAACTCCGAGGCCTCGCCAAAGGCTTCGCGCACGACTCGTACTTGATCGTATAAATACGCTTCTTTGCCGTCCTCGGTGACGACCCCGCGCTGCGCGTAAATATGCGTGGGCGCGGCGTTGGGGGCAAAACGCATGAAATGCGGGCGCTGCAATTGCGTGGTTTTATCGTCGGGATAATGGGTCATCTTGACCGCCGCCAAGGTGTAATGCGGTTGACCATTTAAGTCCAAAGTGGCGGAGCTGAAATTCTCGACAATATAATCGGGCTCGTGGCGCGTACTCCCATCCAACTTGGGTTCGCCGGGTTGCACCACGCGGTCTAGCCACAAAGTTAAAGCCGCGAATAAAATCAAAAATATCAGCGTGGCCCAGGCGGAAAGATTGCGCGTCATTTCATATAAGGGGCAAGCTGGGCCTCTAAAGTTCCCTGCGCCCGCATGATGCGTTCGCACACTTCCCGTACCGCGCCGCGACCGCCGGGCAAGCGGGTGACGTAATGAGCATAGTCTTTCACGCTCTGCGGCGCGCCCGGAACGGAAATCGACAGCCCGCTGCGACGCATCATGGGCAAATCCACGACATCATCGCCCATGGCGGCAAGGTGTTCGGGCTGATACCCCAGCCGTGTAGTGAGTTCGACGAAAGCCTCCAATTTATCTTCCGCGCCTTGATATAAATGCTCGATATTTAAATTATTCACGCGATGCCGCATTAATTGCGAATTGCGGCCGGTGATAATGGCGATATCGACGCCACTTTTTTTCAGCATCTTGATGCCATGCCCGTCGAGGGAAAAGAAGGCTTTGATTTCCTGTCCCTCGTCGTTTAAATATAAAGAGCCATCGGTCAATACGCCGTCGACATCAAAAATAATCAATTTGATTTTTGCCGCGCGTGCATCAATTTCCGCTTCGCTTAAAGCCTGAGCAAGCGGCCCGAAGGGCAAAAGGGCTGGATTCATTGTTTACACGACTCCGGCATTCATTAAATCGTGCATATTCACGGCGCCGACCAGCCGTTGCTGCGCGTCCACCACCAATAAAGCGTAAACCTTATTTTCTTGCATCAATTTGACGGCTTCGGCGGCGAGTTTAGAGGGTGCGATGGTGCGGGGGGAGAGCGTCATAACTTGGGCGACCGGCGTGCTGCGTATGTCCACACCCTGATCCAAACTTCGGCGTAAATCGCCGTCGGTGTAGATGCCGACTACGCAGCCGGCGGCATCGAGCACCGCGGTCATGCCCATGCCCTTGCGAGTCATTTCCAGCATCGCGGCCTGTACCAGAGCATTGTCGGCAACACTAGGCAAAGCATCGCCGACCCGCATGACATCGCTGACATGCACCAGCAAGCGTTTGCCTAAAGCCCCCCCGGGATGCGAGCGCGCGAAATCATCGGCGCCAAAACCGCGCATATCTAAAAGCGCCACCGCGAGGGCATCGCCCAAGGCTAGCGCGGCAGTGGTGCTGGCGGTAGGGGCTAAATTCAAAGGACAGGCTTCACGCTCGACACTGGTATCTAAATGCACATCAGCCTCGCGTCCCAAGCTCGAATTACGATTACCGGTCATCGCAATCAATTTCGCGCCGGTGCGTTTCAAGATAGGAACGATAGTCAAAAGCTCCGCACTCTCGCCGGAATTGGATAAGGCTATCACTGCATCATCGCGGGTGATCATGCCCAAATCGCCATGGCTGGCCTCGGCCGGATGCACAAAAAATGCGGGTGTGCCGGTACTGGCTAACGTGGAGGCGATTTTGCGCGCCACGTGGCCGGATTTCCCCATGCCCATGACTACGACGCGGCCGTGACAATCGCGAATGAGATGCAAGGCCGCGCGAAAATTTTCATCGATGCGCGCGACCAAGGCCTGCACCGCCGAGGCTTCTATCAGGAGCACTTCACGCGCGAGATCTAAGGCTTTATCGGTGAGGGTATCGGGCATAGGCAGGGGCTGAGGCGTCATGGGCGTGAAGTATAGCAAGAAGCGCACACTCGGCGCGCATCGGCCTACGCCGCTGCCCGTACATTGGCAGTCCGCGCGCTATCCAGCATACTCGAGCCTATGAGTGCATTAGCGTCGGTTTTGGTTTTACTTGGCAGCGCGGTCGTCGTCGTCGCCTTATTTCGCATGCTGCGCTTGCCGTCTTTGCTCGCTTATATTTTTGTCGGCGTCACCATAGGTCCGCACGCCTTAAATTGGATACCAGCCTCGGAACAGACCAGCGCCTTAGCGGAATTCGGCGTGGTGTTTTTAATGTTCACGATTGGACTGGAGTTCAGCCTAGGACAATTAAGCGCGATGCGGCGTTTGGTCCTGGGCCTGGGCGGCGCGCAAGTAGCGCTCACCACATTGTTGGTCTTGGGCGTGAGCGTGGCTTGGGGTTTGGATTGGCGTGCCGGCTTAGCGCTAGGCGGCGTTATCGCCATGTCATCCACCGCCATCGTCAGCAAATTATTAGCCGAACGAGTGGAGCTGCATTCGCCCCATGGCCGCCAAACTATGGGTGTGCTGTTATTCCAAGACCTCGCCGTGGTGCCGTTTCTGGTACTCATACCGGCGCTCGCGAAGGGCGATGGCCTCTGGGTTGCGCTGGGTCTTGCCGCGGTGAAAGCCTTTATCGCGCTCGCGCTGATTCTATACTTCGGCCAAAAACTCATGCGTCCCTGGTTCCATGCCATTGCCAAGCGCAAAATGAGCGAGCTCTTCATGCTCAATGTTTTGCTGGTGACGCTAGGGCTCGCCTATCTGACCCAGCAAGCCGAATTATCCTTGGCCTTAGGCGCTTTTCTGGCTGGTGTTTTGATTTCCGAAACCGAGTTTCGCTATCAAGTCGAAGCCGACACCCAGCCTTTTCGCGATGTCTTGCTGGGCTTGTTTTTTATCACTATCGGCATGCAGCTCGATCTTACCGTGGTGGTACAGCACTTAGGCTGGGTCGCGATATTGGTGCTGGGTTTGATCTTAGGCAAGCTAGCCATCATTTTTTTAATCGCACGCTTTTTTCGCAGCAATGCCGGCGATGCTTTGCGTACCGCGCTGACCTTGGCGCAGGCAGGCGAATTCGGCTTTGTGTTACTCACCGAAGCTGCGCATATGTCCGCCCTTCCGCCGACCACGATGCAAATCGTGTTGAGCGCGATGTTATTGTCCATGGTGCTCGCACCGCTCCTGATTCATTACCGCGAATTTCTGGTGAAAAAATTAGTTGCGGGGGAATGGATGAATCAGTCCGCGCAATTACATGCGATTGCCGTTAAAAGTTTCAATGTACAAGGCCATGTGATTATTTGCGGCTACGGGCGCAGTGGGCAAAACTTAGCGCGATTCTTAGAGCGTGAGCATTTGCCGTTTATCGCGCTCGATCTGGACCCGGCACGGGTGCATTTGGCGGCCGCCGCGGGCGAGAGTGTGGTGTATGGCGACGCGGCGAAACGGGAGGTCTTACAAGCCGCCGGTATCGCCCGCGCCCGGGCCTTGGTTATTACCTATGCCGACGTGCCCTCCGCGATGCGGGTGCTCGCCACTGTGCAAGCCGTGCATCCGCAAGTGCCGGTGATTGTGCGCACCGTCGACGACACCGATTTAGAAAAACTCATGCAAGCAGGCGCTGCGGAGGTCGTACCTGAAGTATTGGAAGGCAGCTTAATGCTGGCATCGCACGCATTGATCTTGCTCGGCGTACCGCTGGCCCGCGTACTGCGTGCGGTGCGGGATGTGCGTTCCAGTCGCTATCAGTTACTCAAAGCTTTTTTTCACGGCGCTAGCGACGAGCCGGAAGAAGCGCTATTGGAACGCGGAGGGCCCAGGCTCTACACCGTCACCCTGGAGGAGCGCGCATACGCAGTCGGCAAAACCCTGGGCGAGCTTAAACTTGAAGATTTGGCGGTCACCGTCACCGCAGTGCGCAGGCGCAATATACGCGGCTTGAATCCACAAGCAAGCACCCGCTTGGAAGCGGGTGATGCGGTAATTTTATTGGGAGAGGCCGATGGGTTGAATGCGGCTGAAGCGCGATTAAGGCGAGGGGTGCGCTAAGTTACATGTTCGTTTAGAACAACGAAGCGGCTCCGCAATTGGATTGGCCGGTATTGACGTCCCATGCCGCTGGTGGACCCGCATTGACGCACGCAGCCGGGGGCGCATTGAAGGCGCTTGCTTGGAACTCCCCACTTGCGGGATTACCATCATCAATTTTACGGTCGACCTCTGCTAAGACTAGAGACGGAATACCAGTCCCAGTTTTGACGTTATTTCTAGCCGGACCAGCTGCCTGATAAGTAGCGTCATTAATTATTTGCATAAATCCCCCATAAGGATTTGTAGGGGAATTTGCTAATGTCGCGATAGCTTCTGTGCCATTTGTTTGGTAGTTCCCCGTAATAAATCCCGATCTGGATAAATGATACCAAGCCAAAAACGTTTCAGCTCCTGGGTCAATTTGACCATTGGAATTGCCGCCGCAATTTGCTCCGCAGACGGCAGCGCTGACTCCAGGGATATTTTGAATGGCTAGCGCGCTGGGATAGTCCCCCGGTATTCCCCGATACCTATCCTGAAACCCAAAGTACGCTGCTTTAATACCATCTTGCTGCGCGATGATATTCCGCACACGCGCATTTTGTATCAGCTCTTGGCCTTTCAATACGCCGCCCAAGAGCAGACCTATGATCACTAAAACGATCGCAATTTCGATTAAGGTGAAACCTGTTTGACGCTTGCGCATGCCCGACCTGTTTTTATAAGTTTTTAAGACAGTGAAGGACTTAGGCAAGAAAAATGCCATTTATTAACTAAGGCCCAAACTTATTTATCCCCTAGGTTTACAGAGACTTACTTACGTTTCATATCGTAAAACTTCCGAATAAAAGATACCTCTGCTGAAATCTCATCGTGCTTGGCGAGGTTTCGACAACTGATTTTGCAACTTGAGATAACGCTCGCTTAAGAAATGTTTTTCTTGAGGGTCATGAATACTGCCGGTTGCGAGGAGCGCACCCAGTTCTAGTTTCGCCGCTTCCAAATGGCCCATATCTTCCAAAATAAATATGGGCATTTCTTGAGCCCAATGGGGGACTTCCGGGCCGCGCGCTTTTTCTTGGATGGCGCGTGCGTATTTCAACGCCAGAGGTAACTCTTTTAACTCGTGTTTCGCGATCAAGGCCGCGTGCGCGAGATACGGCCAACGCATATTCGGCTCGGCAAAAAATTCGCGATAGACGAATTCGAGCATTTGCTTTTGCCGAGCGCGGTCCGGCGTCTGGCTGTAAATATGGCTCGCCATTAGCAAGGGATAATGCGAGGCGCTATCCAGTTCCAATAAACGTCCCAGCCATAGAATCACCCTTCCGTAGTCTAAGTTTGCAAAGGGCAGACTTACGCCGGGCTGGTTGTCGAAAGCTTGCAAGCGCAAGGCAAGTAAACTCGCGGCTGCGATAGGCTCGTTCAAACTCGCGAGGCGTATCGCGGATGCACTGGGCGGTGCAGCAAGCGCAAGGGTTTTCGGCTGCGGCAAGCCTTCGTGGGCACGCCACGTAAGCTGTAAGACGAGGAGAACCGCGGCTAGGATCGTGAACATGCGCGGGACCTGAGAAAAAGGGCGCTCCCGCATCTTAGAAATTTTTACGATAGATATCGATCAATGTCGCGCTGCCGATGAGCGCAACGAAAATCAAGGTTTGCGCGGCCAGTGGCGCGAGTGCATAAGCCGGGACGGCATCTACCAGCCAATTTGTTTGCGCAAATTTATCCAGGCGTGGCAGAAGGAGTGCGAGGAGGTCCAACGCACCATTCATATAACGATGCAAAGGATGCGTTGCCAGTAAGCTAGCGTGACTGATGAGCTGTAGAACAGCGATGGTTTTAGCTAAAAAATAAAAACTTAAAGTTAACACGAGGGCAGCGGTCATGCCGCGCAAACTCGTGGCACAAAAAACCGCGAAGGCGGCGACAATAGCAGCTTCCAAAATCAAACTCAGGGACCACATCCATCCGCGTGCGCCTTCGCCCCATAGCGCAAGCGGTAAAGAAAAAAACAAGGCAACGAACCCGCCTATCGCTATAAATCCGAGTATTTTTCCCGCGACATAATGGGCGCGCGCAAGGTCAAGCGCGAGGATTAAAGTGGCACTGCGTTCGTTGAATTCACGTTGCAATGTCGTGACGGTGAAGGCCGCGATAATAAACATGGCGGTAAATCGTAATGCCGGGGCCAGAAATCCGAGTTGCACGCGGGTGCCGTCGGTAATGGCTAATTCGTGCAAAAACAAACTAGACGCGGTCAGTATAAGCACCACGATGAAGCTCATCAGCAAAAGCCGGCTACGTAATGCGTCGAGTAAGGTAAAACGGACGATGGCAAGGATTTTGCGCATGGGGTGGGATGGTAACAAATTTAAAACCCAAATTAATGTTTATTGCAGCCCATGGGAACGCACAAACCCATAGTTTTACGCTATCGGGACTGCCCCAACACGTGTTTTAATGACCGTTGAATACTTGCC
The DNA here is from genome assembly GCA_964552595.1 of uncultured Burkholderiales bacterium. Lineage (GTDB taxonomy): Bacteria > Pseudomonadota > Gammaproteobacteria > Burkholderiales > Thiobacteraceae > RBG-16-58-11. The sequence goes on from CAZKHT010000038.1 coordinate 12,557, forward strand.
GAAAACGATAAGAATATGACTGAAAACCAACGCGCCAGTTTGAGTGGCTGGGCCGCCCAGCGCCCCCAGATGTGGATGGGCTTGATGTTAATCACCCTGCATTTCGCCTTGGCCTGGGGCATAGAAGCCTGGTGGGCGCGCGGACTCATGCTCACTCATTTCGGATTTTTCTTGATGTGGCAACCGGTGTGGCGCGCCGATCGGGAAATTTCCGCAGTTTCTGCCCTGCTTATTATCGCCGTGGGTCTCACATTGGGCTTTGTCGCCAGCTGGTGGCTGGCAACGCTGTGGTTAGGTGTCTTAATCGCACTCATCGGTGGCCGCGCTTTTAGCGCGGAGACGACTCAACAACGCATCCCGGGTTTTATCGCCTTGCTCTATTTGATGGGCATGCTCTTAGGCTGGGTGGTGCCGCAACTCTTCGTCGATTATGAAGCGCAAAGCGGTATCGAAGTCTTAATGCGTTTTGCCTGGCTAGCGCTGCCCCTGGTCCTGCTTTTCCTTCCGCAGGAAAAGGCCGATGAACGTGCCACCCACGTGGTGGATTTTATTTACAGCTTGATGCTTTTCCTGATGGTAATGGTGCTGGTGTTGGGCGGCTTCTCCTTGAAGCTCATGACTAAGGGTCATTACTGGTGGGCCATGGCGCAAACCTTATTGGTGCTCGCGGCGACGCTGTTGGTCCTAGCGTGGCTATGGAAGCCGCGCGCCGGATTTTCCGGGTTCGGGCAATTGTTATCGCGTTATCTCTTAAGCGTAGGTTTGCCCTTTGAGCAATGGCTGCAAGCGCTGGCGCAATACGCTGAATCGGAACCCGAACCCGAGGTGTTTTTGCAAAAAGCCATGGCGGAGCTTCAGCGTCTGCCTTGGGTGGCGGGCGCACATTGGCGCGGTGATTTCGCCGGAGAATTCGGGGTGGTCAGCGCCCATCCGGTATCGGTCAAACTGGAACGTTTGGAGTTGGAACTCTACACCCGCACTCGGGTTTCGCCCTCGCTCACCGTGCATGTGCGATTGCTGGCGGAATTGCTGGCTTTCTTTTACGAAGCTAAATTGCGCGAACAACAGCAAAGGCAAAATGCTTATGTGCAAGCCATACATGAAACCGGCGCACGCTTAACTCATGATGTAAAAAATTTATTGCAGTCGCTGACCGCGCTATGTTCGGCCGCCGAAACGGCGGAAGCGGACCAGGCCGAAGCCTTGCAAATGTTGATCCGGCGTCAATTACCCTTAATTACCCGCCGCCTCGATCAAACTTTAAAAAAATTGAAAGCTCCGCAAACCGTGGGCCGCGAAGAAATCGCGGCGGCCGATTGGTGGCAAAATTTGCGCGCGCGCTATGAACCGCACGGCGTGGTGTTTGAATTGAGCGGCGATGCGACTAGCCACCAAGTGCCCAGTGAATTATTCGATAGCGTGGCGGATAACCTATTACAAAACGCGATTAAGAAACGTGGCGCGGAAGCCGGCGTGGCCATACGCGCTCAGTTTATCCCCGCGCAAAGCGTGCTCACGGTAGAGGATAGCGGCAGTCCCATGGCGGACGGTGTCGCCACTAAATTATTCGACGGTCCCGTCGCCTCTAACACCGGCTTAGGCATAGGCTTATACCAAGCCGCGCGGCAAGCGCAACAACTCGGCTATGAACTGCGGGTTGCGCACAATGAAAACGGAAAAGTGGGATTCGAATTGCGCTTAGCGCGCGGGGCGCAAGCGGCTTAAGGCAGTTTACCGGCGGCGACCATGCGATTGAATAGCACGTTGGGAGAAATCCAGGTAACGATGTCGTCGAACTCGCCTGCGGTCGTTCCAGCTGGGGTAGCCACGCGACTCAAAAATTTGGTCGACGGTACTGGGTTGTGGATATTCAAATTTTCGTCAGCACTGCAACCTGCTGTTGGACAAGGGTTACGCGTTACATCTCCAGAAAGTCGATTCGCGTTGATTGCTCCATAGCCGTTTTTGCCGGCGGAAAAAATGACCGCGGGTACGTTGCGCGCAATGAATGACGAACAATCCCCGACCGCACAAATTTGAATGTCCCCTAATGAAGCCAAACTGAACGGGGTACTGTGTAAAGCAAAGTCTGAAGTGACCTGATAGCGTAAACGGTTACCCCACGCATCTGCTACGCCTATACCCAAAGTCGCGTAAGGAAAGTTCCCTACATAATCGCGGCACTGACCCATGCTGTCGTAATCTTCTTCTCCATCATTTGGAACAGACGCTGGAACCGCAGGTGGGCCAGTAACGGCCGCAAATGTGAGAGGCGTCGTTTTATCCGGACAGGGAAAATAACCGTGGATGATGGCATATCCGATCAAAGCCTCCTTTGCCTCTTCTAATATTTTCTGCGTCTCCGCAATCCGCCTCTGCTCCACCTGAGTCGTAAACGGCACCAGCAAGCCCCCCAAAAGCAGAGTCACGATCACCAATACGAAGGCCATTTCGATTAAAGAAAAGCCGGCGGCCAGAGCTGTCTTCTTCATTCGGTGTCTTCTAGGCGCGGAGCGGGGCGCTTGGCGATGGTTACGGTCACTTTGCGCTCTGTGTTGTTTCGCATGAGCGAAACCTGCGCTTGGCTGCCGGGTTGTAGTTGCGCGACATAGGTTAAAACCGCCGAGGAATCCAATAAGGTTTTGCCATTCACGCCGACTAAAATATCGCCGGGCTGTATGCCGGCGCGGTCGGCGGGACCATTGCGCAGCACGCCGATGACCAGCGTGCCAGGGATGTTGGGCAGATTAAAGGCCTGCGCGGTTTCCGGGTTCATGTCGCGCATGGAAACGCCTAACCAGCCACGCGTGACTTCGCCTTGCTTGATGATTTGTTCCATTACTTGTTTCACCAAGCTTTCCGGGATGGCGAAGCCTATGCCTTGCGAGCCGCCGCTCTTGGAGAAAATCGCGCTATTGATGCCGATCAGATTACCGTTGGTGTCGACCAGCGCGCCCCCGGAATTTCCAGGGTTAATCGGTGCGTCGGTCTGGATGAAATTTTCAAAAGTGTTAATCCCTAAATGCGTGCGCCCGACTGCGCTGACAATGCCCATTGTCCCGGTCTGACCCACGCCAAAAGGGTTGCCTATCGCGAGCACCACATCGCCGACTTCGGTTTTATCGGAATTGCCGAAAGTAATCGGCGGCAGATTTTTCAGATTGACACGTATCACCGCCAGATCCGTATCCGGGTCGGAGCCGACGATTTTCGCCGGCGCGGTTCTGCCATCGGCCAGCGCGACTTCGATTTCATCCGCAGCCACCACTACATGATGATTGGTCAAAATATAACCGTCGGTATTGACGATGACACCCGAACCCAAGCTGGAGACGCGCTGGGTTTGCTGCTGTAATTGATCGCCAAAAAAACGCCGGAAGATGGGGTCATTGGCCAACGGATTTTGCTGTGTACGCACTTGTTTACTGGTGTATACATTGACCACGGCGGGCATGGCCTTTTTCGCGGCTGCACGGTAGGATGCAATCGGCGGCGCGCTACTGGCGCTCACCACAGGCGCAACCTGCGTTACCACTACCGCATTCTTTTTATCTCGCGCACGTAACCACTCAGGTTTAAAAACCGAAATGACTAAAAGCACGGCAAGTAATACGGTAGTGATTTGCGCGAAGAGTAGCCAAAGTTTT
>CAZKHT010000039.1:0-16171 GCA_964552595.1 uncultured Burkholderiales bacterium
TTCCCGCACCGCCTTGATTACCGTGCCCAAGCAAAACCGCCGATTTTTATTGACGGAATTGCTACGCGAGGAAGGTTTGCGGATTTATCCGGACCTGCCCGAGGCGAGCCCCGGCGTAAAGCCGCAGCGCGCCTTTGGCCGTTTGCTAGAGCGCGAAATCAAAGCCCGCCTGGGTCCGGACACCCGATTGGAATTCGGCCGCCAAGGGCTGGCGGGTCTGTGGGTGAGTTTCAACATCGATGAGGATCTCTATTGGCTGGCGATGCCGCGCATACCGTTGGAACGCACCTTACCAACGCAACTCCTAATAGGCTTAGGCGCTAGCGTCGTCTTAGCTTTGCTTGGTGCCTGGTTGATCGCCTGGCATGTGAATCGGCCATTGCGCGCGCTGGCCTTGAGCGCGGCGCGTATAGGCAAAGGCGTGCCCGGCTCCGATTTGCCCGAGACCGGGCCCACGGAGATTCGGCGTTTGACCCAGACCTTTAATCAAATGAACCATGATCTGACGCGCTTTAACGAAGAGCGCACCGTCATGTTGGCCGGCATCTCCCATGATTTGCGCACCCCCCTCACCCGCTTGCGCTTAGCGGTGGAAATGCAAAACACCCCGGCTCAAGCAGGCATGGTGCAAGACATAGAAGATATGGACGCTATCATCGGACAATTCCTCGCCTATGCCCGAGGGATTGAAGAAGCGCCGCGCGATATCGCGGATGTAAATGCGATCGTGCGTGAAGTAGCGGAGCGTTATTTCCGCGCCGGAACTCAAATACTTTTAGAACTCGGTCCCTTGCGGCCTTTGCGATTTAGGGTGGTGGCATTGCAAGGATTGCTGGGTAAGTTAATCGACAACGGGTTGGGCTATGGGGGGTGGCCGTTCTCGGGGACCACGAACCTGGCGGGAAAAGAGATATGGCTGGCGGTGTCGGATCGTGGCCCAGGCATCGCCAGCGCAGACAGTGAAACCGCCTTGCACGCTTTTTCCCGATTGAATACTGCACGGGGCGGCGAAGGCGGCGCCGGGCTAGGCCTGGCCATCGTCGCCCGCATTGCGCAACAGCACGGCGGAAAAGTCCGTTTGCTGAATCGTGAGGGTGGCGGCTTGGAAGTTAGGATTAGCCTGCCACTGCCGGACGCGGATTAATTTTGCGCTGAATTATCCACCAAGGCTTCGAATAAAATACGTTGCCAATGACTGCGGCCTTTATGCAGATTCACGATGCGGCCACTGACTTTTTTGCCCTTATCCAAAAGCCGTGCGATTTCACCCTGATCGGCACGCGGCACATAGCCGAGTTTTGCGTCTTGCCACTCTATACGCACTGCATTGGGATCATGCGGATTGTCGGGTTCACGCACGAAGCGCAGCGGGTCGCCTACTTTCAATCCCTCCCACTGGGCGGAGCCGGCGTAGTATTGAAAGCCGGCAACCGGTAGCGCACCCAGATTGATTTGCGAGCGAACTTCCGCGGCGAGGCCGCCGGACACGCAGCAACTCAGAAGAATAAAACTAAGCGACAGCGTGCTGGGGAGATGCCGCATTTGCATCGAAGAACGCTTCCACATCGCTCAGTTCCCGGCTGCGCCGCATGGGCGGCAGGCTTTGCCAAATCCGCTTGCCATAAGGTTTGCCGAGTAAGCGCGGATCACAAATCATGAGCACGCCTCTATCGCGTTCGTCGCGTATCAAGCGCCCCGCGCCTTGCTTCAAGGTAATCACAGCTTGCGGCAGTTGATATTCCATGAAGGCATTACGCCCAGCTTGGTTCATGCGTTCTATGCGTGCCGCTAACACCGGATCATCCGGCGCGGCGAAGGGCAAGCGGTCTATGATGACCACCGACAAAGCCGAGCCACGCACATCCACGCCTTCCCAGAAACTATGCGAGGCGACCAGGACCGCATTGCCCAAGCGCCGGAAGCGCTCCAACAATTCGGTACGCGAACCTTCGCCTTGCAGCAGCAGCGGAAAATCCCAACCGCGTTGTTCGAATGCCGCTTGTAAAAGAGCATGTGCCTCGCGCATGGCACGCAAGCTGGTGAACAATAAAAATGCGCGGCCACCACTGGCTTGCAGGACCGGCAAGGCGGCTTACACCACTGCGGCGTAATAGGCCTCGCTATTCGGCTCTGGCATCTGTTGCGGCACATAGAGCAAAGCTTGCGTCGCATAGTCGAAGGGGCTATCCCAATACGCGGTGCGCGCTGCCTCTAGGCCCATTTCTTCTTGGTAGTGACGGAAATCGCCGCGCACCGCCAGCGTGGCGGAAGTAAAAATCCAAGTCCGCGGCACGGCGTCTAAATGCGTCTTGAAGATTTTCGCGACCGACAAAGGCGTGGCATTTAAATGCACGGCATGGTGGAAGACTTCTATCCAGCGCACGCTTTCCTCGGCGGCCTCGCTCCGCCACTCGGCCAATTGCGCGCGCAAGGCTTGCGCGCGGCGCCAGCAATTTTCCAAACCCGCGGCACGTTCAGCTTGGGTTTCCAAACCCTTTTCCAAGTCGGTGAGTTTTTCCTTGAGCGCCGTCATCGCCGCTTCGAAGCGCGGAAAGCGCTCCGCGCGCAGTGCCGGCATGCGCATGCCTTCCGCCGGAAACACCAGACGCAAATCGCGCACGGATTTTTCCAAGGCGTTGACCGCTTCGGGCAGCGCCGTAAAGTCTTTCGCGTGGGTCAGCGCCTCGGCACGGGTATCGCGAGCAAGCTCCATCAATTGCCCGCTGCTGATCGAAGCGCCAAAAAACAAGCCCGCCGTGCTGGGCAATTGATGCGCCTCGTCCAAGATGATCGTATTCGCCGCTGGGAGAAGCTCCGCCATACCTTCATCTTTCAGCATGGCATCGGCAAAAAATAAATGATGGTTAACCACCACGACACTGGCCCCTAGCTCGGCCTTTCGCGCCGCCATCACGAAGCAATTTTTTGAATCCGCTCAGTCCGTTCCTAAACCGAGATCGAGCGTAGAAGTCGCATAGGCCCATGCGCCCGATTGCTCCGGCACGGTGGTGCAACTGGCTTTATCGCCGCTGTTCGTGGTCTCGGCAAAGCGCGCGATGTCTTGCAAATGCCGCACTTCTTCCGGGTGATAAAGGCGGGCTTCAACTTGCGCCTGTGCCAAGTGATAAGTACACACATAATTGGCGCGGCCCTTGAGCATGGCCACGGTCACCGGCAGTTTCAAGGCGTCGCGTACCGCCGGGATATCACGCAGAAATAGCTGGTCTTGCAGCGTCTTGGTCCCGGTGGAGATCAGCACTTTGCCGCCGGCCAGAAGCGCGGGAACCAAATAAGCCAAGGTCTTGCCGGTTCCCGTTCCCGCTTCCACCACCAGTTTTTCCTGGCCTTGTATCGCTTGCAAAATCGCTTGCGCCATTTCCACTTGCTGGGGACGCAAGCGGTAAGCAGCAAGGCTTTGCGCAAACACGCCGTTCTCGGCGAAGAGAGGAGTTAAATCGGGCATAAATTGCTCGACAGTTTATCACGCCGCCCACGTGCTCGCGCCGCGGGCACTCAGGGCAAAGCATCCACGCGCACAAAAATACTGCGTCTATCCTCGCTCATATCGCGCGTGGAATACACCGTGCCTTGGCCGCTGCGGTCTAGGCTCTGGCCTATGCCGCCCAGCTCTATCCATTCGCCCAAACGGGCAGACAGGATGGTTGCGGCCTCTTGGATGGCGAGGCCCCCTTGACTATCGACGGTATTGCGTTGTGGCCGAATTTCCAGAGTCACTTTATCGCCAGCCAAGCGCGGTAGAACATAAAAACCAGTCGTGGCATCTTGGAATTGCGTGTCCTCGACCACCGTCACACCGCGCCCGTCGCGTATCACGCTGCGCGCGGTAATCGGCACACTTTGTCCGACACGAATAAAAGCAGCGTTGCCTTCCAATACTTGCAAAGTTTGGGTGTCGGAGCCGCGCTCCAGATCGCGGGTGCTGTCTATGCGCGCGCCCAAACGGCCGTGCTCACCGCGTGCTTCCACCCGGGCTCCGCTATTCCCATTATCCGGAATACGAACCCGGCCACTGCGCCCGCCTAGGCTGCCGTACACGTCCGCGTCGCGACTCAAAGCCTCGCGCGTGCTGTGTTGCCGGACCGTGATTTGCAGGCGTTTGGGCTGGGTATCTAGATTGGCTAACACGGTCTTTATTTGCGCTAAGGTCGCCGGATCGGTGCGTATGATTAAGCGGTTTTGCATACCCGTGACGGCACCGTTTTTACCTACCCCATTTTTGTTCAGCAGGGGCTCGATTAAAGGCAGCATCTCCTCCGCACTGTGGTAGCGCAAAGTAATGACTTCGATTTTCTCTTGCGCCTGCGCCAGGCCCGCGAGCGCAAATAACATCAAAAAGCAGAAGGCACGCATCATATTCATCCCCAAAATCAATCCCGGAAATTCCCACCCAGAGATACTTGCGAGATTGCGAGCTTAGACAACTTTGCCAGAGTCTCAAGTATAGGCAGCTTAAAAAACTTTAGTCCGCTCAAGGGCCGTGCGGTCCTGTCTCAAGCACACGGAAGCGCGGGCGATGCTACAAGATACGGCCCGAAATCGGGTCCGACGGCGGCTTTTAGTATCCGCTTCTTCACTTTACAAACGCAAAAATTTCTTCTTTAATGCCCAAGATGCGCTACCCCCCTGCCCTTTTTTGCGCGTTATTTTGCCTCGGCGGCCTGGCTTCTGGCCCGGTCTACAGCGCGCAGACGCCCGCCCCGCAAGCGGCGCTGGACCTGCCCGAGGCCCAAACCCCGCCTTCCATTCAAGAGCTTTTGCTTTATGCGCTCAGCCTCAACGGCACCCACTATAAATTTGGCGGGCGCAGCACCGATGGCGGATTTGATTGCAGCGGTTTTGTCAGCCATGTGTTCAATAAAGCAGCGGGTGTGGTGCTGCCGCATAACACCAAAGCCATCAGCAATAATGGCGAGCGTGTGAGTAAAGCCGAATTACGCCCCGGAGATCTGGTGTTCTTTAATACCCTGCGCCGGGCTTTCTCGCACGTCGGGATCTATCTCGGCGATAACCGTTTTATACACGCTAGCAGCAGCGCCAGCGGCGATGTGATGATTTCCGATATGTCTGAAAATTATTGGGCGAGCCGTTTTAATGGCGCCCGTCGCCTCTCAGTTAACGAATAAACCCGTATCGCTGTCATAGGCGTTTGACAGCCAGCAGCACCCAGCCCATAGTAGGCGCAACGCTTCTCGTAGCTGGGGCCGCCTATGTACCGTCTACCGATTCTGTTTGTATTTCTTTTTGCGATTGCGCCCGCGATCGCCGATCAGACCGCTCAGCAAGCCGAGGAAGATTGGTTTAATGCGCCGCCCGAGCCCAGCGCCGCCGATGTCAATGAGGGCCAGCTGGCCTTTCTCGCGCAACGTCCCGCCAAACGCGTGCATCATCTCAGTAATACCCTGACGATTAGCGATAAGACTTTAATCGATGGCTGGGCGGACTTACGCCAATGCCACCAAAATCTAGACAAGGTGCCGGCGACGCAAATCGTGTTTCGCGCGGATCGCATACGCGACCTGCGCATTATTTCGTTTAATGGCATCAAGGAAGCCAAGGTGGAAGATTCCAGCGTGCAGCTGCGCGATGTCGGTGAAGGCGCGAAAATCTGTTTGGCGCTGAAAACCAAATCCTTGTATCTACAGCCGGATGGAACCTATCACATCGCCAACGGCCCATTCATGCGGAAATTCCTCGATGGCTACTATCCCATGCATGTCAGCATGGAAGTGGTGCTGAATAGCAAAAAACTGCGTTTTTTCGATATCACACCAGCCAAGCAAACCGGCTTCGCGGTCGCGGTATTGCCGCATATCGTCGAATTCGACGCCTGGTTTGAAGGCCGGCTGACCACACTGATACGGTTTAAACCCAGTTGATTGGCGTGCCGCCTTCGCGGATACTGTTTTTTTCTTGTCCTGCTTAAGCGCCCATGTTCTCTAAGCACATGATGTTATCGGTAGGCACCGGCTTCGCCGTGGTGCTGGTGTTGATGATTTCGCTCGCGCTGGTCGGCTTAAATCAAATGTCCTCCATCAATGCGCGCTTGGAGCGCATCGTCAACGAAAATAATAAAAAAGTGGAGTACGCGAGCATCATGCGCGACTCCTTGCGGCAACGCATTATTTCCATGCACACCATCGTCAGCGCCACTGATAATTTCGCCAAGGACGAGGAATTACAGCGCTTCTACGCGGACGGCACCAGCTTTACCACCGCGCGCCAAAAGCTCGATCAGATGATTTCCAACGCCGAAGAGAAACGCGTGCTACAGCGCATACACGAGCTATCTGCGGACACCCAGCCCAAGGTTTTATACGGTCTGGAATTGGCGATGGACGATAGAAACGCCGAGGCCTTCCGCGTGCTGCATGATGCTGCCATTCCGGCGCAGCAAAGACTGGTTGCCGAACTCGATAATTTATTGACTCTGCAACGCACCGCCAGCAAGGACGCCGCGCGCGATGCCGCGGCGGCTTACCGCAATACCGAATGGCTCATGGTAATCATGGGGAGTAGCTTGGTGTTGATAGGGGTGGCCATTGCCATCATCGTGTTGCGCCGCATTCAACAGCAAACCGTGGAAATAGAACGCGAGCGAGTGAAATATAAAATGCTTTTCACCTCCAGCTCAGACGGTATCGTGATGCTAGATCAAACCGGATTTTTGGATTGCAACCAAGCCGTGTTGAATATGTTCGACTTGCCGGACGTGGCCGCTTTTTGCGCAACACGTCCGGTGGATTTAGGTCCGCCCACGCAACTGGACGGCACGCCCTCGGAAGAATTCGCCAATATGCAAATTCAAAAAGCCATGACCACCGGTCATTGCGAGTTTGAATGGCAGGGATTGAAACGCGGCGGCGACACATTTGCCTGCGAGATCGCCTTGAATTCCATGATGTTGGATGGCCGCGTGGTGGTCCAAGCGATTATGCGCGACATCACCGAGCGTAAGCGCAATGAAGATCGCTTCAAAGCCGCTTACGAAGCGGCGCTGGAAGCATCGCGCATTAAATCGCGTTTCGTCGCCAACGTCAGCCATGAAATACGCACGCCTATGAATGGCATTATCGGCATGGTCGGCTTGCTGCTGGACACACGCCTTAGCCCCGAACAGCGCGACTATGCCGAGACCGTGCGCACCTCGGCCGACGCCTTATTGGGCGTGATTAATAACATTTTGGATTTCTCCAAAATCGAGGCGGGCAAACTCAGTTTGGAAATCGTGGAATTCAATGTGCGTGATACGGTGGAAGAAGTCGCCGAACTCTTGGCCGAGCGCGCGCAAAGCAAGGGCCTGGATTTAGGCTGCGATTTTCCGCCCACTATTCCCGCTCAGCTCCTAGGCGATCCGGGCCGCATACGGCAAATTCTTATTAATCTCATCGACAATGCGGTGAAGTTTACCGCCCAAGGCGAAATCGTCGTCCGCGTGCGCTTGATTGATCTGGAAGACGCCAATGCGCAATTACATATTTCGGTGACCGATACCGGCATAGGCATCGCCAGCGAAAGCCAGGCCGGATTATTCCAAGCTTTCTCTCAAGCCGACGCTTCCACCACCCGCAAATACGGCGGCACCGGTTTGGGCTTGGCGATTTCCAAGCAGCTCGCGGAAATGATGGGCGGCTCGGTCGGTGTGATCAGCGAAGCCGGTGCCGGCAGCACCTTTTGGTTTACGACCCGGGTACAAAAACAAGGCTTGGGCGCGGCGCCTTTGCCGGCGGCGGAGACCGTGGCCAATGTCCGGGTCCTGGTCGCCTCGCGCAACACCACGCTGCGCGAAACGCTGTCGCGACAATTCAGTTTTTGGCAAATGCGTCCCGACACCGCCAACCATCTGAGCGAAGCAGTGAACAAACTGCGTCAGGCGCAACGCGCCGGCGATCCCTATCGCTTAGCGCTGCTCGATAACAAATTAAGCGAGGAAGAAGGCTTTGGTCTAGCCCGCGCCTTACAATTTGAACAAGGACAAGCACGCACTCAATATCTTTTGCTCACCGGCGTCGCCCAACGCTATTCGCCCAAAGAACTCATGCTGGCGGGGCTGGCCGGACAAATCAGCAAACCGGTACGGCTAGCGCGCCTAGGCAACGCGATTTCCGCGGCCTTGGGGTGCGCCGCCATCACGCCACTACCCAGCACGCCGGCGCTGCGCCTGGCCACTTTACCGGTGCGCGTATTGATCGCCGAGGACAATGCGGTGAATCAAAAAGTGGTGATTTATATGCTGCGTAAGCTTGGTATACGCGCGGATGTGGCGGCGAATGGTTTGGAAGCCGTGGATGCGATGCAACGCCAGCCTTACGATTTAATTCTAATGGATTGTCAGATGCCGGAAATGGACGGTTTCGAAGCCAGCATTGAAATCCGGCATAGAGAGCTGATGGCAGCGCGTCCTAGGCGCACGCCCATCATCGCCATGTCAGCCAACGCCCGCGCCGAAGACCGCGAACGCGCGACCCAGGGCGGCATGGATGACTATTTATTAAAGCCGTTGAAACTGGAAGATCTGGAATTGGTATTGAAGCGCTGGGTGCCGGGTTTTGTCGAGCGCTATTCCGCCGCCCAGGAAGAAACCGCGTTGGAAACGGAGCGCGCGACTTCCGGTTTAAATCCACCGCTAGACATGCAAAAAGTCACCAATATGTTTCGGCATGATCCGACCGCGCAACACGATTTATTGACCTTATATTTATCCAGCACTCAAGGCTCCATAGAGCAACTGGTGGTCGCGGTGGAAAAACGCGATGCCGAGCAAGTCAGGGCGCGCGCCCACGAAATTAAAGGCGCCTCGGCCTATATAGGCGCGCATGAAATTCGCGATATCGCCCACAATCTCGAATGCGCTGCCAAGACTCAGGCTTGGGACAAAATTCAGGAAAGCATGGATGAACTGGAGCCCGCGTACATCCGCACTTGGGCTTATGTGAATGAAATAGACGTCAGTGAAGGCAGTACCGCGACGCCGGGCCGGGTGGGCACTTAAATCGGGATTTATTGTTTGGCGCTGCCTACGTCTGGCTTCTTGCTTGCATCCAGTGCGTTTAAACAATGACAGGAATCCGCACCTAAGTTTTCCTCACTGCCGGAAAAATCACGATACACATAATGCGCGCTGCCACTAAGCCGGCAATATTCCGCGCAAGCGGATTCTCTTGTGTTGACCAGCCAGTGCGCGACCACCAGCAGCAAAATAAAAAGCGACAGAAAAATTACCAGCACTCGCGTCCGTTTTGATTCATCCTGCCCACGGTAAGCCACTGCGCGCCTCCGCTCTAAATCTTTCAGGCAAGCGATTCAGTCTGGGGACTGCGCCGCCGTCCGCATAAGCCGTAATCAGCACTCAGCTTACCCGCCCCGCCTAGTAGCAAGGGCAGAAATAACACGATGTAAATCAACGGCAGCTTCCAGCCGTTGTCGCAGACATTATAGCCATGGCCCGCATGCACCGCTGCCCAGGCCACCAAGGTCACGATGATTAACGAGAAGCTGACGACGCGGGTTCCGAAACCGATGACTAAAGCAAGCGCGCCGATTAACTCGAAGCCGGTGGCCAGTTGCCAATTCAAATTCGGCGACAATAAATTAAAAGGAAAAGGAAACGCGGTTTGAATATCGGCGAACCAATTTTCTCCGCGCCATTTGGTGATGCCGGATTCCCAATATTCATACGCTAGAAATAAGCGCAAGAGCAGTGGTGACAAATAGCTGGGCAGGGCTTCTAAGGGAATAATGGTGCTGCGATAAAGTGAGGCACTGGCTTCCATATCATCCTTGCAAATAAATAAAAATAATTTGGTGCCGTGATTGCGATAAATGAGTTAAAAATACAGGCGCTGTAGCAGCTGGCTTTCCACCCAAGTTTTGAGCAAGCTGGCCGCTCGCGCCGCCGCCTCCTCCTCGGCCACCCAAGCGCACAGACCGGCGCAAATTTGTGCGAAGGTCTCGCCCTCGCACAAGCGCGCCAGCGCCCAGGCTTCGTCTTCCGCCATCGATTTAAAAAATACGCTCAACTCCTGGCGCCAGACCAGCCAAGTGGTTGGCCTATCGGCATAGGTCGCGGCTGGCGGCGTTTGGTTTTCCGAGACCGCTTTCCAAATCAAAGCCGCGTTGGAGCGCAAAGCTAATACATGCGCCGAGCCGTGCTTTGCAAAGCGCATCTGCGCCCAAGCTGCGCCTGGCACCGCCGCTAGATCGTGTAGCGTCAAGCAAGCTTGATCGGCAGCATCGAAAGCCAGACCCATACTCCATTCAAAATCAGCAAGCTCGCTTAAAACCGGCATCGCCGCATAAGGCGCGGTGTGCGATAGAAAGTGGGCGAGATGGGCGCCGAACCAGCGTAGGTTGGCTTGGTGCGAGGGGCAGTCCCTGATATAGGCGTAGGCCAAACTTTCGAAAGCTGCATCACCCAAGGCCGCATGCAAGGCCGTGTAATCCGTCTGCAAGGCTTCCAAAAGCCGCAACCGATAAGCCGTGGCATAAATCTGAACCCGTGCGGGTGTCGCGATGATGGGTGACGCGCGCTCGGCGCAAGGCAGCGCCTCGATATTGAGCAGAATTTGCGCTTGCAGAGCGCTTTGCAGCGTTTGCAAAGTGCTCATACCGCGACCGCCCAGCCTGTGTTCGCCGCGCTAATGGCGCGCGCGCGATCTAGTTCCGCCAGCAATACTTCCAAGGCCGGAATATTGTCATCGCGCTCTATCATGGTGGAGACAGGTCCATACAAGCGCAAAGCAAACTCATATAAATCCCACACTGCCTCGCACACCGGGGCGTCATGGGTATCTATGATGCAATCGCCCTGTGTTTGGTGTCCCGCAAGATGTATTTGCTGCACGCGGTCTATGGGTAAGGCGGCTATATAAATCTTAGGGTCGAAGCCATGATTGACGCCACTCACGTAGACATTATTGATGTCCAGTAAAATCAAACAATCTGCTTGCTCCGCCACCGCGCGCAGGAATTCCCATTCCGGCATTTCATTGTGTGGATAGCTGAGATAGCTGGATACGTTTTCCAAGAGCAAGCGCCGTCCCAGCACATCTTGTACTTCTTGCACACGCGCGACCACATGACGCAAGGCTTCTTCGGTGTAAGGCAGTGGCAGCAAATCATGCAGATTAATGTCGTCACAGCCGGTCCAACACAAATGATCAGACACCCAATGTGGATGCACTTGGTCCATCAAGGTTTTGAGTTGCCGCAAATAGTCGCGATTCAAGGGATCGCTGCCGCCTATGGATAAACCGACGCCGTGCATCACGACAGAATAGCGTTCGCGTATGCGTTCTAGGTAGTGCCGCGGCTTGCCGCCCGGCACTAAATAATTTTCCGAAAGAATTTCAAACCAATCCACGTTCGGATGCGAATTCAAGATGGCTTCGTAATGCGGGACACGCAATCCCAGACCGAAGCCCAAAGACGGATGTAGCGAGGAGGCGTTAGTAGACATTGATGTTTTCATCTGCAAGGCGGTCGAACTCGGGCCCGACCGCCACGCAAACTTTATTTCTCCATCTTTTTCATGCTGGCCTTGGCTTGATCGCACTCGGCCGCGGTCATGGCGATGAAGCCCTTACCTTTACACGAATTCATGCCTTTGCATTCATTGCTCGCAGTTTTGCAGTCGGTTTTACCTTTGCAAGAATTCACGCCATCGCAATGAATCTTGGCTTCGGCGGCGACCGCGCTAGACGCGACGCCTACGGTCATAAACATGCTTGCCGCTGCAGCGGCCAAGGCAACCCCGGTAATACGTTTAACAGCGCTCATTCACTTATCTCCTCTAGGTTAAAAGAATCCCGATTTGCGTTTGCCTAAGCAGCGCAATCCAATACGGCCTCGGGCGCCGCGCAATCCACAAACGTCATGGATGCCCTTGGTCGAGGACAGACAAGAAAACTTACACGGAGAGAAAAAATTTTTTCGTAGCACAGGAGAAGTCGTTAGTGTCCCCGAATTCGCGCTCGCGTATTCAGTAGGCTGTTCTCGACCCGACTTTGTTTATATTTTCTTGGGTCGGGAATAAATCCGGGCGGGACTTTGTTCACTCCAATGGACACCTTGGGCGCACGTTGCAGCTAATCGCGCCAGGTCTTCACTTTGCCCTCGCCAACCCTCAAGGAGACACTCATGAATAAAGTTTTTAAAAAATTAAGTTATGCCCTGCCCTTCGTTTTACTCGCCGGCGCCGGCTTGCAACCCGCGTACGCCGACGACAAGGATGATGATGATAAAACCGCTTTCATCACCGTTTTCGCGCCGGGCAAGGGCGATGTGGCGGGGATAGGCAGCCGCGCGTTTTTGGTCGATATCTCGGTGCAATTTCAAGGCAATTTAGCTTCAACGGGCGTCACACCCGAACTCACCGGGCCGGGTCCCTTGCAAAATGCTGGGCCTTTCCCCGGCACCTTTAGTTTGGGCGCGAATAAAGATCACTTCCCCGGACTCGTCGTGCTCCTGAGCTCCACAATCAGCGGCGCGGGTCCGGGACAAAACTTGGCGAATTTATTCAACATCAACACCGTAACTAACCAAGATGCATCGGGCACCGAAATCTGGTCCACCTGGATAGTCGGTGCGCCGAATGCTTTCGGTGTTGTGGGTCAGAAAACCCCGTCGCGCCTATTCCTCGCGGTGGTCGAAGGCACCGCGCCTGATGTCGTCACCGATATGGACGGCAACGGTGTCATCAATAAAAAGGACTTAACGCTTATGGGTTACAAAGTGATTTCAAACACACCCAAAGTGGATTTTGTAGTAAACGGATTGACCAGCGGGTTTTAAAGCCGTCGCATTAAACGATGGGGGGCGCAAGTCCCCGTCACTATAATCTCACTTCAGGCAATGGCTACAACCTGAGGCCCCAATTCATGTGCGAGCCGAGTCGAGATTCCTTACATTTCACGGTATTTGCGCATAAATGGCCAAAACATTTTCCAATAAAACAGCGGCATATATTTTAAGGCGCGGTCATTGCTTCCTGGGTTAGAATGCGTCCCAGAACGCAGAAAATCGATCATAAGAAGGATAACCAAGGGGCAGTCATGAAATCTAATCTCTCTATATCCAGCGTCATAGCGCTTGCCGCATTAGCCCTCAGCCAACCCGCTTCCGCCATCAGCATATTGTTCGATTACACCTATGACAGCAGCGGTTTTTTCACCGGTGGCAATGCAAGTCGCCAGACTTTACTCACTCAAGCCGCCAGCGAATTCACCTCGCGCATACAAGACCATTTAACCGCGATCACTTCTAGCGGTAGCAATTCTTTCGATATCGCTTTTTATAATCCTTCCAATGCCTCCGTCGTCACGCTCAACAATTACAGCGTCACCGATAACGCGGTAATCGTGTACGTGGGCGCGCAAAACCTGGGCGCTTCTACGCTCGGGCAAGGCGGCCCCGGCGGCTACTCCATCTCTGGCTCTTCCGCCTTTGTCGATGGTCAAGCGCGTGGGCAAGCCGGCGCTTTAAATACTCCGGCTACTGATTTTGGTCCATGGGGAGGCTCCATCAGTTTCAATAGCGCGCAGAGCAACTGGTATTTTGGCTCCGCCAATCCCACGCCAGGCAGCGGTCTATACGACTTCTATTCCGTCGCCGTACATGAACTGGGCCATGTGCTGGGCTTTGGCACTGCAGAATCGTTTGGAAATTTAGTCATGGGCAGTAACTTCACCGGCGCTTCCTCCTCCGGCCTTTACGGCGGACCTGTACCCCTGGCCGATTCCGCGCATTGGCAAGATGGATTGACCAGCACGGCAGGTGGCGTCCCGCAAGAAGTCGCGATGGACCCCGCAATCGGCCCAGGCACGCGTAAACATTTTACCGAACTTGATTTCGCCGCGCTGCGCGATACCGGCTGGCAAATCGCGCCCGTGCCTATCCCCGCCGCGGTATGGCTATTCGCTTCTGGTCTAGTCGGAATATTCGGATTCGCCCGGCGGCGCATGGGCTGAGAGTTAAATTCAATCTTGGATTTTGAACCCCGCTTTGGCGGGGTTTTTTGTTTATTCCCACGGGCGGATTTCGAACGAGATATCTTGAAATTCGAGCTCGCGCTCAATAAGTCAGCGACCGCCACTCACTGTCCATCACTCGCCCAATAAACGTGGTGGCCCCGGCGAGCCCGGTGAGCTCTGGGATTAAATCTCCCGGGCTTAAGGCGAAGGCATCCATGGCGCCTTTGCAGGCAAAAAATTTCACGCCTTGTTCGGCGGCGTCTTGCATGAATCCGTAGACCGTTTTTGAGCGATTATCGGAAGGGTAAATTCTGTCAGCGACACCTTTGACGAGCAGGCGCATGGCGCGACTGGCGAAGAACATTTCGACTTCGAAGCCCATGGCCGCGGCGGCGGCGGCCTGGAAAAACGGCGTTCCGCAAAGATGGGGCTGCTCCGGTTCCACGGTAAGTAGCATGATGACGAGTTTGTCGGCCATTTCGTGGTTATCAGTATTATAGGAAGGGTTTGAATTATGCCTTTAAGCCCAAGGCCGCGCTAGCCTAGACCGAAAGACGGCCTAGCGTTTACGCGCTTTTGATGCGCTTGCTTTTAAGATAATTTTTTCCGAGGGCAAGACGCTGGCGTGGACCAGTTCGCGCATTTGCGCGAGCGCGGCGTCGTTCTCGGCCTTGCTTTGCGACACCACGCAGTCTTTGGGAATCACGATTTCGAAATCTCTTAAGTAAGCATCGTTGGCGGTGAAGAACACACAATTGTTGCCGGCGATGCCCGTGATAATGAGTTTTTTGGTTTGCAGATGATCCAACAAAATCGACAGCGGCGTAGCGAAGAATCCGGAATGCTTGGGCTTAAGAATAAAGTAATCGCGTTCGGTCGGCAGAAGCGCGCGAGCGATAGGCTCGCCACGCACGCCGTCCTCCAAGCAATGGCGCACTTGCGTGGAAAAATCCGAGCGCCACATGCCGAAATTATCATTCACATAAATCACCGGCACCCCGGCAGCGTAAGCGCGTTGTTTTAACTTGGCCAGTTTAGGCGCCATGCGCTTGGCGTATCGCAATAGCTTGTCCCCGCCATCGAACTCCAAATCATTGATGACGTCAATAATGAGTAAAGCAAGCGGATTTTTATCCGGCGCGTTGCCGTGCAGATCGGGATTCTTGCGGGACATGGGATGCGATCAAAAAACCAATAGCCGGATAGTTAGGTCTGTTTCAGTGTAGAAAAATCACGCTGAAAGAGCAAAAAAATGGCAGCCTATTGGGCTGCCGAAGTCGGGGAGGTCAACGCCTGTTGCCCGCGAACTGCACGGGCTCACAGGAGAGGAAAATCAAGCCGCGTGAGGCCGCGGACTAAAGCGTTCGTTGCTGTTATCCATGTTTTTTAAACTAGCGCTTTGTTGCTTTTTTTGCAGGCTGTTTTTCACTTCCGCGCGGTAAACCGTCTGGATTAATTCGGAGGCAAAAGCCCGGGCTTGGCGGGGGCTCATGAAAATTGCAGCATTCTGGCTACCGGCGATTTCGATTTTCAGGCAATCGCCCTCGTCGCAGGCGTATAGGGAAATATCGAATTTCATATCTGGGCTTACTGGATCCATGTGCTGCTCCCCTTCAGGTTGTTTCGTAAGCTACTCTCAGCAGCTTCCGTGCCACGCCGCGCAGGGCATTCAAGATATTGAAATGACAAGATATTTATTTCCTTCAAAAAGATATGTGGGTTACTCGCCGTCTGATTTTCGGCAGAGCGTTGGCTTTTTCGTCGCTCTTTATAAGCGTCTTTGAAGCACCGTCATCAACTCCGCGTCCTCGAGCACGAGAGGGTTGGTTTTCATGCTCGATCCCCGGCTATGCGCCACGATGTGCGGCAAATCCGCTTCGCTTATGCCGTATTCACTTAAACGCGGCAGCTTTAATTGCTGCGTCCATTGCGTCAGGGTATGGACTAAAAACACGCGCGCCCCGACTTCCTCCTCGATGAACATCCGCATGAGATCGAGAAGTGCACGGTCGTCGTCGGCGATCAGGACCAGCTTGTCACCTAGCTCCATGCGGTTCCCGGGTGGAACGCCGTCGCACTGCGGTGGGTTCCTCGACACATGCGCTATTCGCCCCTACCTGACGAGCAATTGACCAACCATTTGCCGGCCGACGTGCCCGAGCAAGCAATGCACCCAACCCCCC
>CAZKHT010000040.1:0-1340 GCA_964552595.1 uncultured Burkholderiales bacterium
TTTTTGCGCCTGCCTTGATGTGGGCTTCGCACGATTCTTTGGTTAGGAAGAAACCAGTGGAGTCGATCACGATGTCCGCACCCACTTCGTTCCACTTCAAGTTCGCTGGGTCACGCTCCGCCGTCAGGCGAATTTTCTTGCCGTTCACGATCATGTTGCCGCCGTCCACCGTGATGTCGCCATTGAAGCGGCCATGCACGGAATCGTACTTCAACATGTAAGCCAAATACTCAGCATCGAGCAAGTCGTTGATGGCAACGATCTCGATGTCTTTAAAATCTTTCGCTACCGCACGAAACACCATGCGCCCAATACGGCCGAAGCCATTGATGCCGACTTTGATAGTCATACTTAACTCCTGAGTTTGGGAAAAAATCTTTATCGCGCGGCGAATTGTTTCGCCGCGCACTTTATAGTGTCTTAGAGCACGCCTTTGACTGTATTCACCACGTTCTCGACGGTGAAGCCGAAGTGTTTGAATAAATCGCCCGCCGGTGCCGATTCGCCAAAAGTATCGATGCCGACCACCGCGCCTTCCAGGCCTACGTATTTGCGCCAGAAATCGGTGACGCCGGCTTCTATCGCAACGCGTTTCACGCCCTTGGGCAAGACGCTGGCTTTGTAAGCCTCATCCTGGCGGTCAAACACATTGGTCGAAGGCATGGACACCACGCGCGCGGGGATGCCTTGCTCGCCCAGAACTTTTTGCGCTTCCATGGCCAAGCCGACTTCCGAGCCGGTGGCGATGAGCACGACCTTAGGATTGGCGGCATCGGATAAAACATAAGCGCCTTTGCGTATGGCCGCGATTTGCTCCGCGCTGCGTTTTTGGAAAGGCAGATTTTGCCGGCTGAGAATATGGCTAGTAGGGCCGTGTAAGCGCTCCACGCTGGCCGCCCAAGCAACCATGGTCTCCACGGTATCGCAAGGACGCCATACATCCATATTCGGCATCATGCGTAAAGTTGCGGTTTGTTCCACCGGTTGATGCGTGGGACCGTCTTCGCCTAGGCCAATCGAATCGTGGGTGAAGACCCAGATCACGCGGATTTTCATCAACGCAGCCATGCGCAAGGCATTGCGCGCGTATTCCGAGAACATCAGGAAGGTGCCGCCGAAAGGCAGCAAACCACCATGCAAGGCCACGCCATTCATAATCGCCGACATGCCGAATTCGCGCACGCCATAGCTAATGTAATTGCCTAGGCTCTTGCCCTTGATGTGGTGCGCACCGGTCCAGTTGGTGAGATTGGAACCGGTCAAATCAGCGGAGCCGCCCAGGAACTCGGGCAGCGCGGGAACTAAGGCATTGATTGCGATTTGCGAGGCTTTACGGGTCG
>CAZKHT010000040.1:1350-15940 GCA_964552595.1 uncultured Burkholderiales bacterium
CCAGCGCCTGCGGGACGGCTTGGGTCACATATCTGGTGCCGGCCGGTAATTAGCGCGTTGATTGCGATTTGCGAGGGTTGACGGGTCCCGACCGTTTCCGCCTTATCGTTATTCGCAGCGACCGCGTTCGCGACAACCTCATGCCAATTCAGGGCTCACTCGCTCTTGGTGCGCCGTTCAAATTCGGCAGCTTCCTTCGGGAAAGCTTTTTTGTATTCCGCGAATTTATTGCTCCACAGCGTTTCCAGGCCTTGGCCCTTGGTGCGTGCATCCCAGCCTTGGTAAATGTCTTGCGGAATTTCAAAGGGTGGATATTTCCAGCCCAAATTATCGCGGGTGGCTTGCACTTCGGCATCGCCCAAGGCGGCGCCGTGCACATCATGGGTACCGGCTTTATTCGGCGAGCCCTTGCCTATGATGGTTTTGCAAATAATCAAGCTGGGTTTATCGGTCACCGTCTTGGCTTCTTGCAAAGCTTTTTCCACGGCTTCGGAATTATGGCCATCGACATTGCGTATCACATGCCATTGGTAGGCTTCAAAGCGCTTAGCGGTATCGTCGGTAAACCAGGCCTCGACATGACCGTCTATGGAAATACCGTTGTCGTCATAGAAGGCGATGAGCTTGCCCAAGCCCCAAGTACCCGCCAGGGCGCAAGACTCATGCGAAATACCCTCCATCATGCAACCGTCACCTAAGAAGACATAGGTGTAGTGGTTGACGATCTCATGCCCAGGCTTATTGAATTCTGCGGCGAGTAATTTTTCGGCCAGTGCCATGCCCACGGCGTTCGAAATACCTTGGCCCAAAGGGCCCGTGGTGGTTTCTATTCCCGGTGCGTAGCCATACTCTGGATGCCCTGGGGTCTTGGAATGCAATTGCCGGAAGCGCTTTAGTTCATCGATGGGCAGGTCATAGCCGGTTAAATGCAAAAGCGCATACAACAACATGGAGCCATGGCCATTGGAAAAAACGAAGCGGTCTCTATCGGGCCAATGTGGATTTTTTGGATTGTGGCGCAGGTGGTGATTCCATAATACCTCTGAAATTTCCGCCATGCCCATAGGCGCGCCGGGGTGGCCGGAATTGGCTTTCTGCACTGCGTCCACCGCGAGCATGCGGATCGCATTGCATAATTCAGCACGAGTTGCCATAAGGTCAGTCCTTTATTTCGTTGCGAAATCTTTCCCGCCGGCACGGGTGCAGCCGTCGGTCTACTATGCGGTAACACGTTGAGGAACTTCGGAATCAGGGCCGGTTCCAGCAGCGCTAGCGATCCGGTTATTGGCCCGGTTTTGCAGCTTAAGCGCGAGTTTTAGCGAAAGCTAAAATTATCCCCTAGATGGTGAATCCTTGGCAATAAAAGATTTGATAAGAATATTCAATGGCTTGACAGGAAAATTAATGACCGGAAAACCCCTGATTTCGCGCGCCATTAGCCTGCTGAGCATGGCCCCGAAATTAAGCGTGAGCGCGTATCCAATCTCGCCAGGGCGGGAAGATTTCCTGGTTCCAGGCGCAAATCACCGAGCGCTGCCAAGGATCGCTAGACCAAAAATCGTCTTCGTCCAAGGTACTCAAAGCGCCGCCCGCTTCCTCCAAGATCAAGGCGCCAGCGGCGTAATCCCAAAGCTTTTGTCCACCGTGCAGGTAAATATCCAGGCGTCCCGCCGCGACATAACACCAATCCAAAGCGCTGGAACCGAAGTTGCGTTGGGAAATATACGGGGGTTGAGCCGCTAGGGCCTTAGCCAAGGCCGGAGACAGACGTTTTAAATCCACACCGGCCATGGCTTGTTTTAGCGTGGCCGGGGCGCGCTCCTTGATCGGTAGCGACTCGCCATTCAAAAAAGCGCCTTGGCCGCGTTCCGCCCAGAATAATTCATTGGCTTCGGGCGCGTAAATCACGCCCAGCACCGGGCGCTGCGCTTGATAAAAGGCAACCGAAACGGCGAAGTAGGGCAAGCCATTGGCGAAATTCGAGGTGCCGTCGACCGGGTCCAATACCCATAGTCCGGTGCTGCTGTGTTCCCACAGCGTGCGTTGCTGTTGCGCGCTCATTTCTTCGCCGAGTACCGGGCATTGGTTGAGCTTATTCAGGGCCAAGGTCAAAGCGGCTTGAGCCCCGGTATCGGCTGCCGTGACTAAGCTGCCATCGGCTTTATGCTGGCGCGCCACTTTTAAATAGCGGGGCACGATTTCGTGCTGGGCGACCGTCTGCACGATCTCCAAGACTTGCTTCAACATCGCAGTCGCCAGGGGAAAGTCGCGTGCCTTGGCCCGGCCGGCATGCCCGCGCTTAGGCCTTCCACTTTATGGAACAGCCCATGCTGGGAATTTGCTCCTTGGGCCCGTGACCGGTTTGCGCGACTAGGCGCATGGCTTCGAATAAATCTCGGCGCGCGGATTCGGGCGCGGTTTCCTTGCGTGATTCATCCAAGCGGCCGCGATATTGCAGCTCTAAATTTGCATTGAATCCAAAAAAATCCGGCGTGCACACCGCATCGTAGGCTTTGGCCACGCTTTGATCTTCGTCGAATACATAAGGAAAGGGATAATGATATTGGGCGGCGGTGGCACGCATCGCCTCGAAGGAGTCATCGGGGTAAGTCACCGCATCATTCGAATTAATCGCGATAGCACCTATGCCCAGGGTCTTGAGCTCCACTACGTCGCGCATGATGCGCTCGCGCACGGCCTTCACATACGGGCAGTGATTACAAATAAACATCACCAATAAACCTTTAGGCCCCATCACATCCGCCAAGCGATAGCGTTTGCCATCGACGCCGGGCAAATCGAAATCCGGGGCTTTCCAGCCAAAATCACAAATCGGGGTTTGTAAGCTCACCATAAACTAGACTCGGTAAAAAAAGGACTTGGCTATAATATCACGCTGACTCTAGCGAGATTCCGCATGCGCGTTCCGCGTTTTTATTTTTCCGGCGATTTATCCTTGGGTGCGCGCGTGGCTTTGGATAAAGACGCCGCCCATCACGCGGCTCGGGTGCTGCGCATGAACGAAGGCGACGGCGTCAGTTTATTTAATGGCGACGATCACGTTTACGGCGCCAGCATCGTGCGCATTAACAAACAAGAAGTCGTCGTGCTGGTGCAAAGCCGAGCCAATGCCAGCCGCGAATCGCCGCTGCGCATTCTTTTGGCGCAAGGCATCGCCAGCGGCGAACGCATGGATTTTATTTTGCAAAAATCGGTAGAGCTGGGGGTGAGCGCCATTCAGCCTTTGCAAACCGAACGCAGCGTGGTCAAGCTGCAAGGCGAACGCAAAGAAAAACGCGCGCAACATTGGCAAAATATGGTGAACGCGGCGTGTGAGCAATGCGGGCGCAATGCGATTCCCCAAGTCTTACCCATCATGGATCTCACTTCCTGGTTGGGGCAGATGGCTTCGATTGCGCAGAGCGCAGAGTCGAATGAGGCGGACCCTGGCTTGCCGCATTTGCGCGTGATGTTATCGCCCCGTGCTGAGCTCACCTTGCGCACCCTCCCCGTCCCGGCTGGCGCGATCCATTTGGCGGTGGGCCCGGAAGGTGGCTTTAGCAGCCAAGAGGAAACCGCGTTATTGCAATGCGGCTATATCGCGGCGCGTCTAGGGCCGCGCATCTTGCGCACCGAGACGGCCGGCCTGGCTGCGATCGCGAGTATCCAAACTTTGTGGGGCGATTTTTAATCCCGGATGCGCGCTTACGTGCTTCACTATTGATTCTTAAGTATAATCTGGGTACTGTTGCGCCATTATGCCTAGCCCAACCCCGCCCAAATCGCCGCCTTTTAAAACCCAAAATTTCGTGAATTGGTTTCGCGCCGCCGCGCCTTATATTCATGCTTTCGGTGGCCGGACCTTTGTCATCGCCTTCGGCGGCGAGGTGGTCAGCGAAGGCGAATTTTATGCCTTGGCGCATGACGTGAATCTATTGAACGCCCTCGATGTGCGGATTATTTTGGTTCACGGCGCACGGCCGCAAATCGAAGCCGAGCTACAGGAACGCGGCGCGACTACCCAATATGTAGACGGCTTGCGCGTCACCGATGCAGACGCATTGGCGTGTGTCAAAGAAGCCGCCGGTTCGGTGCGCGTAGAAATCGAAGCCCTCTTGTCCATGGGCTTGCCCAATTCGCCCATGGCCGGCGCCGATATACGCGTGGCCTCCGGCAATTTCGTCACGGCCAAGCCTTTAGGCGTGCGCAATGGCGTGGATTTGCAACACACGGGCGCGGTGCGCAAAATCGATGCGCTGGCGATACAGCGCCGGCTGGATCAAAACGAAATCGTCTTGCTCTCGCCCATAGGGTATTCACCCACGGGTGAAGTGTTTAATCTCACCGTGGAAGATGTGGCGACCCACGCCGCGATTGCGCTCAAGGCGGAGAAGTTGATTTTCATGATGGATGCGCCGGGCGTGACCGACGCCAAGGGCAAGCTCTTGAAAGAGCTGACCGCGCGCGATGCGGTCAAGCTCATGAAAGCAGCGCGCGAATTATCCCCGGATGTCGCTTTTTTTCTGCCCTGCGCGGTACAAGCTTGCCAGGGCGGGGTAGGCCGCGCCCACCTCATTTCGCGCCATGTCGATGGTGCCATCTTGCAAGAGCTGTTTACGCGTGACGGCATAGGCACCATGGTCACACCGGTGCCGGTGGAAGCGATGCGCCAAGCCAGCATAGATGATGTAGGCGGCATCCTGTCGCTCATCGAACCACTGGAAGAAGAAGGCGTACTGGTGCGGCGTTCGCGTGAATTGTTAGAAATGGAAATAGAGCGCTTTTTTATTTTGGAACACGATGGCATCACCATAGGCTGTGCCGCGCTCTATCCTTTTCCCACGGATAAAGCCGGCGAATTGGCGTGTCTTGCGATCCACCCGGATTATCGTGATGCCGGCCGTGGCGCGGCTTTGCTCGACCACGTCGAAGACTATGCGCGCAAGAAAAAAATGAAGCGCTTATTCGTGCTGACCACTCAAACCGCGCATTGGT
Organism: uncultured Burkholderiales bacterium; assembly: GCA_964552595.1. GTDB lineage: Bacteria > Pseudomonadota > Gammaproteobacteria > Burkholderiales > Thiobacteraceae > RBG-16-58-11. The sequence continues at coordinate 6,346 of CAZKHT010000040.1, forward strand.
TTGTCGAGCACGGTTTTTTTGAGGATGATGTAGAGAACCTGCCGCAGCAAAAAAAAGCCTTGTATAACTATCAACGCAAATCCAAGGTATTCGCCAAGCGTTTATGATTTTTTCTCTTTGCGCGGGCCGACATTTTCAGACAAAGGCGCGTACGCGCGGTTGGGCAGTGCTATTCGGTGCTTTAAGCTGGGTATGGACCTTCCCTACACATGCCGAGTATGAGCTGGCCTTTACGCCGTATTTGCCCGTGCGCACCTTGGTGCAAAATTATCAACCCATGCGCGTCTTTCTCGAGCAACGCTTGCAGGAACCCGTGAGCTTGGTAACCGCTAGCGACTACAAGTCTTTCCTACGCGGCTTGCGTCACCACCCTTATGATTTCATCGCCACGCCGGCAAACTCAGCTTATATGGCTTATGCCGAATTCGGCTACGTTCCTATGTTGCGTCCGATCAACACCACGCGTCCCAGCTTGGTCGTGCCCCTAGGGAGTACGATTAAGAGCATTAAGGATTTACATGGCGCGGTGATCACCTTGCCCGATCCCTTGGCCATGATTTCCATGCAAGCCCTCCCCATGTTGCGCGAAGCCGGTTTGGACCCGCACACCGATTTAACTTTGCGCCACATGCCTAACCACAGTGCTGCGGTGAATTTCGTTCTGAGCGGCGAAGCCAATGCTGCGATTATTGCCGATAGGCTCTTGGCCCAAATGCCGGATGCGACGCGGAATGCCTTGCGCATCGTGCAGACTTGGGATCCGGGCGCGGCTCCGGGTATCGTTTATCTCGCCAATCCCGCGCTCGCGCCGAGACGGGCGGAGAAGTTACGCAATGCCATACTGGAATTCGTTCGCGATACAGAGCGGGGGAGGGAGATGATGTATAAAATGGGCTACGCCGGATTAGTGATCGCAAAAGAAGAAGAGCTGGCGATCTTCGCACCCTATGGCGCCTTATTAAAAAAAGCCTTAGAGGCCAATCCATGATGTTGTATGTGAGACGGCACTCCATGGGCGTGCATGTTGAGCACTGAGTCTAGACGTAGAATTTTTTTACGAGGCCTATCGGCCTTTCTCGCATGCCTTCGGCTGACGCCTGTACGCGCCCAGCGCGGCGTGAAACCGCTAGTGCTAGGTATCGTTCCAAACCTTAGCCCGCGCAGCATGCTCACCGTATACCAACCTTTGCGCGCGCAATTGGAAACATTTTTAGCGCGGCCGGTGATGTTATTTACCGCTCCGGATTTTCATACTTTTTATCAGCGTACTCTAGACGGAGAATACGATATCGCGCTAATGCCGGCGCATCTGGCGCGTCTTGCCCAAATCGAAGGCGGCCTCATGCCCTTCGCCAAATTTCTGCCGGCGCAATTTGGACTGGTGGCGGTGCGTAACGACAGCGTCTTGCACATGGCGGCTGATTTACGCGGCAAACGTATCGCGTTGGTGGATCGGATTGCCCTGGTGACTCTGCGTGGTGAAGATTGGCTGCAAGCACAAGGCGTCGCCATCGACAGCCATGCCCTGACTCCCATGCATTTCACTTATCACAACGCGGCGGTGGAAGCGGTGCTCAATGGCCGTGCCGATGCGGCGATCGTTTCTTCCGGTCCATTCAACACCATGCCTAAAGACTTGCGTGAGGCCGCGCGTATCCTCGCCTCGCTAGGCGACATGCCGGCCAATGTGTTTGTGGCGCATCCGCGCTTGCGCCTTGCCGAGGTCGAAGAATTACGCAGCGTGCTCTTTGATTACGCGCGGCGGCCAGGCAAGCTTAAAGGCTTTTTAGAACGCTATCGCTATGAGAATATTGCGCCGGTGGAGCCCGACGAATTGTATGCAATGGATCGCTATGCCAAACGCGCAAAACAAATCATGAAGGAATCGGGCCGAAACGTCAGCTCTCGTTTAGGGCTGATCCCGTAAATTGGACGATATTGCGGCTGACGAAATGCGGCTATAGAGTTGATAGAGTTGATAGAGTTGATAGAGTTGGGAGAAAAATAATGTTCTTAAAAAAATCCTTGCGCCAAACTTTCTTCGCGGCCCTGGGGTTTTTATTTATTATTTTTAGCGCCCGGGCCTCTGAAGGGCCGGTGTTGGATATGGGGGTATTCCCGTATTTCAGCACCCGCGCTTTATTGGATTTGTACCAGCCCATGCGCGCCCACTTGGCGCGCGAACTAAAGCAGCCGGTCAATTTATTTACTGCTCTGAGTTTTAAAGTCTATGCCGATCAAACCCGTATCGGCGCTTACGATATTCTGGTCACCCCGCCGCATTTTGCCCGCATGGCGCAACGCGAAACCGGGTATATCCCGCTAACGGTGTATACGCGCGAACTACGCGCCGTTGTGGTGGTTGCGCGCGACTCGCCTTATCACAATTTGCAAGATTTGCGCGGCAAAACCATAGCCACGCCTAACCGCCTCGCGCTGGTGGCGATCATGGGGCAGCAGCTATTGCACGACGTAGGCCTGCGTGCGGAAGATGTTTCTCTGCTGGAGGTGCCCACGCACAACACGGCGGTCTTGGCAGTGCAGCGGGGTGAGGTGGAAGCGGCGGTCACTGAAGGCGCGGCTTTGGTGCAAATGCCGGCGCAGTTACGCCGCACGGTGCGCATTATCGCGCAAACACCCGCTTCTCCTCATGTGATGATTTTGGCCCATCCGCGTTTGGGCGCGGCACAAATAGACCGGATCAAGCGCGCGCTCTTAAGCTTTCCCGCCACCCGCGAAGGCCGTCAATTTTTTAAAGAGAGCGGTTTTGAAGGCATACGCGTGACCGATGAAAACGATTTGCGCATGCTGGATCCTTACCAAAAAGAATTGAAACGCCTTTTGGAAACACCTTAGCTCTACGCCAAGCATGGTCAGACCGAAGCAGCCGTGCTAGCATCACTTCCTAACAATGCTGGGGCGTGCTAGCCCTGATTTAGAAAATCGAATTTAACGATTTCACTCTTGCGGATTCGCCCTTTGCCGAATTTTTCAGCGTTCAAATCGCTACGCGCCAAAATGATTTTGGCCAGCGTCTTAGTCGAAATCATTATGCTGACCCTATTAGTCGGCAACAGCATACGTTTGATCGATAGCAGTTTGCTGGATCAAGCCAAGTCTAAAAACAATGACTTAAAGCCCTTGTTCAACGCTGCCTTAGTGGGTCCCATGGCGCAGCGGGACTATGCCACTCTGGGCGAGATCCTGAAGGAAATTCAGGACGAGAAGGGCGTGCCCTATCTGGTGCTATTGGATAATCAGGGCAAGACTGTGGTCGCTGCCGGCTGGGATTTGAAGCGTCCGCTTCCGCCTATCGATAAGGATATCGCCGATACGGAAAACGCCAATCGCACGGTGTTCAACACCCGCGCCTCCATCGAATTTGCCGGCCAGAAATACGGCGACTTACGCTATGGCCTATCGCTGGAGGACATGTTTCTTAACAAGCGCCGGCTGGCGCAGCAAAGCGCGATTATCGCCGCGCTGGAAGTAGTGCTCACCCTGGTCTTGCTGACCGGCTTGGGGATATGGCTGACGCGTCATCTGGGTTTACTGACTCAAGCCAGCCAAGAAATCGCCCGTGGCAATTTCAATGTGAAATTGCCGGTCAAGAGCGAGGACGAGGTCGGCGTGCTCACCCACGCCATGAATCAAATGTCGCATGCGGTGCGCCAGCGGATAGAAGCGCTAGCGCAAAGTGAGGCCAAGTTTCACGCGATTGCCGATTACACCTATGACTGGGAAAGCTGGATAGATCCCTCGGGAAAATTGATTTGGATCAATCCCTCGGTTGAACGCTTAAGTGGCTATAGCGAAGAAGAGTGTCTGCTGATGATTAATTTTCCCCTGCCCATGGTGCATGAAGAAGACAAGGAAGCCGTGAGTAAAGCTTTGTCGCGCGCGGTCCGCGGCGGCGTGGGCGAAGCCTTCGAATTTCGCGTAATAAAGAAAAAAGGCGGCGAGTTTTGGGCCGCGATGTCTTGGCAACCGATTTACGGCAGTGCCAGCGAGTTCCTGGGCTATCGCAGCAGCATACGCGACATCAGTGAACTCAAGCAGGCGGCGTTTACACTGCAAGAAACCGTGGAGGAGCTGAAGCAATCCGAGGACATACAAACCCGCTTATTGAGTCAGTCACGGCAAGAACAAGCGCGCATGAGCTCGCTGCTGTCGGCGATGAATATCGGCATCTTGTTCGAGAACGCGGAAAATCGGGTCATCTATGTCAACCCGGCGTTTCGCAGGATTTGGCTGATACGCGATACCGTGGATTTAGCCGGGCGCTTGACCACCGAAGTCGTAGGCTATTCGGCCAATGTCTTGGCTCGTCCCGATCATTTTTCCAAACATATTTTATTCGTGATGGACACCCACGAGGTGTCGGAGACTTTCGAGATCGTCATGGCGGATGGCCGGGTAGTGACTCAGCTTTCGTACCCGGTACGCGATTTGGAAGGTCGCTTCATAGGCCGCTTGTGGATTTATGAAGACGTGACCCGTGAACGGCAGACGGCGGAGCAGCTGATTTACTTAGCCGAGCGCGATTCCTTGACCGGCTTATACAACCGCCATCGCTTCCAAGAAGAATTATCCCGCATGCTGGTGGACGCCGATAGGCGCAATACCCAAGGCGCCTTGCTGTTCTTCGATTTGGATGAATTCAAATATGTGAACGACACCTTTGGGCATAGAGCCGGCGATGCGATGTTGATACGGGTCGCAGGCGAAGTCAGCACTTTGATCCGCCGCAACGAAATTTTCAGCCGCCTGGGCGGCGATGAGTTCGCCATCTTGGTGCCGGATGCGGGCGAGCGGGAGGCCTCCATGCTCGCGGAGCGCATCGTTCGCGCCATCTCGCAAATTCCCTTCCGCTTCGAAGGCCAAAATATCCGTCTCACTACCAGCTTGGGCATCGCGCTGTATCCGCAGCACGCGGACAACGCCGAAGAATTAATCGCCCACGCCGACGCCGCCATGTATCAAGCCAAAGAAGCAGGCAAAAATGCCTGGCGTAGTTATAGATCGGATTTGGATGCCTCGCGCGAAATGCTGTCGCGCTTGTCGTGGAATGAACGCATCAGCAATGCCTTGGAAAATAATTTGCTGCGCTTGCATTTCCAAGGCGTGTACAACGCGCTGGATGGCGATTTATCGCATCTGGAAGTTTTGGTGCGCATGTTGGATGAGAAAGATCCCGAGCGTTTCATCATGCCCGGCCACTTCATTCCCTTGGCGGAAAAAACCGGCAAGGTCTTGGATATAGACCGCTGGGTCATCAGTCAAAGCGTGCGCCTTTTGGCAAAAGCAGAAACCTTGCCCTCGCTGGCGGTGAATATTTCCGGCCGCTCCTTCGATGATCCTATGTTGCCGCAATTTATCGCCGAAGAATTAAAGCTGAATGGCGTCGATCCTTTCCGCTTGTTGGTAGAGCTTACCGAAACTTCGGCGGTGTCGGATTTGCATGATGCGCAACGCTTCATAGAGGCTTTGCATCAAACCGGTTGCCGTATTTGTCTAGACGATTTTGGCAGCGGGTTTTCTTCTTTCGCTTATCTCAAGCATCTCAAGGCGGATATTCTCAAAATTGACGGCTTGTTTATTCGCGACCTGCCCAACGACAGGGACAATCAAGTCTTCGTCAAATCCATTGTCGATGTGGCGCGAGGCATGCGCAAAATCACCGTGGCCGAATTTGTGGAAGACGCGGAAACCTTGGAGATGCTGAAACAATTCGGCGTCGACATGGTACAAGGCTATTATCTGGACATGCCGCGCGGCGAACATCCCGCGCTCGACGGCCACCAGCCGTAGATCACGCCTCGGCGCCGCCACCGGCAATGCGCTATCATTAGGTTTTTCCCCATTCAAAGTACGAAGGAAGCATATGGCACGCACTGTACACTGCGTTAAACTCGGCCGCGAAGCCGCCGGACTGGATTTCCCGCCTTATCCGGGCGAGTTGGGTAAACGCATTTTTGAAAATGTGTCCAAGGAAGCTTGGCAGGGCTGGATAGGCTTGCAAACCATGTTGGTCAATGAAAACCGGCTCAATCTTGCCGACATCAAGGCCCGCAAATATCTGGCTGAACAAATGGAAGGCTATTTCTTTGGCGGCGGCGCGGATACGCCCGCGGGTTTTGTGCCGCAAGGCAAAGGCAAATAAACTGTCACAAAAGCGTCATGTGATTTTGCGCCCATTGACGAGGCCGCTACATTAGCGGCCTTTTGTATTCCGAGCCAACCTGTTGCAATAAGACCTGGCTTTGCCGTGGTCCACTGGCCTCCTGAAAGTATGCGCCGCCGCGCTCACAGTGCTGATGACGAATTTCACCACCCCTGAATTTTTTTTGAACCGCGAGCTTGCGCAGCTTGCTTTCAATCAGCGGGTGCTGGCACAAGCGGAGGCTAAAGATGTGCCCTTGCTGGAGCGGCTGAAATTTTTATGCATCGTCTCCAGCAATCTGGATGAGTTCTTCGAAATACGCGTCGCCGGTATCAAAGAGCAAATCAAATACAACAGCGCAGTCACCGGCCCCGACGGTTTATCGCCGCGCTCGGCTTTTCAATTAATCTCACAACAAGCGCATCAACTGGTGGCCGAGCAATATGCGCTGCTCAACGACATCATCTTGCCGGAACTGGCCCTGCAAGGCGTGCGCATACTGCGTCGCACGCAATGGAATGCGCGGCAAAGCGCCTGGGTAGAAGACTATTTTTTCCGTGAGGTGCTGCCGGTGTTAACCCCCATAGGCTTGGATCCGGCCCATCCCTTTCCGCGCGTGCTCAATAAAAGCCTGAATTTCGCGGTGGAATTGGAAGGCAAAGACGCCTTCGGGCGCAACTCCGGCACGGCCATAGTGCAAGCGCCGCGGGTCCTGCCGCGCATTATTCGCATGCCATCGGAAGTCGCGGAATGTGAATACGGCTTCGTGTTTTTATCCTCGGTCTTGCATGCGCATGTGGATGCCTTGTTCAGCGGCATGCATGTCAAAGGCTGTTATCAATTCCGGGTAACGCGCAACTCGGATTTATTCGTCGACGAGGAAGAAGTCAAAAACCTGAAAGAAGCCTTGCAAGGCGAACTCTCGCACAGGCATTTCGGCAACGCGGTACGGCTCGAAGTGGCGGACAATTGCTCGCCGGAAATGGCCGCATTTTTGCTCAGCCAGTTTGATTTAGCGCCGGATGATTTGTATCAAGTGCATGGCTTGGTCAATTTGGTGCGCTTAATGCAGTTGCCCTTGTCCATAGATCGGCCGGAGCTGAAATATCCGGGTTTCATACCCGGGGTGGCACCGGTTTTAGCCAAGGCCACGGATATGTTCAGCGTGATGCGCACGCGCGATATTTTATTGCATCATCCCTTTCAGTCTTTCGCGCCGGTGATAGAGTTTATTCAGCAAGCCGCGCGCGACCCGCAGGTATTGTCCATCAAACAAACCGTCTATCGCACGGGCACCGACTCGGAAATCATGGATGCCCTCATGATAGCCGCGCAAAGCGGTAAAGAAGTTACGGTGGTGGTCGAACTTCTGGCCCGTTTCGACGAAGAGGCGAATATCAATTGGGCGCAGCGTTTAGAAGCGGCGGGCGCGCATGTGGTGTACGGCGTGGTGGGCCATAAAACCCACGCCAAAATGATGCTGATGGTGCGGCGCGAGGAAGACGGCATGCGCCGCTATTTGCATCTAGGGACCGGCAATTATCACCCGGCCACCGCCAAGCTTTATACCGACTTTGGTTTATTCACCACCCATCCGGAAATTTGCAGCGACGCCGCCCATGTCTTTTTGCAGCTCACCGGTTTAGGCAAGGCCGGTAAGCTCGCGCATCTATGGCAGTCGCCGTTTACCATGCAATCGAATGTGCTGGCCGCCATCGAAGCCGAAGCTGCGCATGCGCGAGCCGGCCGCACGGCGCGAATTATTGCCAAAATGAACGCCTTGGTCGAAGAAAAAATCATCGTGGCGCTATACGAAGCTTCGCAGGCCGGGGTGCAAATCGATCTTATCGTGCGCGGAGTGTGTGCGCTGAAACCGGGACTGCCCGGGGTCTCCGAAAACATCAGAGTGCGCTCGCTGGTGGGGCGCTTCTTGGAACATACCCGGATTTATTATTTTCTGAACAACAATGCCGAAGATATGTATCTTTCCAGCGCCGATTGGATGCACAGAAATTTATATAGACGCATAGAAGTTGCGTTTCCCGTGCTCGATCCCAAGCTCAAAAAGCGCGTGCTGAAGGAAGGGCTAGAACCTTATCTCAAGGACAATTGCCAGACTTGGGAAATGCGCGCCGATGGCGAATATGAGCGGCGCGCCCTGCGCCGAGGCAAGCGCTACTGTGCGCAAACTGAGCTGGTCCGCGCCTTAACTAAATAAGGCGTCCGGCCCCCGTCTCGCAATCCGGTAGTTTCGCGGTACACTGCGCTGTCGCCTAGTCGGCCCCAGGTGAACTATAACCAGCGCGCCGGCTAGCAGCATTTTCCGTTTTCGAAATGTAGATATCTATGAATGTGCATGCCCCGTTTTCTTTACAGGCGAATTTAAAACTCGCTCTACCTAAACTCCGTACCGTGACGGTATTAGGTGGCGCCGGTTTTGTTGGCCGGCATATTGTTCAATTATTAAATGCTCAGGGATATACCGTGCGCGTGCCTACGCGACGGCGCGAGCGGGCAAAAGAGCTTATCGTGATGCCCGGTGTAGACGTCATGGAAGCCGATATTTTGCAGCCGGGTGCTTTACTCGAAGTGCTCGCCGGCAGCGATGCGGTGATAAATCTGAGCGGGATTTTGCACGAACGTATCGCCGGCCGCGTGGACAAACCCGGCGCGGCGCGCGGCGATTTTTATGCCGTGCACATCGAATTGCCACGCGCCATCGTGCATGCCTGCGGCAAGTTGGGGATACGCCGGGTCATGCATATGAGCGCGCTAAATGCCAACCCTACCTCACCCAGCGCTTATTTGCGTTCCAAGGGCGTGGGCGAGGCCATCATCCGCGAAGCGGCGCTGACACACCGCGAAGATGAACGCTGGTATTTGGACGGGCCGAAATTTATCCGTGGGCTGGATCTGGCGATAACGATTTATAGGCCGTCGGTGATTTTTGGCGCGCAAGATAATTTCCTCAATCAATTCGCCCGCCTCTTGCGCTATTTGCCGGTACTGGCTTTGGCTTGTCCCGAATCGAAATTGCAACCGGTGTGCGTCGAAGACGTGGCGCGGGCTTTTGTCGCTAACCTCGAAAATCCGGCGAGCTTTGGCGCGGTTTATGATTTATGCGGACCTAAAATTTATAGCTTGAAACAGTTAGTGGCATATGTCGCGCGACTACAGGGGCGCAGGTCTTGGGTATGGGGGTTGGGCCCGCGTGCTTCGTTTTATCTCGCTTGGATGCTTGAATATTTGCCCGGCAAATTCATGACCCGCGACGATTATTTTGCTTTGCGCCAAGGCAGCGTGTGTGATGCTGACTCTCCTTGCGAACTGGGCACGACGCCTTTAGAGCAAATCGCGCCGCGATATTTGAGCCGCGGTAGGTCGCAGTCTTGGCCCAGCACGACCTAAGCTGCGGGTGGCTGCATGAAGATT
>CAZKHT010000041.1:0-15326 GCA_964552595.1 uncultured Burkholderiales bacterium
GGTCATTTCGGGCATGCAGTTGACCTGGGATTGGCATGTAGCGTAGCATGGTCGCCTGATGGAGGGCGAATTGTCTCTGGAGGTGCTGACTGGACTGCTCAAGTATGGAATGCTGCTACTGGTGACTACCTTTACACCTGCCGTGGCCATAGCAACGATATAAATGCCGTAGCGTGGTCGCCTGATAGAGCACGCATTGCTACGGCAAGCGATGATAAGACAGTACGAGTGTGGGACGGTGCAAGGACGGCAGTGAATTTCCGGTCGAGATCAGACTGGGTCCCTGGTTGGGTTCCGGAGCTACCCGGGTCATCTCCGTTATCCGGGACATGACGGCGCACAGAGTTGCGGAGAGCGCACGCTTGGCGGCGCAACAGCGCTATCGCGAGCTGGTCGATAATTTGCCAGTAGGGGTTTACCGCAAGACACCCGGTGCCGAAGGCACGTTTTTAGAAGTGAACCCGGCCATGGTGAAAATGTTTGAGGCCTCCTCCGCCGAGGAATTACTTGCCCACCACGTTAGCGATATTCATTTCGATAGCGGCAGCCGTTTAGCACTCAGCGACAAAGTCATCCGCGAGGGCGCGGTCAATCAAGAAGAGATGCAATTAGTGACCCTGCGCGGCCGCGTCTTCTGGGGCGCGATTACCGCCGCTATGCAAAAAGATGCGGAGGGCAATATTTATTTCGACGGCATTATAGAAGACATTAGCGCGCGCCGAGAAGTGCAAGCACGCATAGAAGAACTCAATCAGAGTCTACAGAAACGCACCCAGGCGCTGGAGACCGCGAACGCCGAGCTGGAAGCCTTCAGCTATTCGGTTTCCCATGATTTACGCGCGCCATTGCGGGCATTGGATGGGTTTAGCCGTTTGCTTATCGCGCGGGCGGACAGCCTAGATGACGAGGGCCGCGATTATTTGGCGCGCATACGTCGTGCGGCCCAGCGCATGGGCACCTTGATCGACGATCTGCTGAATCTCGCCCGCGTCACCCGTAGCGATCTGGCCATGGAGCCAGTTGATTTGAGCGAAATCGCCAATACCATAGTCGAGGAAATGCGCCGGCACGAGCCGGAACGTAAGCTGGAATTCGACTGCCAGCCAGGCATCACCGCCGTGGGCGATAAACGCTTGTTGGAGATCGCCATGAGCAATTTACTCGGCAATGCCTGGAAATTTACGGCCGAGAAGCCCGATGCGCGGATTCGCTTCTTGAGCCGGGAAGAAGGTGCACGTACGATTTATTGTGTAAGCGACAATGGCGCGGGCTTCGACATGGCATACATTGATAAGCTATTCGGCGTGTTTCAGCGCCTGCACGACGCTCATGAGTATCCAGGCACGGGTATAGGCTTGGCGACCGTGCAGCGGATTATTCGCAAGCACGGCGGTAAGATATGGGCGGAGGGAAAAGTAGGGCGAGGGGCAACTTTCTTTTTTACGCTAAGAGGCGAGGTAAATGAGAGATAAAGTCATTTTGCTGGTAGAAGACAATGCGGACGACGAGGCGCTGACCTTGCATGCCTTACAGACCAATAGTATTGCCAATCGGGTGGTGGTCGCGCGCAATGGGGTGGAGGCCTTGGATTATTTGATGGGGACGGGCACTTATGCCGGGCGCGATCCTTTGGATTTGCCGACTGTCGTGTTATTGGATTTGAAGTTGCCTAAAGTCGACGGCTTGGAGGTTTTACGCCGCATCCGCGCCACCGAAACCACCCGGGTCTTGCCGGTCGTGATTTTAACCTCCTCGAATGAAGAAGAAGATAAACTCAAGGGCTATGGCCTGGGCGCCAATAGCTATGTGCGCAAGCCGGTGGATTTCGATGAATTCGTGCACGCGGCTAGACAAATCGGGCTTTATTGGTTATTGCTAAATGAGGTACCGCCAGTTTAATCGCATTTATAAATAAGGCAGCAGATGACAGAAGCCTCAACTCCCGAGCGTTTGCGCGCCCTCATAGTCGAAGATGCGGAAAACGATGCCTTGCTCTTGGTGGATCACTTGGAGAACGCCGGCTTCGTCCTGGACTGGAAACGCGTCGACACCGAAACCGCCATGGCGCAGGCCTTGCAAGAACCTTGGGACATCGTCTTTTCCGATTACTCCATGCCCCGGTTTAGCGGCGCGCGGGCCTTGGACATGCTGCGCCAGTACGATGTCGATTTACCGTTTATCTTCGTCTCCGGCACCATAGGTGAAGCCACCGCCGTGGCAGGCATGAAAGCCGGCGCTCATGATTACGTGATGAAAGATAATTTAGCGCGGCTGGCACCCGCCGTGCGGCGCGAGCTGCATGAAGCGAAATTGCGTCGCGAGCAACGGGAAACCCAACAGAAGCTGCGGCAACTCTCGGCGGTGGTGGAGCAAGCGGCGGACAGTGTGTTCATCACCGATACCCAGGGGCGCATCGAATACGTGAACCCGGCCTTCGAGCGCTTGACCGGTTATAGCGAGCGTGAAGCCTTAGGTCAGGGCGCCCACTTATTAAAATCCGATAAACATCCGTCGGCCTTTTATGCGGCGTTGTGGAAAACCATCTTGGAGGGCGCGCCCTTCCGCGACACCTTTATCAACCGGCGCAAAGACGGCGAGCTGTTTTACGAAGATAAAACCATAGTGCCCTTGATGGATCCCGACGGTAGCATTCAGCATTTTGTCTCCACCGGCCACGATATTACCCAGCGGGTGGAAGCGGAAGAAGTCAAAACCCGCTTATTGGCGATCTTGGAGGCGACCATCGATCTAGTCGCCATCACCCATCCGGATGGGCGGCTATTTTATTTAAACCGGGCCGGCCGGGCGATGTTAGGCATAGATCGCCACGCGGATATCAGCGGCCGGCTACTCAGCACCGGCATGCCAGACTGGGCGGCGCAAAAGTTATTTAATGAAGCTTATCCGGTCGCCTTGCGCGAAGGTTATTGGCGCGGGGAAACCGCGCTAAAAAATTCTTTGGGTATGGAAGTGCCTTTATCGCAAGTGGTGCTGACGCACAAAGGAACGGGCAGCACTGAAACATTTTTTTCCACTATCGCCCGCGACATCACGGATCACAAACGCTTTGAACAAGAGTTGCGCCATCAAGCCACCCACGATGCGCTAACGGGTTTGCCGAACCGCGTGTTGCTCGCGGAATATTTGCAAAGCGAAATCCAAAAAGCCCGGCAGCGTCATGGCATGGTGGCGGTGTTGTTTATCGATTTGGATAATTTTAAGCGGGTCAATGACAGTCTGGGACATGCGGCGGGCGATCTCATGCTGTGCGGCGTAGCGCTGCGCTTACGCAATTATTTGCGCCCCAGCGATATCGTCGGCCGCTATGGCGGCGACGAATTCGGAGTCATCATCGGCGCGCTGGCTACCTTGGATAATTTATCGGTCATCGTGCATAAATTGCGCAGCGCATTCGAGGCGCCGTTTTCCATCTCTGGCCGCGATGTGTTTGTCACCTTCACCATGGGCATCTCGCTTTATCCGTCTGACGGCGACAACGCGGAAATTTTGATACGCAACGCCGATACCGCGATGTATCGCGCGAAAAGCCAGGGGCGTAACCAATCGCAATTTTACGCGGCGGAAATGAATGCCCGCGGCCAAGAATTATTGGCCATGGAAACCGATTTGCGGCGGGCCTTGGCGCGCCAGGAATATCAAGTCTATTACCAGCCGCAAATGGATTTGCGCGACGATAAGATCGTCGGCTTTGAAGCGCTTCTGCGCTGGAATCATCCACAGCGGGGCTTGGTGTTGCCGGGAGAATTTATTCCCTTGCTGGAAGAAACAGGGCTCATCGTTGCCGCCGGTACTTGGGTGTTGACCCAGGCTTGCGCGCAATATCGCCTATGGCGCGATAAGGGCGCTGCGCCTAGGCGTATTTCGGTCAATGTGTCGGCGCGCCAATTCGGTGATGGGGCTTTGGTGGACACCGTGCGCGCTGTGCTCGCGGAAGAACACATGCCGCCGCAACATCTGGAATTGGAAATCACCGAAAGCACCGTCATGCAGGATGTGCAAACGGCGGGAGAAGTGCTGGCGGCCTTGGATGCCTTAGGCGTGCGCTTAGCTATTGATGATTTTGGTACGGGCTATTCTTCCCTGGCATATTTGCAGCGCTTCCCCTTGGATCTCTTGAAAATCGATAGAACTTTTATTCAGGATGGACAGGACCAAAACCTCACCGCGATAGCCGAAGCGAGTATTTCCCTGGGACATAAGCTCGGCTTGGAAGTGATCGCCGAAGGAGTGGAACAAGCCGCGCAACTGGAGTTTCTAAAAGCAAACGGCTGCGATTTGATTCAAGGCTTTTATTTAAGCCATCCGCTGCCGGCGGCGGAAATGGAAAACTTTTTGCGCCTGCGTAAAACGTTTTGAGAGGCGGTCCGCGCGACACCCGCAGCGCGGACCGAAGGCGTAAAACTTAAAGCGTCTTCAAAAATGCCAGCAGGTCTTTCTTCTCTTGCTCATTCAAACGCGTTTCCAGAATTAAATTAAAAAACTCTATGGTGTCTTCCAGGGTCAGCAAGCGGCCATCGTGTAAATACGGCGGACTGTCCTTGATGCCGCGCAGCACAAAGGTTTTAATCGCGCCATCGGAGACGGCCATCATATTATTAATCTTGCGCGGTTTAAAAAATCTATCGGTCTGCAAATTATGCATGGTGTTGTCGGTGTAATACGGCGGCGTGTGGCAAGTTGCACATTTGCCTTTGCCGAAGAAAATCTCCTGGCCGCGCAATTCCACCGGCGTGGCTTTGCGTGGATCTAGCTTGCCGTCCACGCCGAGTTTAGGCGCCGGCGGGAAGTCCAAGATTTCTTCAAATTCCGACATGAAATGCACTTGGCTGGCGCGCTCCAAAATATTCACGCCTTTTTTGGTGGCGATGACTGGGTCGCCATCAAAATAAGCGGCGCGCTGCTCGAACTCGGTGAAATCTTCCACGGTTTTCAGCGCGCGCTGCGAGCCGAATAAGCGTTGGATATTCACGCCGCGCAAGCTAGGGGTGTCGATGCGATGCCGGAATTCTTGCGGGCGTATATCGCCGACCAGATGTGTGGAAGCATTGCTATGGCCATTGGCATGACAATCAAAACACACCACGCCGCGGCTGGGCCGCTCGCTGCGGCGATCTTCGGTTTGATTGAATTGCTGTTGCGGGAAAGGCGTGACGAGCAAACGCAAGCCTTCCAATTGTTTGGGATTTAAGAGGCCGTTAAATATTTCATAGTAGTTGTCTATGGTGACTAATTTTCCCTTAGAGACATCACCGAGATCAGGACGCGTAGTTAAATAAATCGGCGCGGGAAATTCCGGTAAAAACTGATCCGGCAAATCGAAATCCAAATCAAAGCGGGTGAGATCACGGCCTTCCTGCTTTTTAATTTCATTGATATGAAATTGCGGGAACAGCATGCCGCCTTCCGGATGATTGGGATGCGGCAAAGGCAAAAATCCCGCCGGATATAAATCTTTCTCGCGAATTTCTTCAGGGCTCATATTGGCCAATTTTTCCCAAGTCATGCCCCGCGCGAGCTTCACCCGCACGCCTTCTTGTAGAGGTTTGCCACGTGACATGGTCACACCGGGGGCGGGCCGATTGGATAAATCGTAGCGCTGCTCCAGCAAGCTCATCTGCCGTTTCATAATCGCCGGCTTTTCGGCTTTCATGCGCGCCATGATGCTGGCAAAGGCTTCTTTGATCGCGACCGGCATATAGCTGGTAGGCTGATTGCCGGTTTCGCCTTCCGAGAGGGCCAATATCGGTAAGCTCATCGCCGCCGCCACGGCTAGGGCTTGCATGCGGCGTTTAGGAGGAAAAGCGCGGGGAAAACGAGACCTGAGACTCGTTGAAATCATGAATATTCTCCTTTGGGGATAGGGAAGAGGCGAATGAAGAACAGTTCTTTAACCAAGAACTATTCTCTAAATTAGATATAGTTAAAATTTCAGAATACGACAAGCACGCATTTGTCATGACTGTCCCGCCACAGGCCGTACATGACGGACTTAGCAGCGGGCCGGCGCTACAATGTCTTCTTCCTTCTAAGATCGCTTTATGGATTCCCTACGCTACGCCTGCACCGCCGAAGACGCGCCCCACGCTCCAGGCCTAGACCCCACTTGGTGTCACGCGGCTAAAGAGATGGTGGGCTGCGGCCTAGGCGCGGGCCGGGTATGGTTTACCGTGGGCGGGGGCATACTCAATGAAGTTTATTACCCGCGGGTCGACCTTCCGCAAATTCGCGATTTGGGATTCATCGTTGCCGACGGCGCGGGTTTTTGGGTGGAATTGAAGCGGCTGCAAAACTATACCGTGGCGCTGGCCGCACCCGGTATTCCGGCGGTGACGCTCAGCCATCGCCATCCGCGTTTCGAATTCCAAGCGCGTATCGCGCCGGATTCCACGCGCGATGTGCTGCTTATGCAGCTGGCCTTGCGCGCAGATCCGGGATTAAAGGTTTACGCCTTATTAGCACCGCATTTAGGCGGCAGCGGCTACGCCAACGATGCTGAGGTCGGTGAATACCGGGGACGGCGCGTCTTATGGGCGGAACAAGGACCCTTTGGTTTGGCCTTGGCAGCGGTCGACGCCGCGCAAAACGATGCTTGGGAAAGAGCCAGCGCTGGCTACGTCGGGTTCAGCGACGGCTGGCAAGATTTCGCGCATAACCACCAGATGCGCTGGCAATACCGCCACGCGGGGCCCGGCAACGTCGCCTTAATGGGCGAGCTGCCGGCGTCCGCCACTTTGGCACTGGCTTTCGCCTCGAGTAAAGACTCCGCCGCGACCCTGGCGCTTTCCGCCCTCGCCCAACCCTTTGACGAAGTCTGGCAATTACAGATACAGGAATGGCAGGCCTGGCATGGGCAATGCCGTGTCAGTGCTGCGCACCGCAGGCCTTTATCGGCGAGCTTGGCCGAGCAATTTGCGATTTCGGCCATGGTTTTGCGCGTGCATCAAGACAAAATTTATCCGGGCGCCATGGTCGCGAGTTTAAGCATTCCCTGGGGCAATACCCGGGATGAGCGCGGCGGCTATCATCTGGTTTGGCCGCGCGATTTGGTAGAAAGCGCGGGCGCACTCCTGGCACTGGGCGCGACGGAAGACGCCCGCGATATCTTGCGGTATCTGATCGCTACCCAGCATAGCGATGGTCATTGGTTTCAAAATCAATGGTTGGGCGGCAAACCGTATTGGGGCGGGGTGCAGTTGGATGAGGCGGCGTTTCCGGTGTTGCTCGCCACCACTTTGGCCGATCAGGGGGCGCTCAATGGCATTGCGATTCAAACCATGGTGCGGCGCGCGCTGAGCTTTATCGTCCGCAATGGTCCGGCGACGCAACAAGATCGCTGGGAAGAAGATGCCGGCATTAATACGTTTACCATCGCCACCTGTATTGCCGCCCTAGTCGCCGGCGCGGCCTATTTACCGCCGCCGGCGCGCGCATTGGCCTTAGCGCTGGCCGATTACTGGAATGCGCATATTGAAGAGTGGACCGTGGCGTACGGCACTGATTTGGCGCGTCGAGTGGGCGTGCGCGGCTACTATGTGCGCATCGCGCCGCCGCCCACGGAATTGAATCCACGCGCGTTGCTCGACGTGCTGCCGATTAAGAACCGTATGCAAGATCCCGGTTTGTCTGCCGCAGAACAAGTCTGCAATGATTTTTTGCAGCTGGTGCGCTTTGGCTTGCGGCGCGCGGATGATGCTTTAATCGTGGATAGCGTGCGAGTGATGGACGCGCTGCTGAAAACCGAAACGCCCAGCGGGCCGGCTTGGTATCGCTATAACGGCGATGGTTATGGCGAGCATGAAGACGGCGCGCCTTTCAATGGCGTGGGCGTGGGCCGCCCTTGGCCGCTGTTGTCGGGCGAGCGCGGTCACTATGAATTAGCCTTGGGCAAGGACCCATTGCCTTATCTAGACGCGATGCGCGCCATGGCCGGGGGTGCCGGCATGTTGCCGGAGCAAATCTGGGATAGTCCCGCAGTGCCGGAACGGCATTTATATCCCGGCCGCGCCACCGGCTCAGCCATGCCTTTGGCCTGGGCTCACGCCGAGTTTATTAAACTCGCCGCCTCGCGCGAAATAGGGGAAATTTTTGATAGGCCGCAAGCGGCTAGCGCCCGTTATGGCGGCGATGTGCCTCTCATACAACATGCTTTTTGGTTACCACAAGCGCCGATTTATCGCGTCGCGCCCAGGACCTCGGTGTATATCGCGAGTTATGCGCCGGTGGTAGTTTTATGGAGCGGCAACGCCTGGCAAAGCGCGCAAGAGCAAGCAGCGGAAGACAGCGGGCTGGGTTTATATGTGGCGTTGTTGCAAACCGCGGATTTGCTGGACGGCACCCATATCGATTTTACGTTTCGCTACTCCAATGGCGAATGGCTAGGCCGCGATTATAAAATTCTGATCGCGGCTTAATTAATGCCGTCGTCCCCGATAGCTATAGCGCAGCAAGATAATCCCCGCCACTATCATGGGCAGGCTTAACCATTGACCCATGCTGAGATGCAGGGCGAGATAACCTAAGAATGCATCGGGTTCGCGCGCAAATTCGGTGATAAAACGCGCACTGCCATAGCCTATGAGAAACATAGCCGATACCGCGCCCGTAGGCCGGGGCCGGCTGGAATACCACCAGATCAAAATAAATAAAACGATGCCCTCCAAGCCCATTTCGTATAGCTGCGAGGGATGGCGCGGGGTGAGCGTGGGATCCGTGGTGGGAAAGACCATGGCCCAAGGCAAGTCGGTGGCGCGGCCCCACAGTTCGGCATTAATAAAATTACCTAGACGCCCGAAAGCCAAACCCAATGGCACCAAGGGCGCGATGAAATCGGTAATCATCAACCAGCGCAAGCCGACCCGGCGCGCGTACAACCACATCGCGGCCAATACACCGAGGAAGCCGCCATGGAAAGACATGCCGCCTTCCCAGATATATAAAATTTCCAAAGGGTGGGCGAAGTAGTACTCGGGCTTATAGAATAAGACGTAGCCTAAGCGCCCCCCTAGCACCACGCCCAAGACTCCGAAGAATAAAACATCGTCCAGCATTTGATTACTCCAGCCGGAATTCGGCTGAGTACGGATGCGGCGCCGGCCTAATAAAATAACCGCGACGAAGGCTAAGAGATACATCAAGCCATACCAGCGCACGGCAAGCGGACCGAGATGAACGGCGATAGGGTCAAAACCGGGATGAACTAACATGGAGTGGAAGGCGGAATCGGTTAAAATGCGCATTATACGTATTCCGCACCTGAGAGCCGCAGCCGCGGCTTTTTTTACCGAGGAAGATCATGCCTGACTACCGCTCTTGGACTACCACCCGTGGCAGCAATATGGCCGGCGCGCGCGCTTTATGGCGCGCCACTGGTATGAAAAATGAAGACTTCAATAAACCCATTATTGCGATCGCGAATTCTTTTACCCAATTCGTGCCCGGCCATGTGCACCTGAAAGACATGGGGCAGTTAGTTGCCAGAGAAGTCGAAAAAGCCGGCGGCGTGGCCAAAGAATTTAATACCATCGCCGTCGATGACGGCATCGCCATGGGCCATGGCGGCATGTTGTATTCCCTGCCTTCGCGCGAGTTGATCGCGGACAGCGTGGAATATATGGTGAACGCGCATTGCGCCGATGCCCTGGTGTGCATTTCCAATTGCGACAAAATCACCCCGGGCATGCTGATGGCGGCCATGCGTTTAAATATTCCCACCGTCTTCGTGTCCGGCGGCCCCATGGAGTCGGGCAAGGCCTTAATCCAAGGCAAGGTGGTGCATCTGGATTTAGTGGACGCCATGGTCTCCGCGGCGGACAGTAAAAACTCCGACGCCGATGTGTTGGAAATGGAGCGCAGCGCTTGCCCCACTTGCGGATCGTGCTCGGGCATGTTCACCGCGAATTCCATGAATTGTCTCACCGAGGCCCTGGGCTTATCGCTGCCGGGAAATGGTTCTACGCTGGCGACGCATGCCGATAGACAGCGCTTATT
The DNA here is from genome assembly GCA_964552595.1 of uncultured Burkholderiales bacterium. Taxonomy (GTDB): domain Bacteria; phylum Pseudomonadota; class Gammaproteobacteria; order Burkholderiales; family Thiobacteraceae; genus RBG-16-58-11. Next base: position 10,009 of record CAZKHT010000041.1, read on the forward strand.
CCTGGAGGCCGGGCGGCTCATCGTTGCTTTGGCGCGCAGTTATTACGATAGAGACGATCGCTCGGTATTGCCGCGCAGCATTGCCTCCTTTAAGGCTTTTGAAAACGCCATCGCTTTGGATATCGCCATGGGCGGCTCCACCAATACCGTCTTGCATTTGCTGGCGGCGGCACACGAAGGCGGGGTCGATTTTACGATGCAAGATATAGACCGCATGTCGCGCAAGGTGCCGAATCTATGTAAGGTCGCGCCGGCCACGCAGCAATTTCATATGGAAGACGTGCACAGGGCAGGTGGGGTGATGGCGATTTTGGGCGAGCTGGATAGAGCAGGCTTGTTGCATCGCGACGTGCCCGTCATCCACGCGCCTAGCATGGGCGACGCCTTGGAACATTGGGACGTCATGCGCACCCAAGATCAAAAAGTCGTGGATTTCTTTCGCGCCGCGCCCGGCAATGTCCCGACCCAAGTCGCGTTCAGCCAGGCGAAGCGCTTCGAGAGTTTAGATTTGGATCGTGCTCAGGGTTGTGTGCGGGATCTGGCCCACGCTTATTCCAAAGAAGGCGGACTGGCCGTGCTCTATGGCAATTTGGCGCAAGACGGTTGCATCGTTAAAACCGCGGGCGTGGATCCCAGTATCTGGAAATTCTCTGGCCCGGCCCGGGTGTTCGAAAGCCAGGATGCGGCGGTGGAAGCCATACTCGGCGACAAGATCGTCGCCGGCGATGTGGTGGTGATACGCTATGAAGGGCCTAAAGGCGGCCCCGGCATGCAGGAAATGTTGTACCCGACTTCGTATTTGAAATCGAAAGATTTGGGCAAGGTCTGCGCGCTCTTAACCGATGGCCGCTTCTCGGGCGGCACCTCGGGCTTGTCCATAGGCCATGCCTCGCCCGAGGCGGCGGAAGGCGGCATTATCGCCTTGGTGGTGGAAGGCGATACGATAGAAATCGATATTCCGCAGCGCACTATTCATCTGGCAGTGAGCGACGAGGAACTGGCGCATAGGCGGCACGCGATGGAAGCCAAGGGCAAGCAAGCCTGGAAACCCGAGGCCAGAAACCGTATCGTGTCGCATGCCTTGCGCGCCTACGCCGCCATGACGACCAGTGCCGCGAGCGGCGCGGTCCGGGATATCTCTCAAATCGAAAAATAATTTCGGCTATACAGCGTAAGTGGAAAGCAAGCATTGTTTGAGCACATAAAGCCCTCGCGTTTGCGCCTCGTTTTGCTGAGCGCCTGCCTAGCCGTGGGCAGCGTGAGCTGGGCAGCGGAATACAGTCAGACCCGTGATGCTGCCACCGGCGCTTATTCCTGGCGGGTGAATGATAGGGGCTTTAGCCTGGAATTAATTCAATTTCCGCCCGAATACACCCGCGCCTTTTATGAGTCGCGGGATTTACCGCCGGCCTTGCGTGAGGAGCTTGCCGACTACTGTACCTTTGGCAGCGTGGCCCGAAACGAGAGCGATGCGCCGGTTACCTATCGGGTCGCCGATTGGCGAGCGCTTACTGCCGACGGCAAGCAACGTAAATTCCGGACCAAATCAGAATGGTTGGCGCTGTGGAAAAAGCTGGCCACGGATTCGCGGTTTTCGATACTGCCCGATGACATGACCTTCGAAGTGGGCGACTGGGCGCAAGGCTTAAGCGCGGTGAAGCTGCCGCGCGGTACCAAGTTTGATTTGATCTATACCTGGAGAACGCATGGCAAAACCCTTACTGGCAAACTTCCCGGCGTGGTCTGTCCGAACGATGCACTACCCGCTGGCGCGCCTTAAGTTTGCCGTGTGGGTAGGGTTAGGCCTGGCCTTGCCCGTCGCATGTTTCGCCCTAGAAGCAAATACTCCTTTACCCGATTTAAGCCATAAGGCGACTCGCCTTAGCAAACCTTTCGCCGCCAAAAACTTCACGCTTAAAGATGTGGATGGCAAGACCAGGCCCTTGAGCGAATTCGCGGGCAAAGTCCTTATTGTGAATTTTTGGGCCAGTTGGTGCCCGCCCTGTCGCCGCGAAATGCCCTCTATGGAGCGCATTTATCAGCAATTAAAGGGACAGCCTTTTATGGTCTTGGGCATAGATCAATATGAGAAGGAAGATAGGGTGTTCGCTTTCATGGGCGAACTCGATCCCCAACCGACTTTTCCCATTTTATTAGACATGGAAGGGACGGTCTCCCAGGCCTGGGGCGTAAAAGCCTTGCCCACTAGTTTCATCGTCGATAAGCACGGGATGGTGGTTTTTCGAGGCATAGGTGGACGGGATTTCGAGCATCCAGAAATGCAAAAACTTATTACCGACCTCATTCAAGAAAAATAACCAGGAACGTGGCCAACCGCTCGCCCCAGAAACCAGCCTTATTTGCTACAGCATCAGAAAAACTCGGTGCAATGGTGTCCGTGGAGTGAGGAAGCGCTCACCTTAGCGCGTCAGCAAGATAAGCCGATATTGTTTCCCATAGGCCGGCCGGGCGACTCCGTCTGGCAACGCGATTATGGTAGTGGTCCTGCAAAAACTGGGACATTTGCTGGGTGAGAATAAATATCTCAAAGCATCGGAGCGGGCGCTCACCCTCTTTTATCCGGCCATCCGTGGCCAGGCCGAGGCTTATGCGAGCTTTCTGTGTGGGTTACATAAGCGGCTATCGCCCCTGGAAATTGTTATTGTCGCGGGCCGGAAGCGGCTTACCGGCCCTGGCGCGTGGCCTTGGCCTTGGCTTATTTGCCGGATAGCGTTGTTTTGTTTTTACCCAATGGCTGGGCCGAGTTACTGTCTAGTCTAAATAAGCCGCAATCTGAGACGGTCAACGCCTAGGTGGGCCCGGGCGTTAGCTGTTTACCCGCCGTCACCACGCCCGAAGTGCTGATGGCACTATGCAAACCGGCGCAGGCCGACTACCATAGCCGCGGTCAAAATTTATTCACATAGTCCTAGGAGACGATATGAAATTCGCTGCATTCGGAATCACCGCTGGCCTCTTATTTGGCTCTCACGCCATGGCCGACGGTTTGGCCTTGGCGCAAAAAAATGCCTGCATGGCTTGCCATCAAGTCGACAAAAAATTAGTCGGTCCCGCTTATAAAGATGTCGCTGCTAAATACAAGGGCGACAAAACGGCGGAAGCGAAATTGATCAAGAAAGTGAAAGAAGGCGGTAAGGGCGTTTGGGGCGATATCCCCATGCCGCCTAATCCTCAAGTCAAAGACGAAGACATCAAAACGATAGTGCAGTGGATACTCGCGCTTAAATAATTAAAGCGAGGATGGTGGAGAGAAAGCCGGCGCAATGCCGGCTTTTTTTATTTTCCGTTATACTCGGGCGGTGCTGAAATTCAGCTTATCGCGATAGGAGAGGCCACGTGACGTCCCGTATATTGACCCCCATTTTAATTCTTGCGCTGACACTATTGACGAGCGCTTGCGGTAAAAAAGAAAACGTCGAGAACAGCAATGAGGTCACCGTCAGAATCGGCTCGGTGTCCCCGCTTACCGGACCCCAATCACATTTGGGTAAAGACAATGAAAACGGCGCGCGCTTAGCCATAGAGGATGCCAACGCGCAAAACATCATGATAGGCGGTAAGAAGGCCCACTTCGTTTTGATCAGCGAGGATGACGCCGCCGATCCTAAGACGGCTACGGCAGTGGCGCAAAAATTAGTCGACCAGAAAGTCAATGGCGTGGTCGGGCATTTGAATTCCGGCACCTCTATCCCCGCATCCAAAATTTATTTTGACGCGGGCATCCCCGAAATTTCGCCCTCGGCCACAGCCGTTAAATACACCGCACAAGGTTATGGCACGGCCTATCGGGTGATGACGAATGATGCGCAGCAAGGTCGGGTATTGGGCGCTTTCGCCGTGCAGAAACTAGGCGCCAAAAAAATCGCCATCATCGACGACCGCAGCGCTTACGGCCAAGGCTTGGCGGATGAAGTCGAAAAAGCCGCGAAAGCGGCTGGCGGCGACGTCGTGGCGCGGGAATTCACTACCGATAAATCCACCGATTTCACCGCGATTCTGACTTCAATCAAAAGCAAGCAGCCCGATGTGATTTTCTTTGGCGGCATGGATCCACAGGCCGCGCCTATGGTGCAGCAAATGAAACGCCTAGGCCTGAACGCGAAATTCTTGGGTGGGGACGGCGTGCAAACCGCCGAATTTCTACACCTTGCCGGCCCCGATGGCGAAGGCGTGCTGGCTTCGAACCCCGGCGTGCCTTTGGCTAGCATGCCGGGCGGTGTCACTTTCGAACAAAAGTTTTCCGCCAAATACGGCAAGATTCAAAATTACTCGCCCTATGCCTACGACGCGGTGAACGTCTTAATCGCAGCCATGCAACGCGCGGGTACGGCGGACCCGGCAAAATATTTACCCGAGCTGGCGAAAACCAATATGACGGGCGTGACTGGGCCCATACAGTTTGACGGCAAGGGTGATCTCACCAATGGCAATGTCACGGTCTACCAAGTCAATGGCGGCAAGTGGGCGCCTGTGGAAACCGTAAAGAACGCCGCCCCTACAAGCGCGACGCCTTAAGTTCAGCACGGCAGCGCTGCCGCAAGCACGTGGATACTTTTCTTCAACAATTAGTGAATGGCTTGGTGCTGGGCAGCGTTTACGCCTTAGTGGCGTTGGGCTACACCATGGTCTACGGCATCTTGGAGCTGATTAATTTCGCCCACGGCGAAATCACCATGATAGGCGCCATGGTGGCGCTCAGCGTGATCATCGCCCTGAGTGGCGCGGGCCTGGGTCTGCCGGTGCTGGTCATTGTCTTCGCAGGGGTGTTGGTTGCGATACCAGTATGCATGGCCCTGGGTTTTGCGATCGAGCGTGTGGCGTATAGGCCCTTGCGCCATGCGCCACGTTTGGCGCCCTTGATTACGGCGATAGGGCTGTCGATTTTATTGCAGAACATCGCGATGATTATTTGGGGACGGCAATATGTTTCCTTCCCGCAAATTTTGCCGCGCGATACTTATCATCTAGGCGCCACTACCTTTCACTTCGGTGGTCAGAGCCATGTCTTCCACGGCGCGACCATCAGCGCGCTACAAATTTTTATTCTGGTACTGTCCCTGGTCTTAATGGCGGCGCTTATTCTGCTGGTGCATAAAACCAAGCTGGGCCGGGCCATGCGCGCCACCGCGCAATCCCCGCAAGTCGCCGGACTGATGGGCGTCAACGTCAACAATGTGATCGCGCTGACCTTCGTGATCGGCTCGGCCTTGGCCGCCGTGGCGGGGGTGATGGTGGCGGCTTACTACGGTGTCGCGCACTACTACATGGGTTTTATTCTCGGCCTTAAAGCGTTTACC
>CAZKHT010000042.1:0-15064 GCA_964552595.1 uncultured Burkholderiales bacterium
CCGGCTTCACTGACGGTCCGTATAGTCCGGAGAGCGGGTAGCGCTCGATCCCCTTCTTCATGAGGACCACGTTTCCGCCTGCAGCGCCTGTGGCATAGACGTCGACGCCACCACCGCAAGCGGGCAGCTTGAAATTCGCCACTGGGAAGACGCCTATCTAAAGGACGGCTACTTTGACGGAGACCGCATGGTAAAGGTCCTTGCAGAGGTTCTGGAGAGCAACCGCGAAAAACATGGTCTGTCCCGTCTCATGGGCAATATGGAATGGGCTCTGGAGACGCTACCCGGCGTGACCGATATTGTCGAGTACGAAGCCAAGCTTAATTATCTCTTACCGAATTATCCCGATCCCGTCGTCTGCGTTTACGATCTCAATAAACATAGTGCCAGCGTGGTGATGGACATCTTGCGGACCCATCCCATGGTCATCATCGGCGGGGTGCTTCAGGAGAACGTTTTATATGTTCCGCCCGACGAGTTTCTGAAGGAACTGGAAGAACGCAAAAATCAGAAACACCGCCAGCACGCTTAAAGCTTATTCGACACGAGTAGGCAGGTCGTGACGTACGGTCAACACGCTTTCGGAAGATCGGCGGCGGCCGCTCTAGAGAATGATCCGCAAACGGTTACGCGATGCCTGCGGGACATCGTTGCCCTCTCGACGCTACCCGCAATCTGGGCGGGGGCCGCTCCGCTCCGTATCGCGGAAAGCTTGGCCGCATCCTTGTTTACCATGCTCGAGCCAGAGTTCGTATTTGTTTACTTCACACGCCGGGACGGCAAGCCGCCGATTGCGATCGCGCAGGTAGACCGCCATAGGACTAGTCCATCGCTCGCCGCGGAAATTGTCGACACCATCGTGAAACAAGCGCGCGCTGGCGATCCGGATGAGCTTCTGCTCCTGCGTACCCAAAAGGGCGAGGGAGTCCTGCGCATAGTGGTGCGCCCGCTGGGCGCCGATGCAGCGCTAGGCGTAATTGCGGCCGCCTTTTACGACCGAAATGATCCTACGCCAAGCCATGGTCTCGTGCTCAATGTAGGGGCCAGCCAAGCGGTCTCAGCCATACAAAACGCACATCTACTGAGTTCCCTGCAGGCGAGCGAGGAGCGCGCTCGCGCGATGAATGAGCAACTCTCCAGGCATGTGACCGACTTGGAGGAGTCGCGCCGCACCGCGCTCAAGCTGATGGAAGATGCGATGCAGGCACAAAGAACTTTAAGTCTGCGCACCGCCCAGTATGAGACCCTCCTCAATCGGGCTCCTCTCGGCGTTTACCTCGTCGATGCCGACTTTCGTCTCCAGGAAATAAACCCTACGGCGCAGACGCACTTCCCCTCCATCCCCGACCTTATTGGCCGTGACTTTGAGGAAGTCACACGTTTCGTTTGGCCCAGCAAGGTTGCGGACGAGATCCTCAGGATATTTCGACATACGTTAGAAACCGGCGAATCCCATGTTATCCCAGAGCATATCGAAGAGCGCATCGACCTTGGCGTCAAGGAATACTACGAATGGCGGGTCGATCGCATCCCGCTCCCCGACGGGCGCAATGGTGTCGTCTGTTACTTTCGCGACATATCCGCACAAGTGCTGGCGCGCGAGGAGATCGCGCGCTCAGCAGAGCGCTTCCGCGCGTTTGTCACGGCAACTTCCGATGTTGTTTATCGCATGAGTCCCGACTGGAGCGAAATGCGCCATCTGCAAGGCCAGGAATTTATTGCCGACACGGAAAGCCCTAGTCGCGGCTGGCTTGAAAAATACCTTCATCCGGACGACAAGCCTTCCGTCTTGTCAGCTATCCACGAAGCTATCGCCAGCAAGAGTACCTTCGAGCTAGAACACCGTGTGATCCGGGTTGACGGCACGCTGGGCTGGACCTTTTCGCGCGCGATTCCGCTGCTGGACACGCAGGGCGAACTGGTTGAATGGTTTGGAACGGCGCGAGATGTCACCGAGCGCAAGCTAGCCGAAGAAGCGCTTGCGCGCATGACCGCCCACTCCGAGCAATTGCGGCGGCTCTATCACGCTATCCTCGCGACCACGCCCGACCTCGTGTACGTCTTCGATCTCGATCACCGTTTCACTTATGCAAATGAAGCGCTACTCGCGATGTGGGGCAAGACCGCGGAGCAGGCGATCGGAAAAACATGCCTAGAACTTGGCTACGAGCCCTGGCATGCCGCCATGCATGATCGCGAAATCGAACAAGTCGTTGCCACGAAACAACCTGTTCGCGGTGATGTCCCTTTTACCGGAACGCAGGGCCGGAGAATTTACGACTATATTTTTGTGCCGGTTCTCGGCGCCAACGGCGAAGTCGAGGCTGTCGCTGGAACCACCCGTGACGTTACAGACCGGAGGCTCGCTGAAGAGAGAATACGCGAAAGTGAAGAACGCCTGCGCTTCATGGCCGAATCCATGCCGGAGAAAATATTCACGGCAAAGCCCACCGGCGATGTTGATTACTTCAACGGGCAATGGATGGATTTCACTGGACTATCGTTCGAGCATCTTCGCGATTGGGCCTGGACGCAAACGGTTCACCCAGACGACGTGGAGGACAATATCCGTGTCTGGCGTCAGTCCATCCAGACGGGCGAGCCTTTCCAATTCACGCACCGATTGCGGCGAGCCGACGGCGTCTACCGTTGGCATCTATCCCGCGCCCATGCCATGCGCGCGCCAGGCGGCGGCGTGTCGATGTGGATAGGCTCTAACACCGATATACACGATCAGAAGGACACAGAGGCCAATTTGCGCCGCGCGAACGAAGACCTTAGCCAATTCGCTTTCGCCGCAAGCCACGATCTACAAGAACCGCTACGCATGATCACTAGCTACTCCCAACTTTTGATTAAGGACTCCCGCGAAGGTCAGCTCGCTAGCGACGCAGGCCTGTATACCAGTTATATCGTGGAAGGCACAAGGCGCATTCGCGAGCTACTCGCGGATTTACTTTCCTATACCGCAGCGGGCGCGGATGGACATCTCGCGCCGGAGAGCGTCCATCTGAATGACGTCTTCGAGGTCGTCGTTACTCAGAACCTGTATGCGTCGATTGCGGAAAGCGGGGCCATTGTCACGCGCGACGATTTGCCGTCCGTGTGCGGTCACACGGCCCATTTCGTCCAGTTGTTCCAGAACCTCATCGGCAACGCACTTAAATATCGCGCGGAGGAGATTCCTCGCATTCATGTGACGGCCATACAGCGCCACGATGAATGGCGCGTCGCTGTCTCCGATAATGGCATGGGCATTGAGCCGGAGTACCATGAGCGGATTTTCGGAGTGTTCAAGCGTCTGCATGGAAGAAATATTCCGGGAACTGGTATTGGCCTTGCGATTTGCCAACGAGTTGTCGAGCGCTATGGTGGGAAAATCTGGGTCGAATCCGAGCCGGAACGCGGGGGCTCAACATTCTATTTCACGCTACCTATTTCGGAAAACGCAAGTCACTATGAGCAATGATCGCTCCGTAGGCCGAGTCGCACACATCGTGCTGGTCGATGATAATCCCGCCGACGTGCTTTTGCTGGAAAAGGCTTTGCGGCATCATCACATCGCTTACGAGCTGACCTGTTATGAAGACGGGGAACGAGCCATTACTGCGATGTCGCAACAAAATTTCGCTGTGCCTGACCTTATCATCCTTGATCTTAATCTCCCCAAACAGGAAGGCTTCGCTGTTCTTCGAGTAATTCGAAGCCGTCCAGCATTGGTCAACGTGCCAGTCGCCATTCTCACTTCGTCGAATGCGGTCCGCGACCGCCATCGGGTCGAGCTGCAGAAGATTGAGCGTTACATTCACAAACCGCCTGGGCTAGAGGAATTTCTTGAGCAAGTCGGCCAGGCCGTTAAGGACCTTCTAGCGGGCTAGTTCAAGCAATTACGAAAGTCTGTTCAATATTTTTGCCATCTTATGGCGTGAACGAATATCCGTACTACGAAATGGAGCGTTTGCAAGAACCGAATGAGCCTGGCTCTCTAAATTTATTATTGGATATACCAAATTGGGGTTTATATGGGTTTACGTATAATTTCAAAGGTAAAAGACACTGTTGGGTAATTAGGGCTAGCGAATGCTTTATTTACCGAGGCCCAACAAGGTGTCCCTGCATATTGTTTGGAACCCAGGCAGAAGTTTCTCCGCAATGAAATCGTTGTGCTCGCAAATTGCAGCACCGGCGCCGGTCAACCAGAAGTCGTTCAACTTATGTCTCCGGGATTAGTAAGCGTAAGCCGCATAGGTAACCAAAAAACATTATCAAGGGTCCAGCGGGCGGACAAGGCATGAACATCGGCATGAAAGATGCGTTAACGCTGGTAAAAGCGCTTGCTGACGCGATCGCCGGCAACAGCGACGAACCTTTAACTACCTACAATGCGACCACGTTCGCCTTTTGTTCTATTTCAACGCGAACCTAAACACCCCTGACTCATTTGAAAGAACTTTCTAAGCTTGCGCCAGTACGCTCAAGTTACTCGCTCTTCGCCTTCACCGTCCGCCGCAACCTCGCCAACAATCGCCGCGCCAGTTCGCCGAATAATTCTGTTTGGGTGGGATGAGGGAAGATTGCTTCCGCGACTTGGGTGAGGGTCATGCCGCCGGATACCATGAGCACGCCCGCGCCTATGAGGGTGTCGGTGTGATCCGCTAGGAAATGCACGCCGATTATTTTTTGTGTGGCTTTGTCGGCCACGAGTTTGATTAAGCCTGTAGTCTCCAGCGCGATCATGGCTTTGGCGTCTATGCTCATGGGCATTTTAACTTCCGCCGCGTCTATGCCTTTGGCTTTGGCTTGTGCCACGGATAAGCCGACGAAGCCGGCCTGCGGGCGACTGAAGGTGACGCCGCAATCCACATCTTGATTGTATTGCCGCGCGTGGCCTAGGAGATTGTCGGCGGCGACGCGGCCTTGCGCGCCGGCAGTATGGGCCAGCATATAACCGCCTATGACATCACCCACGGCAAATATATGCGGCACGCTGGTGCGGCCGCTGGCGTCGGATTTGATTGCCGCGCCGTCGAGTGCAACACCGGCTTTATCTAAATTCAGGCCTGAGGTGTCGGGGCGCTTGCCGGTCGCCATCAACACATAATCGCAATCGTAAGTTTGCGCTTTGCCTTCGGTGTCCAAATATTCAATGCGCATCTTGCCCGGCTTGCCGGAAATTTTTGTGGTCTTGGCGGAAGTCACTACGGGAAATTCCGCGCTCAATACGGCGGTCAATTGCTTGGCGATTTCTTCTTCGACTTCGGCGAGGATGCGGTCTTTGCCTTCTAACATCAAAATATCCGTGCCGAAGTCGCGCCAGATTTGCGCCATTTCTACACCAATCACGCCCCCACCTATGATGCCCAGCTTTTTCGGGGGCTTGGCCAAATTCCAAATCGTATCCGAGGTCAGCACGCCGCCTGCGGCCACACCTTCTTGCGCGCCAGGAATGGGTGGCACAAAGGGCGGCGCACCTGTCGCAATCACGGCCGCGCCAAAAGTCATGCGATAGCTGTCGCCCACCGGCGGTTTGATGTCCACGGTATGCGCGTCAACGAAAGAGGCATAGCCTTCGCGGACATCGATTTTCACACCTTTGTCGGTCTTTAGTGCGAGTTCGCCGCGCGTTTGCAAAATTCCTTTGCGATGCGTTTCTAAAGCTTCCCACATCAGCTTAGGTTGATCGGTGCCGCTGACGCCTTTTTGCCCATCGTGCGCGCGGTCGCGCATGAGGTCTGCGGCGTGCCGCCAAGCTTTAGAAGGAATGCAGCCGCGCCATAAACATTCACCGCCGGGCAGTGGCGCGTTATTAATCAGCGTAACTTTGATTCCATGATCGGCGAGATCGCGCGCGCAATCTTCGCCGCCGGGGCCACCGCCTATGACGAGCACGGGTACATCCCAATTACCTTCGGGAATCGGCGAGACGGGTGCGGCGGCATGCGCAGCGCCTAACCAGGTTTCGGGGTTTTCTATGGTGTGTTTCAGATCGACTAAATACGAGGCCACATCCGCGCCATTCAGCACTCGATGATCGGCCGTGATGGTGAAGGGCGTGCCCTGCGGACCATTGGCGGAGATCGCCAAAATCGCCGCGATGCCGGGCGTGGGGATCGCGGTGAAGTGGGTGATGCCAAACATGCCCATATTCGAAATCGTGAACGTGGGATTGGCGAACTCAGCGGGCGCGAGTTTGCGTATGCGCGCGCGCGGCACCAGGTTCGCCCAATCGGCGTGCAAGGATTCCACGCTACGGGTTTCCACGTCGTGCAAAATCGGCACGACTAAACCGCCGTCATCGCTTTTCACGGCCACACCAAAATGATGATGGGGGCGCTCGATTAATTTATCGACCGGCTGGTACGCCCAATTCATGCGCGGCGTTTTTTGCATCGCGATGGAGCAGGCCTTGGCGATGGCAACAGTAATGGAGACCCGATGCGCTTTCGCCGCCGAGGTGAGTTTGGCGGTATCGATATTCATGGTCGCGTTGAAAGTCGGCAGGGTGAGTGAAGCAGCCATGGCATGCGAAACGGCTTTTTCCATAGAGCTCATAGTGCGGCCCGCGCCGGGGACATCGACTTGCGGTAAGCTGTGCGCGACTTCCGCCATGCTCGGCCGTGCGCGTTGCACGTCGGCGGCGATGATCACGCCCTCGGGCCCGCTACCCGCCACACTTTGCATGTCCACACCTAATTGCCCGGCGACTTTGCGTGCATAGGGCGAAGCTTTACGGCCAGCGACGCGGGCGACGGGCGCGGCGCCGCTAGTGGCGTGCGCGACTTGCGCTGCCGGTGCCGTGGACGGCACAGCGCTCGCTGAGGCGCTAGGTGTGGTACTGGCCGCGCCAGATGCGTTTGCGGCAGCACCGCCTTTACGATGCACATCCGTAACTTTATGTTCGGCAGTGATGATGACAGCGGTGTCCACCACCTTGGCCGCTTCGTTGACGATGAAAGCCATGGGATGGCCGACTTCCACCACGCTGCCGACATCGGCCAGCGGGCCGGATAAAAAGCCTTCGTGGAAGACTTCCACATCCATGATGGCTTTATCGGTTTCTACCGTCGCGACGATGTCGCCACGCTTAATCGTATCGCCGATATTTTTTTCCCAAGTCACGACCACGCCTTCGGTCATGGTGTCCGAAAGTTGCGGCATCACCACGGCGACGCCGGCGTGATGCGGTATCATTTCTGAGGGGGCTTGCTCAGTGACGACTTCGTCTTTGCCGATGGCAAGATCGCCTGCCGTGTCGGTGATATAGCCTAAGGCCGCGCCTACCGGCACCGTGCTTCCTACTTCCGCCAGCGGTCCGGCGAGAAAACCGGCTTTGAAGACTTCCACATCCATGATGGCTTTATCGGTTTCCACCGTGGCGACGATATCGCCGCGCTCGACGCGGTCGCCGGCCTGCTTTTCCCAAGTCACCACCACGCCTTCGGTCATGGTGTCTGAGAGTTGCGGCATGGTGATGACGTAGTGTGCGGACATTCCGTTTCCTAAATTCTTTTCAAATGAGGCGTCGCCTGAGCGAGCGTAAACCGACCGTTGAGGCGTTACTTAGCTTTGCCAAATAATTTCAGCACCGCATTGACCACATCCTCGTGATCGGGAATCGCGGCCATTTCCAGTTTGTGATTATAGGGCTGAGGCACCAGCGCCGAATGCACGCGCACCGGCGCGGCATCGAGCTCGAAAAAACATTCCTCATTGATGATGGCGATGATTTCCGACCCCACGCCACAAGGCGCTTCGTCTTCTTCGGCGATGACCGCTTTGTGCGTCTTAGCAACCGATTTTTTTATGCCGGCTCGGTCCAAGGGCGATAGTGCATACAGGTCCACGACTTCGGCGCTGATGTGGTATTGCGTCGCTAAAATTTCCGCCGCCTTGAGGCACCAGTGCACCGAAATGTTGTAGCCGAAGAGGGTAATGTCCGTCCCCGGACGCGCGACTTCCGAACCTTCCAGCGGGTGAAAATATTCGCTGTCTGGCACTTCGCCTTTCATGTTGTACATCAATTCGTGTTCATATAAGAACACCGGGTCGTCGGAGCGCACCGCGGATTTCAAGAGGCCATAAGCTTGTCGCGGATTAGAAGGCGTTACCACGCGTAAGCCGGCCACCCCCATAAAGACTTTTTCCATGCGCGCCGAATGCTGGGCGCCGAGTTGATGCGCGCTGCCGCCGGGGGAGCGAAACACCACCGGCGCGGTCAATTGGCCGCCCGACATATAGCGCACCTTGGCGGCGGAATTGAACATTTGGTCCATCGCCAGCCAAGCGAAATTCACCGACATGATTTCGATAATGGCGCGCACACCCAAGAACGATGCGCCTATGCCCAAGCCGGTATAGCTATTCTCCGAAATCGGCGTGTCCATCACCCGCAGTGGGCCGTATTTTTCATACAAGCCTTTGGTGGCTTTATAGGTGCCGCCGGCCACGCCTATATCCTCGCCCATGCAGATGACCAGCGGATCGCGCGCCATCTCTTCGTCGTGTGCGCGCTGCAGCGCCTCCCAATACATAATCTCAGCCATGATTCTTCCCTGTAGATGCCGCGCTATGCCAGCACGTATTTTTCAAGCTCGGCCGTCGCGGGTTCGGGTGAACTTTCGGCGAAGGCGATGATGTCGTGCTCGATGTAATGATCGATTTCTTTTTCCATGGCGCTGAATTCGTCCATGGTCAGTGCTTTGTTGTCGATGAGGCGATCACGCAAAATGAAAATCGGATCGCGCTGTTTCCATAATTCTTCTTCCTCGCGTGTGCGATAGCCGCGCGAATCCGACATGGAGTGGCCGCGATAGCGATACGTCATCAGCTCCAAGAAATACGGGCCATTGCCATTGCGAACATGGGCCACGGCTTTTTTCGCGTGCTCATACACCACGTCGAAATCTTGACCGTCGCATTGGCTGGCTTGGATGTCGTAACCGCAGACGCGTTTAAATTGATCCAGCACTGCAGTCGAGCGATCGATGGCCGTGCCTATGCCGTATTGATTGTTCTCGCAGACGAAGAGCACCGGCAATTTATACAGCGCCGCCATATTCAAGGTCTCATGAAAAGTGCCCTGGTTATTCGCGGCATCGCCCAAGAAGCAAATCGAAATCTCGTCGCCGCCTTTCATCTGGATGGCCTTGGCCATGCCAGCTGCTAAGGGGAAGGGTCCGCCGACCAAGGCATAACCACCCATGAAACGATGCGCCACGTCGAAGATATGCATGGAGCCGCCGCGACCTTTGGAAACACCGGTTTCCTTTCCATATAGCTCCGCCATCACAGCTTTGGGATCGGCACCGCATTTGATCGCGTGCACATGGTCGCGATAACCGGTGATCACATAATCGTGGCCAGGGCGGGCCGCTTCCATGACGCCGAAGCAGCAGGCTTCTTGGCCGGGATAGAGATGGAGAAAGCCTCCGATTTTGCGTTCGATATAAGCTTGGTAACACCGTTCTTCGAAGCGGCGCGCAAGCACCATCTCGCGCAGAACGCGTTTTTTATCTTCCAAATTCATACGCGGTTCCTTGAGTATCCGATTGATTCGATTTCGCCCACGCTCTTAAAGCCGCACAGACTATCGAATTGAAAAAAGAGAATTGCGTGTCGCGATTCGCACCTAAACTCCCCAGCTGGCGCAATCGCAGGGCATTGCCGTAACTATTTGACCTTTAAATTAACCCGGCAGTGAGTCGAACGAAGTTTGTTATCATTACGAAAAACCCCGTATTAGTCAACCCATTACTGCATTTTACGCAGTTCGAAAGGCCCCCGCATGTTGCCCGAAGTAATTGAAAACAAGCAAGTCATCAGCGCCCAGCAAATGCAAGGCGCGACCCATGTGCTAGCCGTTTTACCGCGTGCGGAAAAGCTGGAAAGCTTGAGCAACTTTCCCCTCGCGCAAGGTTTGATCAGCACGCTGAAACGTAAACGCATGGACTTGAAGGCGCTGCTGTTGACGCCGGTGGCGGTTGATACTGCACAAGGCGGCTTGATCGCCTGGGTAATGCTGGATGAAAGGGCCACGCCGTTTGAGCAATACACCGTGCTACGCAAAGGCATGGCTCTGCTCAGCGGGGAGCAGCCGACGGACATCACCCTGGCCTTATTCGGCGATGCAAACCAGCGCGCCGAAGCCGCACCCGCCGCCGTGTATGTGGCGGTGTTGAATAGCGCGGCCCTGCCCATGCGTAAGCAAAAACCCAAGGCGGAGAAAGTGAAGCGGATTACGGTATATGGACATCAAGCTGCCGATGCCTATGCCCACGCTTACGCCATCGCCGAAGGCAATACCTTAACTCGCGCTCTAACTCTACTGCCGCCGAACGAGCTCACGCCCGGCAGTTATCGCGCCCGGGTTAAACAATTAGCGCGGGCGCAAGATTGGAAATTCGAGGAATATGATCTCAAGCGCTTAAGAAAAATGGGCGCTGGCGCCTTCGTTGCCGTCGCCCAAGGCAGTGCGGAACAAGACGCCGCCATCGTGCATTTATCCTACCGGCCCAAAGGCGCGATACAACGCGTGGCCCTAGTGGGCAAGGGCATTTGCTTCGACACCGGCGGCCACAATTTAAAGCCGGCGAAATATATGCAGGGCATGCACGAAGACATGAATGGCTCGGCAGTCGCCCTAGGAATATTGTTGGCCGCTACGCGTTTAAAACTCCAAATCGGGTTGGATGTATGGCTCGCGATTGCGCAAAACCACATCGGACCTTTGGCCTACAAACAAAATGAAGTCATCACCGCGCTCAATGGCACTACGATAGAAGTAGTGCACACCGATGCCGAGGGTCGCTTGGTCTTGGCCGACACCTTGACCCTGGCCGCGCGCGCAAAGCCGGATGCGATTTTCGATTTCGCTACCTTGACCGGCAGCATGGCCGTGGCTTTGGGCAGCCGCTATAGCGGCGTGCTGGGCAACAACGAAAATCTGTTGAGTCAGGCTGTTGCGGCGGGCAAGGTCAGCGGTGAGCGAGTCAACGTGTTTCCCTTAGATGCCGATTATGAGCCCGCGCTGGACAGCAAAATCGCGGACATCAAACAATGCACCATGGAGGGCGGCGCCGATCATATCTTAGCCGCGCGTTTACTACTGCGTTTTGTGGAAGACAGGCCGTGGTTGCACATGGATTTGTCCGCAAGCAGTTGTGAAGGCGGCTTGGGCGCGGTGAATAGCACGGTCACCGGCTTCGGTGTGGCCTGGGGCGTGACCATGTTGCGGAGTTTATAGCGTCCTGGATCGAGTCTCCTGCCTAGCCCCAATGAAACCCGCGCAGAGGTGCGACTAAATCTGAAGAACTGAAACCTAAGCGCAAGCCTTTTGTTTGGCCCGAAAATAATACGCCGAACCGCTAAAGTCGGCACGAGACTACGCAATTTTAAGAACAATCTTCCCCGTGGTATGCCCAGTCTCAATGAAGCGATGCGCTTCAGCGGCGGCTTCTAGTGGTAGGACTTTCGTTACTTCGACTTTTAATTTCTCCGCTTCGACTAAGCGCGCGCCTTCTTCCAGAATTCGTCTCTGGTGCACACGTTCCTCGTGCATACCCAATAAAGTCGGAGTGAGCATGAGTTCGGAAATCAAAGCGAGATTGCGGGTGCGGGCGGTTTTCATTTGTTCCTCGGTGCAATCCCATTGCAAGAGTGAAACAATCCGGCCGTAGACTCGGGTGCAGGCGAAGGAGCGGCAGAAAGTATCCTTACCCACGGTGTCTAACACGATGTCTACGCCGCGACCATGAGTGCAATCCAAGACCGCTGTGGTGAAATCCACATCGCCATAGACGAATACCCGATCTGCCCCTAGCGACGTCACCCAGGCGGCTTTTTCCATGGAGCCTACTGTCGCCAGTACTGTCGCACCGGTTTGTTTGGCCAATTGCACCGCGAGATGGCCGACGCCCCCGGCGGCACCATGTATCAATATTGTTTGCTCGGCTTGCAAGCAACACCGATCAAACAACGCCTCCCAGGCGGTAATGAGAGCGAGAGGCAGGGCCGCCGCTTCTTCCATGCTGATATGGCGCGGTTTATAGGCCGCATAGTCTTGGTGGACCAAGGTGTATTCCGCATAATTGCCTTGCGCTTGGCCCAAACCGCCGTTGAAAAAATAGACTTCGTCACCCGCTTTGAAGCGCTGCACATTGCCGCCCACGGCTTCCACGATGCCGGCGCCGTCGCAACCCAGCACGCTGGGAAGGGCATCGGGGTAAAACGGTTTCTGCCGCAATTTAGTGTCCAGCGGATTAATCCCGGCGGCGGCCAAGCGCACCAAAATCTGATCCGCATCGTTCAACTCCGGACGAGCGAGCTCGCCCAGTGAAAGCACATCGGCAGCGCCGGCGGCGCGCATCAATATCGCTTTCATGAAATCTCCTTATCGAAAAAGAATGAAATTAGATCCGAGGTGTTTAACCTAGTGCGGCTTTCTTGCGAGCGTCAGCGTTGCCTAAGGGCGCAAGCGCAAGTGTGCGATATGTTAAACTTCGCGAATTCTTTTTGCGAGCACGCGTTGCACAGTCATGTCAGGCAGCACACTGGGTAAACTTTTTTCGGTCACCACTTTCGGCGAGTCGCACGGCCCCGCGATAGGCTGCGTGGTCGATGGCTGCCCACCCGGCATGCCGTTAAGCGCTGACTACATTCAAGTAGAGCTGGATAGGCGCAAGCCGGGCACCTCGCGCCATGTCACCCAGCGCAAAGAATCCGATACCGTGGAAATTCTGTCCGGCATTTTCGAGGGCAAGACTACCGGTACGCCGATTGCGCTGTTGATCCGCAATGAAGATCAGCGCAGCAAAGACTATGGCAACATCGCGAACACTTTTCGTCCTGGTCACGCCGATTACACGTATTTACAAAAATATGGGGTGCGCGATTTTCGCGGAGGTGGGCGCTCTTCCGCGCGCTTGACCGCGCCTACCGTCGCGGCGGGGGCAATTGCGAAGAAATGGTTACGCGAAAAATATGGCACGCTGATACGCGGCTATATGAGTCAAATGGGCGAAATCGAAATTCCATTTAAGCGTTGGGAAGATGTAGAACAAAATCCCTTTTTCGCCCCCGACAATGCGCAAGTTGCGGCGCTGGAAAATTATCTGGATGCGATACGGAAACAAAAGGATTCCATAGGCGCGAAGATTTGCGTCGTCGCGGAGAAGGTTCCGGTGGGCTTGGGCGAACCCTTGTACGATAAATTGGACGCCGATATTGCCTACGCCATGATGGGACTCAACGCCGCCAAGGGCGTGGAAATCGGTGCGGGATTTGCGAGCGTGACTCAACGCGGCAGCGTGCACGGTGATGAACTAACGCCCCAAGGTTTCGTTGGCAATCACGCGGGCGGCATACTCGGCGGCATCTCCACCGGGCAAGACATCGTGGTGTCCGTCGCGATTAAACCCACTTCCAGTATCGCTTTGCCTAAGCGTTCCATCGATATCCACGGTCAAGCGACCGAGGTGATTACCACGGGCCGCCATGACCCCTGCGTCGGCATACGGGCAACGCCTATTGTTGAAGCGCTTTTAGCGCTGGTGCTCATGGACCACGCGCTTCGTCATCGTGCGCAAAACGCCGACGTGCTTCCCCCGCTGGCCGCCATCGCCGGACGTGCCCCGGATTAAGGGCGTGCCGCGCCAGGCGAGTCATGCCTGAACAGTCCGTACACGTCTTACTCGCGCGGGCGATCGCGCATCACCAAGCGGGCAATCTCGACCAAGCCGACTCTGACTATCGTGCCGTTCTCGAAATGGAATCCAATCACGCCGACGCCTGGCATTTACGCGGTGTGCTCGCGCATCAACTCGGTCACTTCGCGGATGCGTGTGAATTCATCCAACAGGCATTAGGTTTTAGCCAACGACCGGGTTTGTATTTAAATAGTTTGGGCTTGGCTTTGGCTGCATTAAACCGCATGGCCGAAGCCGAGGCAGCCCACCGTGAAGCGCTAACGCAAGACGCCGGACAAATACAGTGGTGGCGCAATCTGGCTCAGACTTTATTTGCCCAAGGGAAATTGGCGGAGGCGATGCAGGCTTGCCAGCAGGTCTTGCAGCTCAACGCCCAGGATAGCGCCGCGTATAAGCTCTTAGGGAATATCTACGATGTAAGCGGCGAGACGGAAGCGGCGATCGCTTGCTATCGTGCCGCGCTCGCGATTCAGAACGACGACGCCGAGACCTACAACAATCTAGGCATTAGCTTGAGCAAATTGGCTTGCTATAGCGAAGCCGAGATTTGCCTGCGCACCGCACTGGCGTTACATCCAAAATTCGTCGAGGCGCACAATAATTTAGGCATGGCCTTGCGCGAGCAGGGCAAGCAAGCGCAGGCCATAGCCAGTTTTCGTGCCGCGATTGAGCTTAACCCTCAGCATGTGACCGCGCAGCGCAACCTCCTCACGACTTTGCTGTATCAAGCCGGGCTTAGCCAGGCCGAGTTGTTCGCTGCGCACGAGGTCTTCGCGGCGACCTTGGCCCAGCCTTTGCCTGCGCAACAAGCTCCGTCGCAAATCGATACAGCGCCACGCAAACATTTACGCGTAGCCTGGCTGTCCTCGGATTTTCGTGATCATCCGGTGGGGCGTAACATCCTGCCTCTACTTCAACACCATAATCGTGAACAGTTTCAGCATGTGCTTTACGCTGATATCGTGGCGGCGGACGCCTATACCCGCGCGCTGGCCGAGTGTGCCGAGCTGTGGCGGCCTATACACGGTTTGGACGATAGCCAGGTTGCGCAACTGATACGCTCGGACAGGATAGATATCTTGATTTGCCTGGCCGGGCATTTTGATAATAACCGGCCCCTGGTCTGCGCTTTCAAACCCGCGCCGGTACAGATTAGCTTTCACGACGCCGCCACCAGCGGCCTGCGCGCCGTGGATTACTTGATCAGCGATATTCATTTGACGCCAAGGCGTGGGCTTGAACGCTTCACGGAGCGCGTCCTGCGCTTGCCCAGCTTCTATATCCATGCACCCTTAGCCGATGCGCCGCCCGTGCTTCCTCGGGTGGCGGGCGAGCAAAGTGAGCTGACCTTCACCAACTTC